>NZ_BATA01000022.1 GCF_000474235.1 Halarchaeum acidiphilum MH1-52-1
CGAGTCCGTCCTCGTGGACGGCGGCCGCGGCGGGCGCGAAGACGTCGCGTCCGTGGAAGGTCGCGCTCTCGGGGTTCTCGATCGGGATCTCGTAGCACTCGACGTCGGCGTCGGCGTCGGCGTCGCCGGCGAGCGTGCGGGCGGCGGGGAGGAGGAGACCGTTGTCGGGACCGACGAGCGCGTGGTCGCCGGCGGCGACGGCGAGCGGCCGGCGGTCGGTGCCGACGCCCGGATCGACGACCGCGAGGTGGACGGCGGCGGGGAAGGTCGGGAGGAGTTCGCGGAGCCAGAACGCCGCGGTGCGGACGTCCTGTCGCGGGAAGTCGTGGGCGACGTCGACGAGACGGGCGTCGGTGCGCGTGCAGAGCACGCCGCGCATCGCGGCGGGATACGGCGAGTCGAAGTCGGACGCGAGAGTGATCACACGCGGGACGGACGCGCGCGACGATCAAAACGGTGCGGTCGCGTCAGTCGCTCGGGGACGCCTCGACGTCGGTGTCGCTCACTCGTCGGATGCGTTCGACGCCGTCGACCTCCGCGACGACGTTCTCGACGGCGTCGGGCACGAGTTCGCTCCAGTCCTCGCTGGCGATCATGCGCTCGCGGATCTCGGTGCCGCGGAGGACCTCGCGATCGAACATCGGCGAGCCGCGGACCTCGATACCGGCCTCCTCGAAGAGTCGAACGACGAGCGGGTTGTTCGAGTACGCGACGTCGAAGTTCGGACTCATCGAGCGGACGTGACTCACCCAGACGGCGTTGCGGTTGATGTCCTCGAGGGGGACGGCGTACGTCACGAGATCGAGATCGGCGAGCGCCTTCGTGATCATCATGATGCGCTCGCCGCCCGTGAAGGGATTGCGGACGCTGTGGGACTGATCCGCGCTTCCGATGCCGACGACGAGCTCGTCCACCTCCTCGGCGATGTCCTGCACGACGCGGTGGTGGCCCTGATGGTACGGTTGGAACCGGCCGATGTAGAACCCACGTGTCATGGTCGTGTGTTGCGGTACGCACACCCATCCGCCGGGTCCGCATAAGCGTGGCGAGTCGGTGTGAGTCGATCGGCGAATTGGGGGCGTTCCGCGCCGGTGTCGGGCGTTTTCGTCGCCCGGTGGAGGGAGAAAGTATATCAAGCGCGCTCCCGTTCAATCATCTAGCGATAAGGGTTCTATGAGCAACGACCGTACGACTGATCCTCCTACGAGGGGGAGAACGACACCGACACGCGCTCCGACCCCTCGACCGACGGGGCCCTCGACGACCTCGGCAGCGAGGTCGACGTGGAGGGCGACGTCGAGGTCGACGAGGACGCCGCGGAGAACGACCTCCTCGGCGGACTGCAGGTCGACTCCACCGCGGACATCAAGGTGCCGGACCGGCTGGTCGATCAGGTGATCGGTCAGGAGGAGGCCCGCGACATCGTGATGCGCGCGGCCAAACAGCACCGACACGTGATGATGATCGGGACCCCGGGGACGGGGAAGTCCATGCTGGCGAAGGCGATGAGCCAACTCCTGCCGAAGGAGAGCCTGCAGGACGTCCTCGTCTACCACAACCCGGACGACTCGAACGAACCGAAGGTCCGGACTGTGCCCGCCGGGAAGGGCGACCAGATCGTCGAGGCCCATCAGGAGGAGGTTCGCAAGCGCAACCAGATGCGCACCTTCCTCATGTGGATCGTCCTCGCGGTCGTGGTCGGCTACGCCTTCCTCGTCGAGGGCGCGATCCTGCTCGGCATTCTCGCGGCCGGGATCATCTACTTCGCGTTCCGCTACTCGAATCGCGGGAGCGACGCGATGATCCCGAAGCTCCTGATCAACAACGCCGACCGGCAGACGGCGCCGTTCGAGGAGGCGACGGGCGCGCACGCCGGTGCGCTCCTCGGCGACGTCCGTCACGACCCGTTCCAGTCCGGCGGCATGGAGACCCCGGCGCACGAGCGCGTCGAGGCGGGCGCGATCCACAAGTCGAGCAAGGGCGTGTTGTTCATCGACGAGATCAACACGCTCGACGTCCGCTCCCAGCAGCACCTGATGACGGCGATTCAGGAGGGCGAGTTCGGCATCACCGGCCAGTCCGAGCGCTCCTCGGGCGCGATGGTGCACACCGAGCCGGTCCCCTGTGACTTCATCATGGTCGCCGCGGGGAACATGGACGCGATGGAGAACATGCATCCGGCGCTGCGCTCGCGCATCAAGGGGTACGGCTACGAGGTGTACATGGACGACACCATCGACGACACCCCGGAGATGCGCCGCAAGTTCGCACGCTTCGTCGCCCAAGAGGTCGAGCGCGACGGCCAGCTCCCGGACTTCACGCCGGACGCGGTGAGAGAAGTCATCCTCGAGGCGAAGCGCCGCGCCGGCCGCAAGGATCATCTCACGCTCGAACTCCGCAACCTCGGCGGGCTGGTCCGCGTCGCGGGCGACATCGCCCGTTCGAAGGGGAACGAGATGACCGAGCGCGAGGACGTCCTCGAGGCGAAGAACCGCTCGCGCTCCATCGAACAGCAGGTCGCGGACAACTACATCGAGCGCCGCAAGGACTACCAGCTCGAACGCTCGGGCGACGAAGCGGTCGGTCGCGTCAACGGCCTCGCCGTCATGGGCGGCGACTCCGGCATCATGATGCCCGTCATGGCCGAAGTGACACCGCGACAGGGCGAGGGCGGCGAGATCTACGCCACCGGCAAACTGCAGGAGATCGCGCAGGAGGCCGTGGAGAACGTCTCCGCGATCATCAAGAAATACACCGGCGAATCCATCGCGAACAAGGACATCCACATCCAGTTCGTCCAGTCCTACGAGGGCGTCGAGGGCGACTCCGCGTCCATTACGGTCGCGACCGCCGTCATCAGCGCCTTGGAGGATATCCCGATCGCGCAGGACCTCGCGATGACTGGTTCGCTGTCCGTGCGCGGCGACGTCCTCCCCGTCGGGGGCGTGACGCACAAGATCGAGGCGGCCGCGAAATCCGGCTGCAACCGCGTCATCATCCCGAAGGCGAACGAGCAGGACGTCATGATCGAGGACGAGTACAAGGATCAGATCGAGATCATCCCGGTCAGCCACATCAGCGAAGTCCTCGACATCGCGCTCGTCGGCGAGCCGGAGAAGGACTCGCTCGTCGATCGGCTGAAGAACATCACCGGCGGCGCCCTCGAGAAGGGTAGCGCCGGCGCGCAGAGCGGCAGCCCGTCGCCGCAGTAGGCCGCTGGCGCTGGCACCGCTGGTGCCGACGGCGTTCTCGTCGGTTCTCTTCTTCGATCCGCGGTACGTGTGACGCCGAGAAAGCCGCCCTTAAGGGCCACGCCGGCCTACACCGTACAACTGTGAGTGTCAATCGCAGGGGCGTCGTCGCGGCCGCCCTCTCCGTCGTCTACCCGGGGATCGGACACGCGTACCTCCGGGCGTGGCTCCGCGCGGTCGGGTGGATCGCGCTCTCGCTCGCCACCGCGTACGTCCTCGTCCCCGCATCGACGGTACAGACCTATCAGCACGCGATCGAGAGCGGGAACGTCGGCGCGCTCAGCGCGGCGTCGATTCCGATGGAAGCCGCCATCGCCCTCCTCGTCGTGCGCCTCTGCAACGTCGTCGACGCCTACCTGCTCGCCGTCCGGCAGTCGACGCCGGCGCGGTCCGCGACCGGCGAACCGACGTGCCCGGTCTGTGGGAAGGAACTCGACACCGATCTCGATTTCTGCCCGTGGTGCACGACGGAACTGGAGTGGGAGTATCCCGGCGAGAGCGACGGCGCGTCCTGAGAGAGCGGGACGACGCGCGGCCGCATCTGGGGGCCGACTATATAGGTCTCGGCATCGGGACGGAGCACGCAGAGCCGACTATATACCTTCGTACGCGTCTGATCGATCCGTACACCTATTATAAACCGCTTTAGTAGTGTCTCGGGCAGTATCGGGTGATGACGCACGACTCAGCGGGCTCATCCGACTTCGTATCGCGCCGAAAGCTCCTCGCCGTGACGGGGGCGGCCGGGGCTGTGGCGCTGGCGGGCTGTGGGGGGAACGGCGGCGGCAGCGAATCGAGCACGAGTTCGAGCACGCAGCGCGCGACCAGCACGTCCGCGTCGAGCGGGTCGTCGAGCACGTGGGACGACCTCCTCACCGCCGGTGGCTCCTCGACGGTGTATCCGATCACGAGCAAGGCGGCGTCGCTCTGGAACTACAACGCGCCGACGTCCGACGCGGAGCACTGGCCGCACGAGACGTACAACATCGACACGGATCTCCCGTTCGCCGACTACTGGGCGTCGCAGGCCGGCTACGACGCGGACGGTGATAAGGGCACGCTCCCGTGGCACGTCTCCATCGGACTGAGCCACTCCGGCGTCGGTCTCAACAAGGTGATGAAGGGGCAGGTCGATATCGGCGACGCCTCCGCGCCGGTGACCGCTGAACTCTCCGGACACGACGACGCCTTCTACGAGAGATTCGTGAACCACGTCGTCGGCGTCGACGCGATGCAGATCATCGTCAGTCAGAAGATCTACGACGCGGGCGTCACGCAACTGAGCGCGGACGAGGTCCGGAAGATCTACACGGGCGACATCACGAACTGGAAGGCCGTCGGCGGTCCGGACGCCGAGATTCAGGTCGTCGGCCGCGTCGAGGGCTCGGGGACCCGGACGATCTTCCACGAGCGCCTCCTCGGGGGGAAGGAGGCGTCCGCCGTCGCGGTCCACAAGGGCGAGAACCAGCAGGTCGCCTCCACGGTTCGAAGCTCCGACAACGCGATCGGATACGTCGGGTACGCCTTCGTCGGTAACGGCGCCCCGGCGGTGGACATGAAGATCGACGGCACCGTCTACAATCAGCAGAAGGGGAACCTCGGTTCGCGGGACTACCTCCTCAATCGCGACCTCCACTGCTACACCTACGATGACACCTCGAAGATGGAGTCCGCGTTCGTCAACATGATCCTCAGCGACATGGGACAGCAGCTGTTCGTCGCCGCGAACGACTACATCACGCTTCCGGACGAGCGGCAGAAGAACCAGCGGAGCAAGCTCGATCTGTCGTAATCCCCCGGTCCCGGACGACCCGCTCACCCCCCGAACCGGGACGCAATCGCGACGCGGGCTTCGAGGGCGGCGCGGACCGACGGGCCGCCCCCTCGCTCGTCCAGTCCCGACGTAATGAGAACATGATATGATATCATCGATTCGACCGTACAGAAGCCGACTCGACGCGCTCTCGGAGCGCGCGACCGACGAGGTGGTCGCCGGTGCGATCGGCGCGCTCTCCGTCGTCGCGTTCGGCGCGCTCTTCCTCGCGCTTCCGACCTACTCCGTGTTCCCCGTCGTCACCTTCGCGCTCGCGGCGGCGTACGGATGGTACCGCAATCAGGGTGCGACCGCCAAGTCGCTGACGTTCCTCGCGACGGCGTCGACGGTGATCATCCTCGGGTTGATCGTCGTCTATCTCCTCTGGAAGTCCCTCCTCGTCTTCCGGATCATGGGGCTCGATCTCTTCCGACTCGCCTCGCCCTTCTGGGAGACGTCGAAGCGGACCTTCGCGCTCACGCCGATGATCTGGGGGACGGTGGTGACGACGCTGATCGCGACGTGCGTCGCCGGACCGCTCGGAATCGCGGGCGCGATCTTCATCGCGGAGATGGCGCCCCCGCGCGCCCGCGGCGTCGTGAAGCCGGCGGTGGAGATGCTCGCGGGGATCCCCTCGATCGTCTACGGATTCATCGGATTCAACGTCGTGAACCCCGCGATGAGCGACTATCTCGGTCTCGTGAGCCTCGGGAGCCTCTTCGCGGTCGGACTCGTCATCGGCGTGATGGCCCTTCCGACCGTCGTCTCCGTCGCCGAGGACGCCGTGACGGCCGTGCCGGACGAAATGACGGACGGGGCGCTCGCGCTCGGGACGACCGACTGGCAGTCGATCAAGAGCGTCGTGATCCCCGCCTCGTTCTCCGGGCTCTCGGCCGCCGTCCTCCTCGGGATCGGACGCGCCGTCGGTGAGACGATGGCCGCCACCGTCATGCTCGGGCACAATCAGGCCCTCCCGGATCCCCTCTACGACGTCTTCGCGAACACGGAGACGCTCACGACCCTCATCGCCAGCCAGTACGGCAACGCCATCACGCGTGACGACTTCATGAGCGCGCTGTTCGCCGCGGGCGTCGTCCTCTTCGTCACCGTCCTCTGTCTCAGCCTCCTCTCGCGGTACATCGAGGCGCGCATGCAGAGCACGCTCGGAGGATCGACGTGAGCGCGTCACACGCGTCCTCGGCTACGATCGAGGACGACCGGTCCGGCGTCGCCCGCTCCGCGGCCACGACGGCCGTCGGACTGAGCGTGCTCACGATGCTGCTCGCGGTCGCGAACGTCCTCAACTGGATCACGACCGACGCGTCGGTCGCGTCCGTCGCCCTCTCGACGCTCTACGGTGTCGCGCTCGCCGTCGCCGGCGTCGTGACCGTGGCCGTCGGACTCCTCTCCGCGAGCGCGGTCATCGACGCGAACGCGAACGACACGTCCGGGGTCCTCTCGGGTCTCCCGGTCGGCCTGCTCGCCCTCTCCGTCGTCGGACTCGTCGCATCGCAGACGCTCGGCTACGGCGTCGCGATCTGGGCGCCCGCCGCGCTCGTCTGCGCGGTCGCTGCGTTCCTCTTCGGCTCGCTCGCCCGCGAGGACCTCACCGCGACGCTCCCGTGGGGCGGCTTCGCCCTCTTCGTCGCCGCGGTCCTCCTCGCCGGCGTCATCACGCCGTCGTGGACGTGGGACCCCCGGCACCTCGGCGTCGCGCTCACCGGGACCATCACCGTTCCCTGTCTGGCGTTCGCCGCCAGTCTCGCGACCGCGTGGGCCGCCGCGAAGGCCACGCAGGGATTCGGCGCTCGCGGGCGGCAGGCCGGCGCGTACCTCCTCATCGGTGCGAACGCCCTGTTCATGCTCTCGCTCCTCGTGCTCCTCGTCGCCTTCGTCGTCGAGAAGGGAGCGGGCCACGCGCTCCGCGGGATCCACCTCGGTCCGGGTCTCTCCGTCCACGTCCCCTTCGTGATGAACGGCGCCGGACTCGGATACGACATCGACGGCGTCTTCCCCGCCATCGTCGGGACGTTCTGGCTCGTCTTCGGCGCGCTCGTCTTCGCCGTCCCGCTCGGCGTCGGGGCCGCCGTCTTCCTCGCCGAGTACGCCGAGCGCGGCCGGTTCACGACCGTCGTGGACATCGCGACGGACGGGCTCTGGAGCACGCCGAGCATCGTCTACGGCCTGTTCGGCTACGCCTTCATCCTGCCGCGACTCTCGCCGGGCGGCCGACCGAACGTCCTCGCCGGGATGCTCGTCCTCGGCTTCATGCTCATCCCGCTCGTCCTCATCACGAGCCGCGAAGCCATCGACAGCGTCCCCGATGCCTACCGAGACGCCAGCGTCGCCCTCGGCGTCGGCAGGTGGGAGACGATCAGGAGCGTCGTCCTCCCCGCCGCCGTCCCCGGCGTCATCACCGGCATCATCCTCGGCGTCGGCCGCATCGCCGGCGAGACGGCACCGATCATCCTCGTCGCCGCCGGCGGCCTGAACGCCGACCCGATCCGGGTCATCCACGGCTTCCGATTCACGTCGTCGCCGCCGTTCGTGGCGAACGACGCGCTCCTCTCCGCGACGAACGCGCTCCCCTATCAGGTGTACGCGGTCATCGAGACCGGCGTCGGCGGCAGCGAGTCCTTCGGGTGGGCGAGCGCGTTCGTCCTCCTCCTCGTCGTTCTCTGCTTCTACGCCGTCGGCATCGCGACGCGAATGTACTTCCAGCGAAAACTCGAACGATGAGCGTCGAAACCACCGTCAACGGCGAACCGGAGGAACAGATCGAGACCGAGTGGACCGAGTACGGCTTCGGAGGCGACGCCGCCTTCTCGGTCCGCGACCTCGACGTCTACTACGACGACGACCGGGCGTTACGGTCGATCGACATCGACATCCCCGAGGAGAGCGTCACCGCGCTCATCGGGCCGTCCGGGTGCGGGAAGTCGACGTTCCTCCGGTGTCTGAACCGGATGAACGATCGCATCCGCGCGGCGCGAATCGAGGGATCGGTGGCGTTCCGCGACCGGGACATCTACGGCACCGACGTCGATCTCGTGGAACTGCGTCGTCGGATCGGGATGGTGTTCCAGCAACCCAATCCGTTCCCGAAGTCGATCCGGGACAACATCGCGTACGGCCCGCGCAAGCACGGCGACATCAACACGGGATTGCTCTCGCGTCTCCTCGGCGGCGACGACCGAGAGCGGGAGGAGGAACTCGTCGAGCGCTGCCTGCGCGGTGCCGCGCTGTGGGAGGAGGTCTCCGATCGGCTCGACGACAACGCGCTGGGTCTCTCCGGGGGCCAACAACAGCGGCTCTGCATCGCCCGCGCGCTCGCCGTCGATCCGGAGGTCATCCTCATGGACGAGCCCGCGAGCGCCCTCGACCCCATCGCCACCTCGAAGATCGAGGACCTCGTCGAGGACCTCGCCGAGGAGTACACCGTCGTCATCGTCACTCACAACATGCAGCAGGCCGCCCGCATCTCCGATCAAACGGCCGTCTTCCTCACCGGCGGCCACCTCGTCGAATACGGCGACACCGATCAGATCTTCGAGAACCCCCAGAGCCAGCGCGTCGAGGACTACATCACCGGCAAGTTCGGCTGACCATGCCGCGTGACGAGTATCAGACGGCGCTCGACGACCTGCGAGCGAACGTCCGCGAGATGGGCGCGCTCGTCGTCGATCGCCTCGGCGACGCCCTCGACGCGCTGGCGCGGACGGACGAGTCGCTGGCTCGGGAGGTCATCGACGGCGACGACGACGTGAACGAGCGGTATCTCGCTCTCGAAGGGGAGTGCATCGACCTCCTCGCGCTCCAACAACCCGTCGCCGGCGATCTGCGCTTCGTCGCCGCGTCGTTCAAGATCATCACCGACTTGGAGCGCGTCGGCGACCTCGCGGTCAATCTCGGCGAGTACACGCTCGCCGCGGGCGGGGCGCGATCGCTCGACGTCGACGTCGCCGACATCGGCGCGGACGCGCTCGGGATGGTCCGAGACGCGCTCGACGCGTACGCCGACGGGGACGTCGACGCCGCGCGCGACGTCGCGGCGGACGACGACGAACTCGACGCGCTCTGCCAGCGCGCGAACGAGCGCGTCGTCCGCGGCCTCATCGAGCGTGAGGCCGGCGACGACGCGTGGGCGGTCGAACGCCTCATGGACGACGTCTCCCGGACGCTCCTCACCGTTCGGGACCTCGAACGCGTCGGCGACCACGCCGTCAACGTCGCCGCGCGCACCCTCTACACGGTCGAGAACGACCCGGAACTCATCTACTGACGATGGAGACGCGCAAACTCCAGAAGGTCGGCGGCGGGACGTACACGGTGTCCATTCCGAAGGCGTGGGCGACCGCCCACCACCTCGAAGCCGGCGCACCGGTCCACGTCTACCCGCACGACGACGGGACGCTCGTCGTGCGGAGCACGCGCCGCGACGAGGAGCCGATCGAGTCGGCGACGCTCGCGCTCGATCCCGTCGGGCCGACGACCGTCGAGCGGGCGTTGAACGCCGCGTACGCCGCGGGATTTCGCGAAGTGACGCTCACCGCGGAGACGTTCACGACCGAGCAGCGGCGGGCCGCGAGCGCGTTCGCGAGCACGCTCGCGGGCGCGGAGGTGGTGTCGGAGACGGAGACCGAGATCACGGTGCGGAACTTCCTCGACTCCGCCGCGGTTTCGATCCGACAGGCCGTCGATCAACTGCGGTTTCTCGCGCTCGGCGCCCACCGGGCCGCGACGGCGGACGCGAACGGCGACGACGCGGCGCGCCGTGAGCGGATCCGCCAGCGCGAGGGCGACGTCCGCCGCTTTCTCGGGATGGTCACGCACCACTTCGCGCGGGCGCTCGCGAGCCTCGCGGAGGTGGACGAACTCGGCGTCGAGCGCCCGGCGCTGTTCGCCTACTACCGCACGGCGCGCGAGCTCGCGGCGGTGGTGCGCCACGCCGAGACGGTCGCCGATCGGCTGGACGAACTGGTCGGTGACGTGCCGCCCGCGCTCGCGCCGTCGATCGAGGCGTCCGCCGAATCGGCTGGCGACGTCGTGGAGCGGGGAGTGAGTGCCGTCCTGAACGAGGCGGCGTTCGCGGACGCGGCGGCGATCCGGGACGACGCCGACGCGGTCGTCGAGCGGATCGACGAGACCAGACGCGCGCTCTACGAGGCGGGCGACCCCTCGTGCTACCCGCTCGCGAGCGTGCTCGACGCCCTCGAACGGACCGCGAAGCGCGGCGGCTCTATCGCCGACGTCGCGGCGGGCGTCGCGATCCGCGAGGACGCGTAGGCGCGAGAACGGCGGGGTTTCCTCGCTACAGCAAGATGAGGGCGCGTCGTTTCCCTGCCGACGAGCGAGTGAGGCCTCCCCGACTCGCCCACCCGATCGCGACCCGTCGGTCGAGTGATCGGACGGGTCGTTCCCTACTTCTCGATGATGCGTTCTTCGACCTGTTCGCCGAAGTGCCGGCCGCCCTCCTGCGTGAAGACCCTGATCTCGTCGCCGGGTTCGATGTCGGTGATGGCGGTGCGGCCGTCCTCGGTTTCGACCTTGATCGTCTCGGCGTTCTGGATGAGGGTGTCGATGCGGTCGCCCTCATCGGTCTCGGCGGTGAGGCGGAACATGGGGCGGCGCTCGATCTTCGCGCGTCCGACGACGGCCTCGCGGGTGCGCCCCTCGACGTCGACGACCTGCACCTCGTCGCCGCTCTCGAGTTCGGCGAGGTACTTCGTGCCGCCGTCGGGCGTGCGGATGTAGGCGTGGACGGCGCCGGCGTTCACGCGGAACGGCCGGGAGGCGACGTACGGCGACTTCGCGGTCTCGGCGTAGACGAAGAAGAGTCCGCGCGACATCGAGCCGACGAGCATGCCCTCGTCGCCGTCCATGAGCGTCCCGGTGTCGACGCAGACGCGGTCGGCGGCGCCGGCCTCCTCGATCTCGACGACCTCGGCCCATTCGAGGTCGAGCGTCTCGCGATCCGCCTGATCGCGGACGGCGACGGTGCGTCGGATTTCGTCGGGGTCGTCGCTGTCGAGGAGGACGGCGTCCGCGCCGATATCGAGCGTCTCGAAGGCGGTGTCGGCCTCCTCGGCGGTGGTGACGCCCGCGACGATGGACGTGTCGCCGCCGATGCGAGCGATCAGGTTTTCGAGGGGGATGATCGTCCAGTCCTCGCCGACGACGAACGTGTACTCGGCGTCGTCGGCCGCGGCCTCCGCGAACGCCTCGTACTCCTTGCCGAGGATGCGGACGTAGGCGCCCGTGACGTCGTCGTTCCGTCGGAGCGTCGTGAGGTCGGCGGAGCCGGAGAAGTCGCTCGGGAGGTCGACGGTGCCGTCGCCCTCGCCGTTCTTCCCGACGACGTAGGCGTCGGCCTCCGCGTCGTCCTCCGCCTCGCCGATCACGTCGGCGTCCTCGCTGGCGAACGCGGCGACGTTCACCTGCCCGAGTTCGCGGACGCGGGCGACATCGGACTCGTCGACGAGCACCCAGTCCACGCCGGCCTCGAGACCGGCCGTGATCCGTCGCTTCCGCGTCTCCCAGTCGCCGACGGCGTCGTCGGCCTTCAGCCACACTTCGCGTGTCATTGGTTGCACCTCAGTACGCGACGGCTTGAACGTGGCGAATACCGCGGACGGATGCGCCGATCAGGCGTCGAGACCGGTGCGATCGAGCGCCTCGTCGACGCTCGCGCCGTCGTGGACGATGGCGGAGACGGCGCCGGCCATCGCGCCCGGGTCGTCGTGCTGGAAGATGGATCGGCCCATGGAGACGCCGCTACCTCCCGCGTCCATCGCGCCGCGGACGTCGGCGAGGATGGCGCGGTCGCCCTCGGGGCTGCCGCCGGCGATGATCACGGGCTTGGCGGTGGACTCGACGACGTACTCGAAGCTCTCCGCGTCGCCCGAGTAGGCGGTCTTCACGAGGTCCGCGCCGAGTTCCTCGGCGAGGCGGACGGCGTGCCCGAGCGACTCGGGATCGTGACCGTCGACGCCGGGACCGCGGGCGTACGCCATCGCGAGCACGGGGATCCCCAGCCGATGGGCGTCGCTCGTGACCTCGGAGAGCATCGTGAGCTGATCCGGCTCGTGGTCGCTCCCGACGTTGATGTGGAACGAGACGGCGTCGGCGCCCGCGCGCACGGCGTCCTCGACCGTGCCCGTCGTGCGCTTGTCGTTCTCGTCCGGGCCGATGACGGTGGAGCCGTTGAGGTGGACGATGTAGCCCGCGTCGTTCTTGTTCGGATGGACGCGGTCCGCGATCCCCTTCTGCGTGAGGACGGCGTCCGCGCCGCCGCGCGTCACCGCGTCGATGGTCGACTCGATGTCGCGCAGGCCCGCGACCGGCCCGAGCGTGACGCCGTGATCCATCGGGACCGTGAGGTAGTTGCCGTCGGTACCGATCCGTTCGAGACGCGCCCGTGTGCCCGTGTTCATCGTGATGGTACGTGATACCGTAGGGGTTACTTTGTCGTTTCCGGTTCGGGCGTTTCGTCCGATTCAGCGGCGTCGATGCCGGCCGCCAGCTCCGCGGCCTTCTCGCGCAGGGCGTCGGCGGCCGACTCGGTGCTCTCCGCCTCGGCGATCGCGTCCACGAAGACGCTCCCGGCGACGACGCCGTCCGCGCCGCCCTCCACGATGGCTTTCGCGTGCTCGCGCTCGCTCACGCCGAAGCCGACGGCGTAGGGGAGGTCGCCCTCGGGGAGCCGATCCAGACTCTCGTACGTGTCCTCGGAGACGTCCGTGCGCGCGCCCGTCGTCCCCATGCGCGCCTGCACGTAGACGAAGCCCGACGCGCGCTCCAAGATGCGCTCGACGCGCTCCGGCGTCGTTGTCGGCGCGACGATGAAGATCAGCGCGACGTCGTGTTCCGCACAGGCGGCTTCGAGTTCGGCGGACTCCTCGACGGGGAGATCGGGGACGATGAGTCCGGAGACGCCCGCGTCGGCCGCGGTCTCCACGAACGTCTCGACCTCGTCGCCGTCGCCGAACTGGAGGAGGAGGTTGTAGTAGGTCATGCAGACGATCGGGGCGTCGACGTCGAGGTCGCGCACGAGGTCGAGGTAGCGCGCGGGCGTCATCCCGGCGTCGAGCGCGCGCCGGATGCCCTCCTGAATCGTCGGACCGTCCGCGATCGGTTCGCTGAAGGGAAGCCCGAGTTCGATCACGTCCGCGCCGCCCTCCGCGAGCGCCTCGACGTACGCCTCCGTCGCGTCGGCGCTCGGATCGCCCGCGACGACGTACGGGATCAGCGCCGGGCCGTCCGCGAACGCCGCGGTGACGTCGTCGACGCTCACGAGCGGAACACCTCCATGTCCGGGGCATCCGGAAGGTCTCGCTTCGCGGACTCCTCGATGACGGTGTCGAGGTCCTTGTCGCCGCGCCCGGAGACGTTGACGATGACGGGTCCGTCGCCCGCTCGCGGCCCGTCGCCGCTCGTCTGCTCCGCGGCGGTCGCCGCGTACTGTTCGAGGTACGCGACGGCGTGACTCGACTCCAGCGCGGGGATGATCCCCTCCTCTCGCGAGAGGCGGTGGAACGCCGCGAGCGCCGCGTCGTCGTCGACGTTCACCGGCGTCACGCGACCCTGATCGACGAGATGCGCGAGCTCGGGACCGACCCCGGCGTAATCGAGACCCGCGGAGACGGAGTGCGACTCGACGATCTGGCCCTCCTCGGTCTGGAGGAGCTTCGTCTTCGCGCCGTGGAGCACGCCCACGCTCCCCGTGCCGAGGCTCGCGGAGTTGGGCGCGTACTCCTCTTCGGTCTCGATGCCGAGACCGGAGCCGCCGGCCTCGACGGCGTAGAGGGCGACGTCCTCGTCGTCCACGAAGTTGTGGAACGCGCCCATCGTGTTCGAGCCGCCGCCCGCGCAGGCGATGACGGCCTCGGGGAGCCGGCCGAGCTGTTCTGCGGCCTGCCGGCGCGCCTCCTCGCTGATGACGGACTGGAAGTCCCGCACCATCGTCGGGAAGGGGTGCGGGCCGACGACGGAGCCGATGACGTAATGGGTGTTCTCGACCGTCGTCGCCCAGTCGCGCATCGCCTCGTTCGTCGCCTCCTTCAAGGTTCCAGACCCGACGTCGACGGGGTTGACCGCCGCGTCGTGGGTGCGCATCCGGAAGACGTTCGGGCGCTGGCGGTTGATGTCCGTGCGGCCCATGTAGATCTCGCAGGGCATGTCGAGGTACGCGGCGGCCATCGCCGTCGCGGTGCCGTGCTGGCCGGCGCCCGTCTCCGCGATGACGCGCTCCTTGCCCATGTACTTCGCGAGGAGCACCTGTCCGAGCGCGTTGTTCAGCTTGTGCGCGCCGCCGTGGACGAGGTCCTCCCGTTTGAGGTAGACGTCGAAGCCATACTTCTGGGAAAGGTTCTCGGCCTTCCCGAGCGGCGTCGGCCGGCCGCCGAAGTCGCGCAGTCGCGCGCGGAAGTCGTCCATGAAGCCGTCCTCGTTGTCGAGGACGTAGCGCTCGTACGCGTCTTCTAACTCCTCGACGGCGGGCATCAGCACCTCGGGGACGTACTGGCCGCCGTAGCGACCGAACTTCCCCGCGTCCGTGACCGTTTCGCTGCGGCTCATGTGGACTCCACCACCTCCGCGTTCACCAACGCTTCGGTGTTCTCGGTGACGTCTCCCGCCATGATGGCCGAGCCGACGAGGAGACCGTCCGCACCGGCCTCGCGCATCCGTCGGACGTCCGCAGGGGAGGAGACGCCGCTCTCCGCGATGAGTGTCACGTCGTCGGGAACTGCGGGGGCCACCCTCTCGAACGTTTCGAGGTCGACTTCGAGTCTCGCGAGATCGCGGTTGTTGATCCCGACGTACTCCGCGCCGACGTCGAGCGCCCGGTCGAGTTCGTCCGCGTCGTGGACCTCGACGAGCACCTGAAAGCCCCGGTCGCGCGCCGCCTCGTGGAGGCGTTCGAGGTCGTCGCCGACGAAGCGCGCGATGAGGAGGACGACGTCGGACTCAACGGCGTCGAGTTGCGCCTCGCGGACGAGGAAGTCCTTGCGGAGGACGGGGACGTCGACGGCTTCGCGTATCCGTTCGAGGTTCTCCACGGAGCCACCGAAGTGCTCCGGTTCGGTGAGCACGGAGAGGGCGGCCGCGCCGCCCGCGACCATCTCCTCCGCGAGTTCGACGGGATCGTCGAGCCGCTCGCCCTCCGTCGTCGGACTCGTCGGCTTCACCTCGGCGATGATCGGCACGCGTCCGTCGCTCTCGGCGTCCGCGAACGCCGCCGCGAGCGAACGCGGGGCGACCGACACCCGTTCGCCCGTCACGTCGCGCTCGCGTGCCGCCCGCAGGATCGAGCGCACCTGTGGCGCGAGACTGTCGTCCATTACTGTACACTAATGCACTCATCTGTACAAGAGCGTTTCCCTCCGGTCGCGCGGAGCATGAACCTTCAAGTCCGCGCTCGCCGACCGGACGGGTATGGACGCCGGCCTCTACGCGCTCCGTTCGTCGTACCTCGATCGCTACGTGCAACTCGGCGTCGCCGGCGACCGCGTCATCAGCGTCTCCTTCCCGAAGGACCCCGACGAGGACGCCGAAGACGACCACCCCCTCTTCGATCGCCTGAACGCGTACCTCGAAGGCGTCGAGGACGACTTCGCCGACGTCGCCGTCGGCCTCACGATGCCGACCAACCAACGCGCCGTCCTCGAAACGGTCCGGGAAATCGGCTACGGCGAGCAGGTCACCGTCGACGCGCTGACGCGCATGACCCCCGGTCTCGACGCCGACGAGGAGGCCGACTGCCAGCTCGCGCGCACCGCGCTCGCGGAGAACCCGGTGCCGCTCGTCATCCCCGACCACCGCGTCCGGGACGCCCCGAGCGGCGCCCCGCCGGACGTCGAGCAGAAGGTTCGGAGTCTGGAAGGGCTGTAGGGCGGCACACGCGACGGTATCGGCCCAAACCGCTATGCCGGCAACGCCGGACGTCTCACCGTGGTCCCTCACCCGTTCCGTTTCTGTCGGCGACACCCCATCGCGCTCGCGCGCTCGGCGGCCGGCCTCGTCCTCGCCGTCTTCGTCCTCGCCGCGCTCGCGCCCCCCTTCTTCGACCTCAGCGTCGCCGCCGCCGACGCGATCGCGGGACGCGGCTCGACGCCTCTGGCCGCGCTCGTCGTCCTCGTCGGACCGTGGCTCGCGGTCCCGGCCGCCCTCTGGGCGTTCGCCGTCCCACACGCACGCCTCGAACGCGACGCGCTCGACGTCGAGGCGAGACCGAACTATCGGGGCCTCGCCGGCTGGTGCGCCGTCGCCGCCTGCCCCTTCCTCGTCGTCACCCACGCGCTCGCCGGGGCGCTCGACACCGCCGGGAGCGCGCTTATCGCCGTCCTCGTCGTCGCCGGTGGCGTCCCCCTCGGGTCCATCGTCTGGCTCCCGTGCACGCTGACCGTGACGCCGCGCCTCGCGCGCGGCGAGTCGCTCCGGGCCGCGCTCGCCGGACACTATCGCGCGCTCCGCGAGCGGCCCCGCGCGATCCTCCACGGGAGCGCCCGCTGCTGGACCGGGTTGGCGCTCGTCACGGTCCCGTGGGGGCTCGTCGCGGTGTTCACGCTGCTCGCCGGGGCGCTCTGGTTTCTCGTCGTCCCGACGCTCGTCTTCGGGCCGTTGGCCCTCGTGACGCTCCCCGTCGCCGTCGTCTGCACGCCCGGCGGACTCGCCTACTCGCGGCTGGCGAAGGCGCGCGCGCTGGACGCCGTTGAGGGGTGACGACGCCCTGCGGAGCGAGCCGTTGCGGAAGATAGAAGAGGAACCGTATCGAAACTCCCGTATGGACGTTCCCCTAGAGCTTTCAGCGTACACGCGGGTGCTGAAGTTGGCGAGCACTCCGGAGTGGACGGAGTTCTCCCAGATCGCGCTCATCGCGGGCGCCGGCATCCTCCTCATCGGCATCATCGGCTTCGTCGTCTTCCTCGTCATGGGCGTCATCCCCGGGACGGGTGTGTAACGCATGGGCGTCTTCGCCGTCAAGACGACCGCGAGTCAGGAGCAGACCGTCGCGAGCATGATCGCGAACCGGGAGGAGGACGAGATCCACGCCGTCCTCGCGCCGGACGCGCTCACCAGCTACGTGATGGTCGAGGCGGACAACGACGCCGTCATCTCGCGCGTCATGGAGGAGATCCCGCACGCGCGCAGCATGGTGCCCGGCGAGTCCTCGATCAGCGAGGTCGAGCACTTCCTCAGCCCGAAGCCCGACGTCGAGGGCATCGCCGAGGGCGACATCGTCGAACTCATCGCCGGCCCGTTCAAGGGCGAGAAGGCGCAGGTCCAGCGCATCGACGAGGGCAAGGATCAGGTCACCGTCGAACTCTACGAGGCCACCGTCCCCATTCCGGTCACGGTCCGCGGCGATCAGATCCGCGTGCTCGACTCCGAGGAACGCTAACGCGCTCCTCTGGTCTCTCGTTCGCTGACGCTCACGAGGATAGCGAGGAGCGATACCCCTCGAACGGTCGAACGGCGCTTTTCGCCGTGAAGCGGGCCTGAGAGAGGCGATCGGTCGTTCTCGCGTCTTCGGCCTTCGGCCCGCGGCGGCGCGCACGCGGGTCTTCAGCGTCCGTGGCCGGGGACGAGCGACGGACGCGTCATCTCGCGCGCGTCGGCCTTCTGAAGCGCCGTCGAGACGTCGACGAGGTCGAACTCCGCGTCGATCAGTTCCGCGTAGGGGTACGTCTCGACGGTGCGCGAGAGGAAGTCGAGTCCCTTCCCGAGATACCACGGGTCGTAGTGCATCGTCGGCGTCACCTCGATGTTCTTGCGCGTGAGGAGCGCGGGGTCGAACTCGGTCGTGTGTCCGGGCGTGATGTTACCGATTTCGAGGTAGCGCGCGCCGTTGCGGAGGAGGTGGGGTCCTCCGCGAAGGCGTCGGGGACGCCCGCGACCTCGACGCCGACGTCGGCGCCGCGGCCGTTCGTGAGTTCGGCGACGCGCTCCGCGCGCGCCTCGACGGTGTCGTGCTCGCGGAAGTCGACGACGTGATCGACGCCGAAGTCGCGCGCGCGCTCGATTCGCTCGTCGACGCCCTCGACGAGGATCGTCTCGGCGCCGAACTCGTTCGCGACGGCGATGGCGTTCTGCCCGAGACCGCCGCCCCCCTGAATCACGACGGTCTCGCCGTAGGAGAGACCCACTTCTTCGAGTCCGAAGAGCACCTGCGTGAGCGCGCAGTTCGCGGCGGCGGCGACGCCTCCGGGATGTTCGCGGGGACCTTGTAGAAGTGCTGTTCGGGGTGGATGTAGTAGTGCGTCGCGAAGGTCCCGTGGAAGTGCGGGAACTCGTCGGGGTGTTTCACCCAGTGGGAGAGGTCGTTCTCGCAGGAGCGGAACTCGCCGCGCCCGCACGCCGCGCACTTCCCGCAGGCGACGAAGTAGGTGGGCGCGACGAGGTCGCCCTCCTCGATCGGTTCGCCGTCGTAGTCGGTCTCGACGCCGTCACCGAGGTCGCTGACGCGACAGAGCGCTTCGTGGCCGAGCACCATCCGGTCGAGGAGCGGGTGCTCCCCGTTCCAGATGTGCAACTCGGAGCCACAGACGTTCGCGCGGACGACTTCGGTGACGAGCGCGCCCGGTTCGGGATCGGGGACCGGATACTCGCGGATCTCGACGTCGCGTTCGTCGGCGAGATAGGCGAGTCGGCCCGTGGTGTTCGTCGGCACACCGTGACCCACACGAACGACCGATATAGTCCTTGCCGTCAGTCGACGTACCCGAAGGCGTCCTCGGCGAACTCGACGTCCGCGTAGTCGCGACCGTGCTCGGAGAGCCGATAGTAGGCGGTCGCACCCTCCGAATCGACCGTCTCGACCAGTCCGCGCTCGCCGAGGGCGTCGAGGGCGTCCTCGACCGCCTCGATCGAGAGGTCGCAATCGAGGAGCGCGTCCGTGTTCGCGGCGATTCCGGCGGGCGAGACGCCGAGCGCGCCCTGTGCGAGGACGCGGAGCACGGCGTCGATGTCGTCGTCGCGCCAGTCGTCGGCCATGGTCGGGGGGTGTCGCGGCGGCCGGAAAAAGCGTCCGGCCGCGGGGAGTTCGAAACTACAACGCTAAAACCCTCGACCGCGTACGTCGTCGCGTGACGGAGACCCGCGTCGATCCCCACGTGAAGATTCTGGACGCCGACGTCGCGGCGCGCGCGAAGGCGCGCGGTATCGACGTGCTCGTGTACGCGCCGCACTTCACGCGCCTCCCGGCGATCCGCGAGCGCGCCGAGGCGTTCACGGACGACGAACTGCTCGTCGTGCCGGCGCGCGAGGTGTTCACCGGCCCGTGGCAGACGCGCAAGCACGTGCTCGCGCTCGGTCTCGACGAGCCGGTCCCGGACTTCATCACGCTCGAGGGCGCGTTCGAGGCGTTCGCCGAGCAGGACGCGACGGTGCTCGCCCCGCATCCGACGTTCGCGACGGTGAGCCTCGGGGCGAGCGAGTTCGAGCGCTACGGCGAGCAGTTGGCCGCGGGCGAGGTGTACAACCCGAAGCAGTGGCCGTACCAGAACGAGCGGGCGCGCGAACTCGTCGAGTCCCACGGTCTCCCCGCGTTCGGATCGAGCTACGCCCACCGGCGCGCGACGGTCGGCGAGGTGTGGACGACGTTCGAGCGCGACATCGCGAGCGAGGCGGACCTCCTCGCCGCGTTCGAGGAGGGCGCGCCGCGGCGCGTCGAACACCGCACGGGGTGGACGCACACCCTGCGATGCCGGGCCGAGTTCTTCGATCTCGCGTGGGAGAACACCTACGAGAAGGTCGATCGCGTCCTCCTCTCGGGCATGGAGCCGACGCACTCCCGGCACATCGCGTACGAGGGGCGATTCGACGACGTCCGCGTCTACTGATCACGGCGCGAGGGCCTGCGTCGAGACGGCGGAGAGGTCGACGTGCGGGAGGACGCCCGGGAGGTAGGTGAGCAGGGCGTAGATCACGGCGAGTTCGACGACGGTGATGACGATGGTGATGACCGTCGCGTACTGCGAGGACGTCGTGACGCCGACGGGCGTGCCGAACTCCTCGTCCCAGAGCGGGTAGAAGAGCGCGATGCCGCGCTTCGAGCCGAGGACGTCGAGGACGAAGTGGGAGACGACGCCGATCCACACCCACTGGAGGTTCGCGAAGTAGATCGTGTAGCCGTAGAGGATCGCGACGACGAAGACGTTGTGCAGCGTCTTCCTGTGCTTGCCGAACTCGGTGTCGATGTCGGGGAAGAGCGCACCGAGGACGACGGGGACGAAGACGGCGGCCATCGTGACGAGCGTCTGGACGCTCCCCTCCGGGTGGAGGACGAATCCGAGACCGATCCCCAACAGCCCGCCGTTGAGGATGTGGTCTTTCTTGTTCATTCGCGGGCCTCCACGGCGGCGAGGACGTCGTCGAGCGCCTGCCGGGCGATCCGTTCTTTGATCGCCGCGCGGTCGCCGTCGAAGACGTAGCGTTCGACGGTGGTGTACGTGTCATCGTCGCCCCACTCGCCGGCGTGCGCGACGCCGATGTAGACGGTGCCCACCGGCTTGGTCTCGCTTCCGCCCGTCGGACCGGCGATCCCGGTGGTGGAGACGCCCCACGTCGTCCCGGCGGCGTCGCGGACGGTGCGCGCCATCTCGCGGGCGACCGGCTCGCTCACCGCGCCGTGGGCGTCGAGGGCTTCGCGGGGGACGCCGGCGTCGAGCTTCGCGTCGTACGTGTAGGTGACGTACGTCCGATCGAAGTAGTCGGACGCGCCGGGGACGTCGGTGACGAGCGATCCGACGAGACCGCCCGTGCACGATTCGGTGGTGGCGATGGTGTCGCCGGTCTCGCGGAGGGCGTCGCCGAGGCGCTCCTCGACCGGCGGGTCGTCGGCGTATTCGCGCATATCGCCGCGTAACACCGGGGGAGGTATTTCGCTTGTGGGTGATTCGGGTGTGTCCACGCCGCGCCGAGCGGCCGGCGGACGACGCGGCCGTCTCCCGTCGCGACCGTCTCAGACCGTATCGCGATCCGTATAGGTGTAGCGCCGAGCGATGAACCCCTCGTCGTCGAACTCGTGGAAGTCCGCGAAGCCGAACGCGACCTCCTCGCCGTCCTGCACGCCCTCGAAGCGCCCGCGGACGGCGACGGTGTCGTCGTCCGCGATGACGTCGAAGACGGTGTGCTCGCCCGCCTCTAGGGGTCGGCCGGTCTCGTAGAACGCCTCCATGTCGGCGAGTCCCTCGATGGGTGGCTGGCCGGGGCGTTCGTAGACGACGTCGGAGCTGAACAGGCCGAGCAGGCCCTCGTAGTCCTCGTCGTCGACGAGGTCGTAGTAGCGTCGCGCCGCCTCGGGGTCCGCGTTGTTCGCCATACTCGTGGTGGGGAGCGAGGGATACGTAAGGCGTTCGGCCCCGATCGGGGATAGATATATGACCCATGACAACGCACCTCAATACGGATCGCCATGCAATCGTGTCAAAACTGCGGGTCGGTCATCGACGAGTACGTCTTGGACAAACGACTCGAACCCCTCCGCGAGTTGACGGTCGACGACTTCAACGTCTGTGCGGACTGCGCGACCGTCGTCGCGGACGCGTGCGTGGAGTGCGGCGGCGCGGTGTACGTGCCGCGGAGCGCGGACGTGACCCCGGACTACTGCCCGGCGTGCCGCGCAGGTCTCCTCTCTCGGACCGGGCGCGATCCGGGATGGACGCGGGACGCGGCGTCCCCCTGAATCGGGAAGACCTAACCGGGTCGCGGCCGCCCTGCCCACATGGAGTACGAGGAACCGCTGTTCTTCACGATGATGCAGTACGCGGACGCGGCGGACCGCGACGTCGTCGACATGGTGTCGGGGAACCCCGATTGGGGCGCGCCCGAGGGCATCAGCGACGGTCTCCACGACTACGCGGACGCGGGCGGCGAGGCGTTCCAGTACCCGCCGAGCGACGGCCTGCGCGAACTCCGCGAGCGGATCGCGACACGCCGGGGCGTCGACGGAGAGCGCGTCATCGTCACCAACGGCGGCGGGATGGCGAACACGCTCGGGATGGCGCGCGCCCTCGAACGCTTCGATGGGAGCGAGGTGCTGCTGGCCGATCCCGTCTACCCCTACTATCCCGGCAAGACGGAGATGCTCGGCGGCGTCCAGCGCTTCGTCCCCGCCGACGACGAGGGGCGTCTCGATCCCGCCGACGTCCGCGCGGCCGCGAGCGACGAGACGGCGTGCATCGTCATCAACACGCCGAACAATCCCACGGGGACCGTCTACCGCGAGGACGCGATGCGCGAACTCGTCGCCATCGCCGAGGAGCACGACGCGATGCTCGTCAGTGATGAGGTGTACGACCACTTCGACTTCACGGGCGCGTTCACGTCCGCGCTCTCCTTCGACTCCGAGCACGCCGTCGTCACCAACTCCTTCTCGAAGACGTACGCGATCACGGGCTTCCGGGTGGGGTACGCGATCCTCCCGCGACGCGACGCGCCCGCGGCCCGGACGCGCAACATGCTGACGAACGTGGCGACGAGCCGGCCCGCACAGGCCGCGGTGGTGCGCGCGCTGGAGACGACGGACGCGAGCTATCACGAGGCGAACCGCGAGCGCCTCCGCGAGCGCGTCGAGACGTTCACCGCGGCGCTCGATCGCGCCGGCGCGGAGTACACGACGCCCGAAGGGGCGTTCTACGTCCTCGCGCGCTTCCCCGACTATCCCGGCACGATGGCGAACGCGAAGCGCCTCATCGACGAGGCCGGCGTCGCGGGGATGCCGGGCGAGGCGTTCGGAGAGTCGCGCGGCGACTGGCTCCGCTTCGCGCTCGTCACGCCGCACGTCGAAACGGCCGCCGAACGTCTCGCCGCGTACTTCGAGCGACAGTAGTCAGCCGCGCGGCCGCTCCGATCCGGAAACTGACGAGTGATGAAGCGACAGCGGACGCTCGGGGCGTCGCAGTCGACAAAATGGAGTCACTCACGTGTCGCCGTGCGGCGACGAGTGAAACTCGGGTTTAGTTGCGGACGACGTTCGTCGCGCGCGGGCCCTTGGGGGCCTGTTCGATGTCGAAATCGATGTCCTGTCCTTCCTCGAGATCGGGGCCGCCAACGTCCTCCATGTGGAAGAAAACGTCCTCGTCCGCGTCCTCAGTCGTAATGAAACCGTAGCCGCCAGTGTCGTTGAAGAAATCAACCTTACCGTTTGCCATTGCAAACGATTGTACGGCCGATAGGGGGATAACCCTTCCGAGAGTCGCGGTACCACGACCCCCGTAGTTCGCTACCTTGCCTGTGCGAGCGGGTGCGCGGAGCGCACCCGACCGAAAAAGACGGTAGCGAAGAACCTACCTCGGCGGAACCCGCCCCTCCCACTATGAGCGAACTCGAAGTCGAGGCGGTCGAGGACGTGCGGACGCCGAGCGTCGCGGCCGGCACCGCGGAGTACGTCCTCTACGGCGGGAAGGGCGGCGTCGGGAAGACGACGATGGCGGCGGCGACGGGCCTCGCGAGCGCGACGGACGGGACGCCGACGCTCGTCGTTTCGACGGATCCGGCGCACAGCCTCTCGGACACGTACCGGACCGACGTGCCGAGCCGGCCCGGCCGGGTTCGCGACGACGTCCCGCTCTGGGGCGTCGAGATCGACCCGGACGAGGCGATGGAGCGGGCGGGTGCGATGGGACTCGGCGGCGCGGGCGGGGACGCCGAGGGCGCCGGCGCGGGACCGATGGGCGGTCTCGGCGACCTCTTGGGCGGTGGGGACGCCGGCGCGAACCCGCTCGGCGGCCCGATGCCGGGCGCGGACGAGGCGGCGGCGATGCAGTTGCTCGTCGAATACCTCGACGACGAGCGCTTCGAGCGCGTCGTCGTGGACACCGCGCCGACCGGCCACACGCTCCGCCTGCTCGAACTCCCGGAACTCATGGACTCGATGATGGGTCGAATGCTGCGGTTCCGCGAGAAGATGGGCGGGATGATGGACTCGATGAAGGGGCTGTTCGGTGGCGACGACGCGGCCGGCGCGGGGACCGGCATGGACGGCGTGGAGGAGGTCCGCGAGCGCGTCTCCCGTCTGCGTGACGTCCTGACCGATCCCGCGCGGACGGACTTCCGGATCGTCACCGTCCCCGAGGAGATGAGCGTGGTGGAAGCGAAGCGCCTGCGCGAGCGCTTGGAGGAGTTCGGGATCCCCGTCTCGACGGTGGTCGTGAACAAGGTGATGGAGCCGCTGGTCGACGTTGTCCCGTCCGTCCCGTCGGAGGCGTTCGTCTCGCCGAACCTCGAGGAGTGCGAGTTCTGTCAGCGCCGCTGGGACGTCCAGCAGGACGCGCTCGCGGAGGCCCAAGATCTCTTCCGAGGGCGCGACGTCGAGCGCGTTCCGCTGCTCGCCGAGGAGGTCCGCGGGCCGGACGCCCTGCGCGTCGTCGCCGCCTGCCTCGGCTGAGCGCTCGACGCATCCTCGCGACTCCGCGGGAGTGACGTGCGAGACACCGATGGCGCGCTGCCCAATGGCACCAGCCGGCTGGTGGACTCTCCACTCCTGTAGCTCTCTCGATCTGCCGTCGCGGCCGAGACGTCGTAGAGCGCGACGTCCGGGTCGCGCGCGACGAGGAGCCGTCTAGCGTCTAGTAGAACTCGCGGACGAGATCGGTCGCGCCCTCGGGGGCGCCGCTCTCGTCGATGTCGGCCATGTTGCCCTCGACGCCGTGGGCGGTGTTGTAGTCGACGGCCTCCTCGTCCTCCCAGAGCACGCCGATGTACTCCTTCTCGCTGTCGAGGATCTTCTCCTTCGCCTGCTCGCGGTCGGTCGGGTCGTGATCCTCCTCGTCGAGGTCGACGATGGAGTCGCGGAAGTAGTCGTAGGTGTCGACGTCGTTGAACGTCACGCAGGGGCTGAAGGTGTTGACGAGCGAGAAGCCGTCGTGCTCGATGGCCTGCTGGACGATCTCTTGGTGGCGCAGGGCGTTCGAGGAGAACGACTGCGCGATGAAGCTCCCGCCGGCGGAGAGCGCGAGCGCGAGGGGGTTGACGGGCGGCTGCTTCGGGCCTTCGGGCGTCGTCGCGGTCTCGAAGTCCGGACGGCTCGTCGGGGACGCCTGTCCCTTGGTGAGACCGTAGATGCGGTTGTCCATCACGACGTACGTGATGTCGATGTTGCGCCGGACGGCGTGGACGAAGTGGCCGGCGCCGATGGAGTAGCCGTCACCGTCGCCGCCGGCGACGACGACTTCGAGATCGGGGTTCGCGATCTTGACGCCGGTGCCGACGGGGAGCGCGCGCCCGTGGACGCCGTGCAGGGCGTACGAGCGCATGTACGTCCCGATCTTGCCGCTGCAGCCGATACCGGCGACGACGAACGTCTCGTCGGGGGAGTTGCCGGTCTCGGCGAGACCCTTCATGATGCCGTTCATGGTGCCGAAGTCGCCGCAACCCGGACACCACGTCGGCTGCTTGTCGGACTTGAAGTCGGTGAAGCGAACGTCTGAACTCATGCGATGACCTCCTTGATGTCGTCTGCGAGTTCGTCCGCCTTGAAGCGGACGCCGTTGTACTTGTTGATGCGGTCGACGCGTTCGAGGACGTCGCTCTCGATGACGTCGGCGAACTGACCCGTCGCGTTACACTCGACGACGACGGTCGTCTCCGCGTCCGCGACGTCCTCGGAGAGGTCGGGCCGCGGGAAGATGTAGGGGACGGAGAGGACGCGGACGTCCACGCCGTCCTCCTCGAGGAAGTCGAGGGCTTCGACGAGCGCGCCCTCGTTGGATCCCCACGAGATGACGAGCGTGTCGGCGTCTTCGTCGCCGTACTCGAAGGGACTCCAGTCCTCGGTCTCCTCGGCGGTGGTGACCTTCTGGTCGCGCTTATCGACCTGCTCGATGCGCTCCTCTTCGTCCTCCGTCCGGCGCCCGAGTTCGTCGTGTTCGAGACCGGTGGACATGTGGACGCCGCCCTCGGTGCCGGGGAAGGCCCGCGGGCTGACGCCGTCGGCGGTGACCGCGTGGGGCTTGAACTGCTCCTTCTCGTTCTGCCACGCCGAGATCTCGTCTCGTCGACGACCTTCCCGCGGTCGATCTCGACCGCGTCCATGTCGAACTCCTCGGGCGCGAACGTCTGCTCGGTGACGGCCATCGCGAGATCGGCCGCGATGTAGACCGGCGTCTGGTACTTCTCGGCGAGGTTGAACGCCTCGACGGTCTTGTGGAAGCAGTCGGCGACGGTGGTGGGGGCGAGGACGAAGCGCGGGATCTCGCCGTGCCCGCCGTAGAGCAGCATGTTGAGGTCGCCCTGCTCCTGCTTCGTCGGCATCCCCGTGGAGGGACCCGAGCGCATGACGTCGGCGATGACGAGCGGCGTCTCGGACTGGGCGACCAGCCCGAACGTCTCGCTCATCAGATCGATGCCGGGACCGGACGTCGCGGTCATGGAGCGCGCGCCGGCGCGGGCGGCACCGAGCGCGAGATTGATCGCGGAGAGTTCGTCCTCCGCTTGGACGACGTGACCGCCGAACTCCTCGATGCGACCGGTGAGGTACGTCATGACGTCCGTCGCGGGCGTGATCGGGTAGCCGGCGTAGAACTTACAGCCGGCCGCGATGGCGCCCATTCCGATGGCCTCGTCGCCGTTGAGGAGGACGTAGTCGTTGTCCGTCGTCTCGAGTTCGTAGTCGAGGGTGCCGACGGCGTCGGCGTAGTTCTCCGTGACGTACTCCGCACCGAGGCGGGCGGCCTCCTTGTTGTTCTCGACGATCTTCTCGCCCTTCGAGCCGAAACGCTTCTGGAGCGACTCGTCGAGGTTCTCGATGGGGAACTCGGCGACCTCGCAGACGGCGCCGAGGGCGACGATGTTCCGCATCAGCGCGCCGCCCGCGTCCTCCGCGAGCGACTTCAGCGGGACGTCGAGACCGATCATTCCCTCGGGCACCTCGAAGTCGCTGAACTCCGTGCGTTCGCCGTCGTAGATGATGACGGAGTCGCCGTGGAGTTCGTCCATGTTCTCATCGACGGTGCGCTCGGTGAGCGCGATGAGAACGTCGAGGCGGTCGACGACGCTCTGAACGCGATCGACCGATGTGCGGACCTTGTAAGCGGTGTAGCCACCTCGGATACGGGACGCGAAGTCCTTCGAGGTGAAGACGTGGCGACCGGCGCGGGAGAGTGCCTGTGCGAACACCTTCCCGGTGGAGGCGATCCCGTCGCCCGCCTCCCCGCCGATGGCCCAGTTCAGGTCATCGTGCATGTGTGTCAGGCTTCAAAGTGGGCAAGCAAAAGGCTTCTGAAGCGAGAAGCGGGCCGTCAGATGATCGAATACGGCAGCTTCAGCATTCGACTGTACGTGCGTCCATCGGTGTTATGTGTGTGCGAGACGCCCACGCATTACGGACAATAGAATACGACAAACGAGCGATCGCGACGGCACCCCAACAGTTTTGCCGTCAAAGGCGCTAGTAAATCGCATGTCGCGACAGGGGAGCGCGGCTGTCGGTGAGATCATCGAACAGCTGCGTCGAACGTATGGGGAATTCCCCGTCGTCGAGGAGCGGACCACCGTCCCGCGCGAGGCGCTCGTCGAGTGCATGACGAGCGCGAGCAAGGGGCGCCTCGGTGGGACGCGAACGCTGCTCGAATCCGACGGTCGCACGTTGCTCGTCCGGTATCGCGAGAACCCGGACGTCTGGGACCTCCCGGGGGGGAGCCTCGATCGCCACGAGACGCACGAACAGACGGCGAAGCGACACGTCGCCGAGCAGCTCGGTCTCGAGTGCGCTCTGACGGGCGCCTTCCACGCGCGCCGCCAGACGTTCTCGCTCGTCGACGGCGGCGACGGGGCGAGCGGTCTCTGGATCCACTTCGAGGGCGAACCGCTCGACGAGGACCCGTCTCTCGACCCGCACGCGGAGATCGCCGAAACGCGCTGGTTCGACACTCCACCGGAGGCGGTCGCGGAGCCGATCCGCGATCGCCTCGCCGCGGACGACTAGCTCCCCCAAGCTTTCTGCCGGGCGGCGACGGAGTGGACGTATGGACCCGGAGACGTTTCGCGCCGACATTCCGGCGCTCACCGACGCCACGTACCTGAACACGGGCGCGAGCGGGCCATCACCCCGGCGCGTCGTCGACGCCGCGGAGGCCGCACTCGAACGCCACGAGTTCGAGGCGCACGCCGACGACGACCCATATCGTTCGGCGGCCGCGCTGTTCGACGACGCCCGCGAGCGCCTCGCCGCCTTCCTCGACACCGACCCGACGAACGTCGCGCTCACGCAATCCACCACGGACGGCGTGAACCGCATCGCGACGGCCATCGACTGGGAGCCGGGCGACGTCGTCGTCCGCACGGACGTCGAGCACTCGGCGGGCATCCTCCCGTGGCGGCGGCTCCGCGACGCCCACGGCGTGACGACGCGCGTCGTCCCCACGCGCGAGGGGCGGATCGACCGCGAGGCGTATCGGGAGGCCGTCTCCGACGCCCGCCTCGTCTGTCTCTCCGCGCTGACGTGGACCGCGGGGACGCGCCTCCCCGTCGCGGACCTCGTCGCGGACGCCCACGACGCCGGTGCGGAGGTGCTCGTCGACGCCGTACAGGTGCCGGGGCAGGCGCCGATGCCGGTCGAGTCGTGGGGCGCGGAGTACGTCGCCGCCGCCGGCCACAAGTGGCTCTGCGGCCCGTGGGGCGCGGGGTTCCTGTACGTCGATCCCGAGGCCGCGGAGCGTCTCGAACCCCTACAAGTAGGGTACCGGAGCGTCCGCGACCCCGACGACGAGGGGTACGAATTCCACGCGGGCGCGCGACGCCTCGAAGTCGGCACCGTCTCACCCGGACCGCACGCCGGCCTGATCGAGGCGATCGACGTCGTCGAGGAGATCGGTCTCGACGCCATCCGGTCGCGCATCGAGACCCTCACGGACCGATTCAAGGCCGGCATCGGGGACGACCGTCTCGTCGGCCCGCGCGAGTACGAGTCCGGCCTCGTCGCCGTCGAGAGCGACGATCCCGCGGCGCTCGTCGCGGCGCTCGGCGAGCGCGACGTCGTCGTCCGCGCGCTCCCGACCGGCACCGTGCGCGCCTCCTTCCACGTCTTCAACACCGCGGCGGACGTCGATCGACTTCTCGACGCGATGGCCGAGATCGAATCCTAGACGTCGAGCACGCGCGTCTCGGGCGCGTCCCCGTCGATCGATGCGAGCGCGACGTCGCCGGTCTCCGCGTTCCCGTCCTCCTCGCCCGGCAGGAGCACCGTCGCTCCCGCGTGGAGTGCGCCGAGAGCGCCGACCAGCGTCGCCACGCGCGCGAACGGTGCGCGGACGGCGACGACGTCGGCGGTGTCGAGATCCGTCGCGACGTCGCGAGCGCGATCGAGGAGCGCGGCCTGCGTCGTGCCATCATCGAGCGCCGCGGCGTCGCCATCGAACGAGACGGGCGGGAACGCGGGATTCTCGCTCCAGACGTCGCCCTCGAAGTGACCGTCCGCGGGGTCGTTCGGTCTCGCGCCGTAGCCGACGCGCTGGCCGCCCGGGCCGAGATCGTAGGCGTCGAGCGACGGAGTCGGAACGACGACGGCGCGGCCGTCGAAGTCGCGTGGCGGATCGAACGTCACGGATGCGGCGAGGAGCGCCGCGCCGAGGAAGGCGAAGACGGCCTTCGGGTCGGGTTCGTCCGCGACGCCGACGTCCGAGCCGCGGTGGACGCCGCGCGAGCGCAGGTAGTTCCCGGTCTTGTACGCCGTCGATCGGATCTCGCGAGCGGGCAGTGACGCCGGCGGTGCCCGGAGCGTCGCGCTCGCCGGGAGGTCCTCAAGCAGGTCGTAGACCGTCTCCATACACGTCCAACGGGCACCGACGCACAAAGGGGACGCGCTCCGAGTTCGAGTGCGTATCTCTAGCGTGTCACGACAACGATGTCGGTGGTGGGCCTCGCCGCCGCCCGAACGCCTTTGCCGCTCCCGAGGTACGTGTCGAACATGCCGGAGTTCACTAGCGACGACGTTCCGCGCGCGAACGGGATGCCGCGACTCGGTCTCGGCACGTGGGAGAACACGGATCCCGACGCGTGTGCGAACGCCGTCGAGACGGCCCTCGAAACCGGATATCGACACATCGACACCGCGCAGGCGTACGGCAACGAGGAGGACGTCGGGCGCGGCCTCGCGAACGCCGATGTCGACCGGGAGGACGTCTTCCTCGCGACGAAGGTGTGGATCGATCACGCCGACCACGACGGCGTCATCGAGAGCACCGAGGAGAGTCTGGAGAAGCTGGGTGTCGACTACGTCGATCTGCTCTACATCCACTGGCCGGGCCGGACGTACGATCCCGAGGAGACCCTGCCCGCGCTGGAGGAGCTGAAGGACGAGGGCAAGATCGAACACATCGGCGTCTCCGAACTTCGAGCGTCGACACGTCGAGGAGGCCCAAGAGGTCATGGACGAGCCGATCTTCGCCAATCAGGTCGAGATGCATCCGTTCCTCCAGCAGCGCCAGCTGCGCTCGTTCATGGCGGAGGAGACGGACATCGAACTCGTCGCGTACTCGCCGCTCGCGCGCGGCGACGTCTTCGGCGACGACGTCCTCGCGGACATCGCCGAGGACCACGACGCCAGCGAGGCGCAGGTCGCGCTCGCGTGGCTCCGCGAGAAGGGCGTCACCGCGATCCCGAAGGCCACCTCCGAGTCGCACATCCGGGACAACTGGGAGAGCCTCGGCGTCGATCTCGCCGACGAGGAGGTCCGGCGCATCGACGCCATCGACACGGTAGAGCGTCGCGTCGATCCCGGCTTCGCGCCGTGGAACGACCTGCCGGACGACCGTTGACGCACTCGGCTATCGACTCGGAAGAGACGTAGCGTCCGCGGAACTCAGAAGGGCGCGTCGAGGTCCTCGTCGCTCCCGCCGTCCGCCGCGGTCTCGACGTCCGCGTCCGCGTCCGCGTCCGCGGCCTTCAGCGTCTCCGCGAGGTCGCCCTCCTCGTCGAGTTGCGCGAGGATGTCGCTCCCGCCGACGAACTCGCCCTCGACGTACGTCTGGGGGATGGTCTCCCAGCCGGAGTGCTCGTCGAGGGCCTCGCGGAAGGCCTCCAGATTCTGGAGGGCGTCGACGGCCTCGAAGTCGTCGCGGTACTGGCCGATGAGGCCGACCGCGCGCTTCGAGTAGCCGCACTGAGGCATCACGGGCGTCCCCTTCATGAAGAGGACGACCTCGTTGTTCTCGATGGTCTCGTCGACCGTCTCCTGCACCTCGTCCGCGTCCAGCGCCTCGCCCATCGGGTCGAACGTCATGCGAAGCGATTGGTGGTGGATGGGCAAAGGCGTTGTGCAGGCGGCACCTCTGGTGCCGCCGAACGACGAGCGGGGAGGAACGATCCGCGAGACGGGCGACTACTCCGACTCGCCGTCGTTGCCGACCCGGATGACCTGCATGAGCGCGTCGACGGGGACGTCGTCCACATCGCCGACGCCCTGCTTGTCGACGAGGACGGACGCGGCGAGGACGTTGCCGCCGCTCTCCTCGACGGCTTCGATGGCCTCGCTGATGGTCGTTCCGGAGGTGATGGTGTCGTCGACGATGAAGCAGTCCCGACCCTCGACCTGCGCGAAGTTGCGGCTGAAGCTCCCGCCGAGGTCCTCGATGTCGCCTTCCTCCCACTGGTGCTTGCGCGGGGTGTACGTCCCGAGGTCGGTTTCGAGCTCGCGCGAGACGGCGGTGGCGAGCGGGACGCCGGCCTTCTCGACGCCGATGACGAGGTCGACGTCGTGACTGTGTTCGCGCAGGAGGTCGGCGAGCGCTTCGCCGATGGATGCGAGGCGCGCGCCGGCCTCGCCGATGGCGCTCCAGTCGACGTGAACGTCCTGCGGGCCGCCGGCGTCGTGCAGTTCCGTCTCGGCCCCGCTGGGGCTGCGGCCGGCGCGCTCGACGAGCCAACTCGCCGTCTCGCGCGAGACGTTCAGTTCGTCCGCGATCTCGCCCCGCGAGAGGCCGCGCGCGGCGAGATCGCCCGCGCTCTCGATGAGGTCGTCGACGTTCTTCATGTTGCTCGGGTTGGGGTGCCGGTTGTATGGTCGTTTCGTTGCCGACAGCGGGATGCCGCGGACGCAGAAACTAACTCTCCATCGAGTGCACGTTGATCCGCGCGGTGCGATCGGGACCATTTATACGACGACGGCGACGACAGTCACCATGGAGCGGTACGACGAGCTGTACGCGCTGTACGAGACGTTCGACACCGACACGCTCCGCGCGTATCAGGACTTCATCGATCTCTTTCCGCCGGTGGACTCCCGGGTCGCATTGGAGTACTGGGAGGAGGCGAGCGATGAACTCGCGGAGCGTCGCGACGCGGTGGCAGACGCGCACGGCGAGACGTACGCGTCGCTCGCCGCCCACGCGACGCGCGAGCAGGCGTTCACCGCTCTCGACCTCCACAGCAAGCACGGCCGTCCGGTGAACGTCCTCGTGCTCGACGTCGACGAGACGCTGCGCTCGGCGGGGAGCACGGACAACGAGATCCCACGCGAGACCCTCCACCTCCTCACGGTCTTCCACGAGCACGGCGTTCCGATCGTCGTCTGCACGGGCCAGACCCTCGAGAACGTCAAGGGATTCCTCAATCAGGGCCTCGGCAACGAGTTCGTCCACTCGGGCGACGTCTCGATCGTCTACGAGGCCGGGACGGGCGTGTTCACGCCCGGCCACGGCTCGGAGACGAAGCGCCTGCTCTACGAGACCCTCGACGAATCCGTTCGCGACGTCTTCGGCTACGTCCGCTCGCGCGTCCTTCCGGACGCCCCCGAGCGCGTCCGGCGGGGCTGTCACCTACAGGGCAACGAGTTCAACGTCACGCTCAAGCCGAACGAGGAGACGGGGAGCGACGCCGCGGTCGAGATCATCGACGACGCCACCGTCTATCTCACCGAACTCCTCGCCGCCGCGATCGACGACGCGGCGCCCGCGGACGTCCGGTCGTACTACGCGACCCGCGATCCGGAGATCGCGACCGTCCTCGACGAGGCGGGCGTCCTCCCCGATGATCCGGACGTCACGGGATCGGTGGAGGCGGTCCTCGACCGGGTGCAACTCGCCTACTACGAGGGGGACGCGGCGGAGGTCACGGCGCGCGAACTCGACAAGGTCGCGGGCGTCGAGGCGGCGTTCGACGTCCTCGGGATCGACGATCCGTTCGCGCTCGTGATGGGCGACTCGAAGAGCGACCTCCGCGTGATGGAGTGGATGGTGGCGAACGACGCGGGTATCGCCGCCGCGCCGGAACACGCCTCGACGCGCGTGCTCGATCACGTCCGGGAGACGGACGGTCTCACGTACGCCCGCGGGGCCGCCGGGAACGTCCTCCGCACCGTCCACGCCCTCAATCGCCTCGCGGCCGAGAGCTGAGCGGAGAAACTCCAAAGATTTACCCGCTCACGAGTGAACGACGGCTGTATGGCGAAGGACTACCGACGGCTTCACGACCCGAACGCGGAGTACACGATGCGCGAACTCTCCGCCGAAACGATGGGCGTCGAGGCGGAGCGCGGCGGCGGGCGCGACGTCGAGATCACCGACATCCAGACGACGATGGTCGACGGGAACTTCCCGTGGACGCTCGTCCGCATCTACACGGACGCGGGCGTCGTCGGCACCGGTGAGGCCTACTGGGGCGCCGGCGTCCCCGAACTCGTCGAGCGGATGACGCCCTTCCTCATCGGCGAGAACCCCCTCGACATCGACCGCCTCTACGAGCACCTCATTCAGAAGATGAGTGGCGAGGGCTCCGTCGAGGGCGTCACCGTCACCGCCATCGCCGGCATCGAAGTCGCACTCCACGACCTCGCGGGTAAAATCACCGAACTCCCCGCCTACCAGCTCCTCGGCGGGAAGTACCGGGACAAGGTCCGGGTTTACTGTGATTGTCACACCGAGGACGAAGCCGACCCCGACGCCTGTGCGGACGAGGCCGAGCGCGTCGTCGACGAACTCGGCTACGACGCCCTCAAGTTCGACCTCGACGTGCCCTCCGGCCACGAGAAGGACCGCGCGAACCGCCATCTCCGGCCGGGCGAGATTCGCCACAAGGCCGAGATCGTGGAGAAGGTCACCGAGCGCGTGAAGGACAAGGCGGACGTCGCCTTCGACTGCCATTGGACGTTCAGTCCGAACAGCGCGAAGCGTCTCGCCGCCGAGATCGAGGGCTACGACGTCTGGTGGCTCGAAGATCCCGTTCCGCCGGAGAATCTCGACGTGCAGCAGGAGGTCACGAAATCCACGCTGACGCCGGTCACGGTCGGCGAGAACCGCTACAGAGTGACCGAGGAGCGCCGCCTCATCGAGAATCAGGCGGTCGATATCGTCGCGCCCGACCTCCCGAAGGTCGGTGGAATGCGCGAGACGCAGAAGATCGCGGACGTCGCGAATCAGTATTACATCCCGGTCGCGATGCACAACGTCTCCTCGCCGATCGCGACGATGGCCTCCGCGCACGTCGGCGCGGCCATCCCGAACGCGCTCGCCGTCGAGTATCACTCCTACGAGCTCGGCTGGTGGAGCGACCTCGTCGAAGAGGACGTCATCGAGGACGGCTACATCGAGGTGCCGGAGACGCCCGGTCTCGGTCTCACCCTCGACATGGACGCCGTCGAGGAGCACATGATCGAGGGGGAGACGCTGTTCGACGAAGCGTAAGCCTTGTCGAGCGAACGGAGTTGTT
>NZ_BATA01000021.1 GCF_000474235.1 Halarchaeum acidiphilum MH1-52-1
GGCTTTGTGAGGTACTGAGAATAAGGATCTCATCGAGCCGGAAACCATCGTCGACGAAGACCGTATTGTCGGCCGTGATGAACAGCTCAATCTCATCATCAATACTCTCAAGCCGGCTCTCCACGACGAACACCCGGAGGATATGCTCCTGCGTGGGCCGTCTGGAACCGGGAAGACGCTCTGTGCTGGAACAGTCGCCAACAAGACGATGGAAATCGGCGCCGAGAGAGGCATCGAGATCGAGTACATCGAGGTTAACGGCAAACACAAGAAATCGGAACACGAGGCTGTCCATCAGATCGCGCATTCTCTCGAAATGAGTCTTGACCTCGAACAGACCGCAAAGCGCGGTATCTCTACTAGTTCGAAGTACGACCGTATCTTCGAAATCATCGACGAACATCTCGACCTCGCTATCGTCGTCCTCGACGAGCTGGACCTCTTGGTTGGTGAGACACGCTCGAAGGACGAGGTTCCCGCCTTCTCGGATATCCTCTACAACCTCACTCGATCGAAGCGGATCGGAAACATGGACTCCTCCATCTCCCTGATCGTGACGACAAATAGCCCGAGAAGTCTCATGGATGGACTCAACTCCCGAACCGCCAGTACGTTCAACCCCTCCGAAATCTCCTTCGATGACTACGATGCGTACGAACTAACCGAAATCCTCGAATACCGCCGCGATGCCTTCCGAAAAGGTGTTCTTGGTGATGGCGTAATCGAACTCGTCGCCGCGGCTAGCGCCCAAGGAGAGGGTGACGCTCGATTTGCCATCGATCTTCTCCGTGAGGCTGGTAACATCGTCAATCGCCTTGAGGACGACATGGTTCTTGAACGGCACGTGGAGCAGGCACGTGATGAAGTCGAAAAGAACTATGTCGCCGATATCGTCGAGAAAGTCTCTCATCAGAAGCAAGTCTCTCTTCTTGCGACAGCGCTCGTCGCGATTCATGGCAATCCGGTTCTGGAACGAGAACCGATCCTGCGCTCGAACTGCGTCCCCTCTTCTGTGGGATACACACTCTATCGGTGGGTTCAGGAACAGTCGAACTCGGAGGTGCGCTCGAAGCACAGCTATCTGCGGTGGATGCGGGAGCTCTCTACGTACGAGGTCATCAAGAATAAGCGACGCGGGCGTGGAAATGAGCAGGGGATGTTCTCGGAGTACGCGTTCCCTCATCTCAACCCGGAATCAATCGTTCAAATTATTGTAGAGGATGACCCTCTCCTCTCGGAGATAATTGGAGACAAAGAGACGATCAGAACGATTGCCCGATCGAATCTCACAGAGTTTGCCTCGTAACGGCAGAGTTCGACTGCTCACTTTGCAAACGGGGTTTTCCTCTTCTTACGTGAGTTCGTTGTCAGTCTCTCTTTGCAAGCGGGGCTCCCTCTTCTGTGTAAAATGGCTGTCAACCTCACTTTGCAAATGGGGTCTCCCCCTGCCAACCCCAATATCCCTCTCACTTTGCAAATGGGGTATCTATGAGCTTGAAGTCGTCCTTGCCGGCGACTATCAAGCCAACACACCTTCGTCGCGTCAACTACGAAATCGAGCAGGGACGTGCCCCGCGGCCGGATGGCCGACTTCCCGAAACTCCGAGGTAGGAGAGTTAACCAACACACGAAGGTGAAAAAACAGGGTGTTGTTGGTTAACAGTAAAGGAAACACCCAGCTAGCGGGCGAGCACTATGAAAAGAGCGTCGCGAGCCGATCTAGAGGTCGCGCGGCTGGACCGTCTTGCGGCCGTTCGCCTCAGCGCGTGCCGCTGCTTCCTCGAGCAGTTCTTCGACCTCCTCGTCCAGCGCCTCGTAGAAATCGCCAGCAACGTTCTTCTCTGCCAGTGCATCCTTCACCGCAGCTTTGACAACAAGATCCGACATACAGCATCGAGTTCGTCCATCGATCACATATAAGTAGGGGTGAGGGTATCAGAATGTGGTAGTTGACAGGGACAGATCGGAGCCTGAGTTAATCTCGGCGGAGGGCCCGTTCTACTTGAGATTGAAGAATTGCCTGAGAGCGTTAACCAACAGATCTAAGCAATCCCCGTGTCTGTTGGTTAAGACGACTACACGATGTCCGATTCACCACCGAAACCACCACAGAAACTCTCACGCGACCTCGTCGAATCGATAGAGTGCTGTTCAGCGGAGGAGCTCCAAGCGGTTGAGCGCTATGCCGACGCGCTCGCCCAGTACCGTGAGCGAGAGACTCGACTTGCAGAGGATGACCAGGACGAAGTAGAGGATCGTCCCAAAGAGCTGCCGGACGACGTTCCGACACGAGCGACGCTCACCACCAAAGAAATCAACGGTAACCGCTACTACTACTGGCAGTGGCGGGAGGGTGACAAGGTCACTTCGAAATACAAAGGGCCCGTTGAAGACGGAGAGTAGGTACCGAGAGGAGGGGAGACAGACACCCCTATCGATTTGTTTTTCGTGTGGATTGGAAGGGGGTAGCGATATTGAACTAGTTGGGGTCAGGGGAAGAGAGACCGGGAAATAGTCATCAAAGGGCTAGAGAAATACGCTAAGAAGGATTCTACTGAAGATTAACTGTTGGACGGCTAGCCTCGGTACAGACACCCTTATCGATTTGTTCTAGAGGGTGGCGCTTGTAGTCGATCACACCACAAGGATGAATTGATAATTTCCAGATACGATTGCGGATCGCAGCTGGGTAGAACAAATCGATAGGGGTGTGTTCTTCTAGTCTAGCTAGTACTAGTCTAGAAGAAGAGAAGAGACAAAGATTCTTATCGGGCTTGTCGTGCTGTTCTTCACCTGTTACTACGAGATTCTTGTGGAAGTAGTCGGGGCACTCGTACGGTCAAAACAAATCGATAGGGGTGTGAGGGTGTAGCAGCTAGTATCAGACGCCACTCGAACAAATCGGTGACGGTCAACATCTTAATTCTGATAACGTCGATTTTAACCGCCTCAGGTGCTTTAGAAACCGGAAACAAATCGATGGGGGTAACTATTTAGTAGTGGGATTGAGTTAGATCGTCTATGCCGCCCGACTCCGACGACCCGGTTGGCGATCCGGGCTCTATCAAGGACCTCATCCTCGAGCAAGATGAAGCCGCCAGTCTGGTCCGTAACCGTCGTCTTCTGGACCCGGACGAAATCGTCGACGAGGACCGGATTGTCGGTCGCAATGATCAGCTCACACAGATCACCCAGTACCTCCGCGTCGCGATCAACAACGAGTGCCCCCCAAACCTCTTCCTCTACGGACCCTCTGGAACCGGGAAGTCGCTCATCATCAACGCCGTCTGCCAGAACGTCGTTGACCTCTGTAGCACCCGTGACATCCGCTTCGGCGTCATCGAACTTAACTGCCAGAACGTCGGCACCCTTGGAACCGCGGTCTACGAACTAGTTCGCACCGTTGCGGACGACGCCGACGTGGCGATCGAGATTCCCGAGCACGGCATCCCGACTAAGAAGAAGTGGCGCGAACTCTACCGGCTCATCGACGAACACTACGACTCCGTGATGTTCGTCCTCGATGAACTCGACCTCCTCACCGGTCGCCGTGATATCGATGAACCAGCGTACTCCCGCCTTCTCTACCAGCTTACTCGTACCGGGAGCATCGACGACCTGCAAGCCGATGTCGCCGTCACCGCTATCTCGAACGACACTAAAATGATGGAGGATGTTGGGAGCCGGGCACTTAGCTCGTTCACGCCGGAAGACGTTCACTTCAGTGACTACGACGCGAACCAACTGCGCGAAATCCTCGGACACCGCGAAGACGCCTTTCATGACGATGCTCTTAGTGAGGACGTCATACCCCTTGCCGCTGCGTTCGCCGCCCAGACACACGGTGACGCGCGTATCGCGATTGATCTAATGCGGACTGCCGGTACTATCGCAGAACGCGACGGTGCTGACCAAGTCCGCGAGGAGCACGTTCGAATTGCCCAAGATAAAGTCGTGAAGAATCGTGTTCTCGAGGTTACCCGCGGAATCAGCACGCAGAAGAAACTGTGCCTCTTCGCGACCGCGGCAGTCGCCCGTGAGACGGAGAATACGGCCGCAAAGAGCACCGAAGCGTATCGTGTCTACCAGTACATTACGGAGACACTTGATGCTGACCAGCACTACCAAGAAACGTACGTCAACAAGATGAAGGAGCTCACGACGTACTCCTTGGTGAAATCCGGGCGGAAGAGCCAAGGCCCTCACTCGGGGAGCTATCTTGAATTCACTTTTGAGGAGAACCCTCAGACGATCATCGAGACGCTCCGTGAAGATTCTCGTCTTGACGGCGTTGCGGACGATGAACTCCGAACCGTCGTCCGAGCGCAACTTACGAACTGACCGACACTGACGCTCTCTTGTGCTGCTCGATTCACCAACCGAGAGAACAAATCGATAGAGGTGCGACCCGTCGCAGTCACTCCGAACAAATCGATAGTGGTGTGGGGGCTGGTGTGATTGCGCCTATCACGCGCAAATCGATAGAGGTGTCTGAACCTGACTAGTGGACTCATCCGGAATACGATTTGGTCGCAAGGAGCCTACCGAAGACTCACACATATCTAAGGTCGCTCATCCCGATACATCGTAACATAGCAGTTTCTCGAACCAGTCTTTGGATGAGTTGAGTTTCAGTGCAAGGAAGTCGAGATACTTCTGGAGATGGTGCTTTGAGACACCACGGAACTTCTTCAGCCACTGGCGAAGGAAGCTGTGGCGGTTCTCGCAGGTGTTTGTGTGAGAATCACCGATGACGTAGGTGTCGGAGTGGGTGACGGCCAGGTGGCCGTCCACCCCCTCCTCGTCCTCGATTCCATCGTAGATCGTGTAATCGTCGGTACAGAGGATGACACTACCATCACCGTACTCAGCAATGTCTTCGCCAGCATCTTCGAGGTCTTTGCAGACTACGAATCGAACTCGTCCGTCATCCCGACGGACGAGTGTCAAGACCGGTGGTTTGTCTGAGTCGAAGTCTCCTCGCCCCTTTTTGAGCGTCTTTGCCTGTGGTTCCTCGCTTGACAACCTCGTCACTTCCGCAGTGAAGACACGTCACCGTCTCGCCGAAACGGGCGAGACGGAGACGTTCAAAACATCGCTCACGTGGTGGAACGAAGACCTGTGCAGATTCTTCGTCCATCGTTAGTCGGTGTTCAGTTCGCCAGCAGAATGGATGTTACGGCCTCTCGGGATGAGCGCAGCATTAGATTTCATCGTAATAGAGTATTCTACGGGGATTATGTCACCATGGGGTAATACGGGTATCGATACCAAATATTGGTTTACCATTACTTGCGGTTCGTTTCCTCACTCGCTCACAGACAAACCATCACTTAAAAACTGAAACTCGACAGTTCGAACCGTCGTCCTTCTTGTTATTCTCCTTGTAACCCCGCTCACTCTTCGGTGTAGTCGGGGCATTCGGCGTACTCGATAGGGTCGCGGACGCCGACGTTTTGGAAGGCCTGGAGGCGGAAGGCGCAGGCGTCGCAGGTGCCGCAGGCGGGTTCGTCGTCGCGGTAGCACGACCAGGTGTGCTCGTAGGGGACGTCGAGTTCGGTGCCTTTCTCGGCGATGTCGGTCTTGGACCAGTCGACGAAGGGGGCTTCGATGCTAATCTGGGTGTCGTCCTTGGTGCCGACGTCGACGACCCGCTGGAAGGCGTCGAAGAACGCGGGCCGCAGTCGGGGTAGCCGGAGAAGTCCTCGGAGTGTGCGCCGATGAAGACGGCGTCGCAGTCGTTGGCCTCGGCGTAGGAGGTGGCCATTGCGAGGAGGTTCGCGTTCCGGAACGGCACGTAGGACGTGGGGACTTCCTCGCTCTCCAAGTCCGCTTCTTCGACGTCCATCTCGTCGTCGGTGAGCGAGGAGCCCCCGACCTTCGAGAGATGGTCGGTGGTGAGATGGAGGAAGTCCGCGGCGTCGAAGTAGTCGGCTTGCTCCCTCGCGCACGCGTACTCCTTATCCTCGGTGCGCTGCCCGTAACTCGTGTGGAGCAGGTAGAGCTCGTAGCCCCGTTCCTGGGCGACGGCGGCAGCGGTCGCGGAGTCCATGCCGCCGGAGGCGAGGACGACGGCGCGTTTTTCGTCGCTCATCGCTGGCCCTCCGCGCGGTCGACGGCTGCCTGGAACCGCTCGCGTTCGACATCGGTAGGATCACCGATCGTCGTCCGGGTGGTTGTGGTGCTCTCAGTCTCGATACCGCGCATCGATTCACAGAGGTGGGTGGCGTTCATTTCGACGAGTACCAGGGGTGCGTCCAGTTCATCGGCGAGGCCGGACGCGATGTCGTTCGTGAGGCGTTCCTGCATGGTGAGTTGGCGGGACTGCCAGCGGACGTACCGCGCGAGCTTCGAGAGGCCGACCACTTCCTCGCCGGGTCGGTAGGCGACGTGGGCGGTGCCGTGGAAGGGGAGGAGGTGGTGCTCGCAGAGCGAGTAGAACGGGATCCCCGTCTTCACGACGAGGTCCTCGCTCTCGGCGTCGAACGTCCGCATCGTCGGCTTCGCCTCTCTCTGCGTGCCTTCGGTGAGCGTCGCAAAGGTGTCTGGGACGCGGCGCTCCCACGTGTCTTGGAGGCCGGGCCGGTCAGGATCCTCGCCAAGTGCTTCGAGGAGGAGGCGCGTCGCTCGCTGGGCCTTCTCCCGGTCGATACCGTCTTCGGTCTGTGTGAGTCGTGAGTGCTGTGTCATCGTCTCAGGTACCGGGCGCGTCGTTCCAGAGGTCGACGTGCAGGCGCGGTGTGTAGCGGTAGCCGTACTCCATCGCGAGCTCGGCGACCGTGTTCCGCGAGTCGTCTAACTGTTCGCGCGTCGTCCCTTCAGGCATCAAGAGGACATCCGAGTCTGGAATCGTCGTCGCGGTGGCGTTCCGAATGCGTTCGAGAAGGTCCTCAATCTCCGGGAGGTCGTCTTCGCCGGTGACGACATATTTCAACTGCGAGTCGTAAGCGTCGACGAGATCGGCGAGCGCGTCGACGTCGATTCGGCGTTCCTCGTGGCGGTCGGCCCACTCGCCGTCGCCCTTCGGATCCTTCTCTCCGGTAGGCGTGCTGGAGGCGAGCTTCGGGCTGATACTCGCGAGATTTATCGGCGCGTCGCGATAGATGGTGCCGTTCGTCTCGACGGTCGTGTGGTACCCCAACTCGTCGAGACGTTCGAGAAGGTCGACCGACTGCTCGTGGATGAGCGGCTCGCCACCCGTGAGAACGACATGGTCGGCCTTCTCGTGGGACTCGACTTCCTCGACGATGTCCTCGAGAGTCATCGTGCCGTGCGTCGGCTCCCAGGAGGTGTGGTAGGAGTCGCAAAACCAGCATCGGAGGTTGCACCCGCTCGTGCGCACGAAGACGCTTGGAACGCCGGCGAGCGTGCCCTCACCTTGGAGCGAGTAGAAGCACTCGTTAATCGGGAGCTCCGCGGCGTCAGACGTCTCTGTGGTCGACGGATCGGAGTCGACGGTCGAGTTGACGGGCATCAGTAACTCTCCGCGCAGAGTTCGGCTGTTTCGCGGACGGAGACGGAGATCTCGGAGACACGGTCCGGGAGAGCTTCGTGGAGCTTCTCCTCGAGGAGGACACCCATTACTTCAGCCGTCGGTGGGTATTCGAGGACAACGAGACCATCGGAATCGCCGCTGGCCTCGAAGGCCTCGACGAGCGGGTCGCCGGTCTCGACGAGGAAGCGATGATCCCATTCGTCGATGACGTTCGTGACGTCGCCCTTGTCGACGACCCAGCCGTTCTCCGAGAGCGTGCCAGTCACTTCGACGGAAATATCGTAGTTGTGGCCGTGGGGGCGACTGCACTTCCCGTCGTGATGGCGGAGCCGATGGCCGGTGCTGATTCGGATGGGCCGGTCGCCGCCGATGTGGAGGGTTCGTTCCCCAGCGTCGGCGAGTGATGACGAGGGTTGCTGTTCGAGAGACACGGATCCGTATTCTCTGAGGGTGTGCAAAATAATATTGGTCGAGCACTAGACGAACATCAGATGGGTGTAACTGTGTTCTGATTAACTGCTCCATTCTCGCGTAACCTACTCCCGTTGAGATCGCGTATCTCTCGATAATATGTCCTTTCGATGCTCACGACGTGTTTTTCTATCCTCCGAGTAGGTGGAGGAAATTCACAGTGGTACGTCCGATGAAATTCATCGACACGAGCGGTGACGAACACGAGATAACCTGTGTTGAGCGAGACGATTGGAGCAGTCTTAGTGATCCCTGTCCGGAATGTGGTGGACAAGAGTTCAACCACATCTCGACATCTGGCGGCCACTATAGTTCCCGGGATGAAGCTGTCGTACTGCGCTCCGACTTTTGGGATGCCGAGAAGGCACAGTTCACTCGTTGTCGAGATTGTCGTGCAGTTCTCTACAAACATTCAGCGTTCGATCTGCTCTTCGAGCGTTGCGCAGAAGACGAAACAGGTTCTACTGGACTCTAGTCACTACTCAGTCGGCTTCCGCGAGGAGTTCCCCAACTTCTCGACCCCTCTCTGATCAACATCTGTGGTTGTTATCTATAGTCAAAATCTATTCCCCAGATCTATAGACTATATTTTTCTACTATCTTTTGACTATATCTATAGACCAAATCTATATGCCGTGTGCGTGTGTCGGATTGATGCATATGCCCACGAAACGCTGCTCAACATATCTGGCCAAGGGGGGAACTGGGAAGTCGACCTCCACGGCCCACATCGGTGCCGCGCTCGTCGAGCAGGACCACGACGTCCTCCTCCTCGATCTCGCCGGCAAGCAGGACGACCTCGCGACGATCTTCGGCATTCACGACAGCGTTCAAGCGGACGTCGCGAACGACGACGCATATCCGAACATCGCGACGACGATGGAGGAGGACTGGAGCCAACTCGTCGACATCCTCGGCGGCCCTGAAGCCGCGCTCGACGAACTCGTCTACGAGACCAGCGAAGGCGTCGATCTCATTCCGGCACACGAATCGCTCGACACGATGGACGCGGACCTCGGAAACGTCGACAATGCCCAGGAGCGCTACTCGCGACTCCGCCGATTTCTCGACAAGACCGTCGAGCCGACCGATCGGTACGATGTCGTCCTCCTCGACCTCCCAGGCGCCCCGAACAATCTCACGTATAACGGTATCTGGGCCACCCGTGACGTCCTCACTCCAGTACTACCGGGCGAACTCGAAGTCAAACAGGCGCGTGGGCTTCGCGACGATCTTGTGATGATCCGCGAAGAATACGATATTGATGCCCGACTCGCGATGCTGATACTCAACCAGTATCAGCGCGGTCGGAACCTCTCCAAGCGAAAGCACCAGGAGCTTGAGGAAGAGTTTGGCGACCTACTCGCGCCGGAGTGGGTGGTGTCTTCCGAGCAGGTTGCGCAAGCCACTGAGGAAGGTCACACGCTCTTCGCGATTGACGAGGACGAACTCACCTCGACTGGCGCCGATGCGAAGGCCGCGTTCAGCGAGAACGCCAAAGCACTCTACGAGCGACTCCGCTAATCATGGACGACGAAGAACGCGAACGGCAGATCGAGGAGTTCAAGAAGAACAGCAAGACCGCTGGCGGCGACCGAATCAGCGCGGACGCCCATCCGCGCGAGGAAGCGATCGATCGCCTTGAGTATTACCTCACGGAGGTGCACGATGGCGATATCTCGCGTTCGGTGTCATTCTACGATCCGGGAATGGCTGCGATCCTCGCGTACCTGGAGGAGGATTCCGCGCGTCTCACCGAAATTGTCGCCACGGCCCAAGAGGAACTCGGTCGCGACGTCGACCGAGAGGAAGCCGATCGCGCCGAACTCATCCGCCTCATTTGCCGGGTCGGACTCGCGGAACTCGACGCGGACCTCCTCGACGAGACTGGCGAGGCCAATCAGAACCGGATCAATCGCAACGCACGACAGATATAGACCAAACCCATAGGATAATTCTATAGACCATAGATATGGCCTGTAGGAGGATGCCGTTTGGTGCTGTTGATAGACAAACTTCATGATTGCGTCGCCAGGACAGAGTACTATGGATCTTCGATTTGACGTATAGCCGCCTTCTTAGGAGATATTGACGTCGCCAGAGGTCATAAGACCGTAGTCATTGAAGTCGCGAAACCACTCCTGGGTAGTATTACAGCACAGACGCTTCCCCGAACCTAGATTAGCCAATTCTAAAATAGACAATTTTGAATTAGGCTATCCAAGGGTATTTTATTGGTGGGCGGCGATTGATACCTATGGAGCGTTTCGTGGACCGTGATGCGGAACTCTCGCGACTGCGGGAGTGCTACGAATCCGACAGCGGCGAGCTGGCAGTCATCTACGGTCGTCGGCGTCTGGGAAAGACCCAACTCGTTCAACACTCGCTCCGCGATCGGGACGACGCCGTCGTCTATCAGGGCACAGAGACTACTGCACAGCTCCAACTCGACGAGTTCGTCGACGTTGCCGCCGAGACGTTCCCTGGCATCACGAACATCAAGCGGGACTGGGAGGCACTCCTCGGCTATCTCGGTGACCAAAACGCGGTTGTCGTCTTAGACGAATTCCCCTATCTCATCGACGCTGACGGGAGTCTCCCCTCCGTCATCCAGCGCCTCTGGGATCATCACTTCCAGCAGACGTCTGGAACGCTTGTTCTCGTCGGCTCATCGATCAGCATGATGGAAGAAGCTGCTCTTCTCGGGAACAGTCCACTCTACGGCCGAGCGACCGTAAAACTGGACCTCCGACCGCTTGACTTCACCGCCACTCAGGAGTTCCTCCCGGACGCCTACACGCCCGAAGACCGTGTGTTCGCGTGGGGCGTCCTCGGCGGTGTCCCGTACTACCTCGACGGAGTGGACTTAACTCGAGGCCTCGGAACGGTTCTCACCGAGGAAGTGCTCTCACAGCGAGGGTACCTCCACAACGAGCCGGAGTACGTGCTCCGCACCGAGCTGACCGACCCGAATCGGTATTTCGCGATCCTCACCGCGATTGCTGCGGGGAAGACGACGTCAAACGAGATAGCGCAAGCGATCGGGATCGACGGAAAACAGATTTCGACGTACACACAGAAGCTCGAGCGATTACGGCTCATCGAGCGAGAAGTTCCACTCACGGAGCAGAAGGCGAAATCTCGCCGCGGCCGGTACCGGCTCCTCGACCCGCTGTTCCGGTTCTGGTTCCGATTCGTCTACGGGAACGAAGACCGCTACGAGCGACTCAGCGAAGACGCCTACCAGGCACTCATCGAACCAGAACTCGCAGACTTCGTCAGCCCGGCGTTCGAGACGCTCTGTCAGGACGCTCTCCCGGACCTCTACCCGGATGAGCTCTTCCTCGACATCGGGCGCTGGTGGTACAAGGAACACGAGATTGATGTCGTCGGATTCACTGACGACGGAACGATGGTCGTCGGCGAGTGCAAGTTCACGAACGCACCCCTCGACTACAGCGCGCTCGCATCACTGGAAGAGCACGCTGAAGAGGTTCGGTGGACGCCACGGGATGATGGCAACGCTGACGTCGAATACGCGTTATTCACGCGGAGCGGTGCGACCGAGGCGGTCCGCGACGCGGTCGCCGAGCGTGATGACCTCCAGCTGTTCGACCTCCAGGATATCGTCCGAGTCTCGTAACCCTCGGTCACTCCTCGAAGATGTCCGCGAACTCCTCTTGGACGAGTTCCCTCATCGCGTCGGCGCGGGCTTGCCGGCGCGTCTGCTCGTCGAGGTAGTTGCGCTCGGAGACGGATGCGTCACGACTCCCCTACGAGGCGGCGACGGCGGCCGTACCCGCTTCGATGCTGGGGCGTTGCTGGCGGTAGAGCCGGTACCAGGTTCGGCGGCCCATCTTCAGGGGTGGATGCCCGCCGTTAATGGTGACGTCGGTGCGGTCGCCGAGGTTGCGGAGCCAGCGACGGGCGGTCTGGTGGATATCGGCCGCGTGATTGACTGTCCGGGGAGGAGGTAGCCGGTCCAGCCGTCGTCCTTGGAGAGCGCGTTGATGCGCTCGCGGACGGCGTCGACGGATTTCGGGCTGCGGTTCTTCTACTTCGCGTTCGCGTGTCTCTTGTACTCGATTTGGCGAGCAGTCGACCTACTCGTCCAAGTCGAGTTGACGGGTGAGTATGAACACGCACCGATGGTGACTGCCGATAATACGCTCACCCTGTTGAAGAAGGAAACCGGAATTGGATAGGGCGGTACTCTGTCCGGGGCAATGCGGATTCCTGAGTGGCAACGCTGTCGGGAATCTTGGAAATTCACCGATCTAATTGGTAGTACTACACGAGAAGACCAACGAGAGGAGATTCGAAGTAGCTTCGCCTCGAAAATTCGGTCGAAACCACGCATCACAGCCCTGCTAAACCCGGTGTAGTCTCAACTTCCCCTGACTTCGGAGTGTAACTCAGAGTTTTGCCGTCGACGTCGAGAATATCGGTGAATCGGGTACTTGGACGCTGTCGAACCCCTCGAAGATCGCAGATGAGCGAGATTCGGCGTGAAAATCCGGTCTGACTGAGGAGAATTGGTGAGTCAGCCGATAGCTGCCGCTCTGGAGTCGTCGAGCTCGCTGGTGTCTCGCCCCTTAATCGGGCTCGTCTTGGAGGTGAATCGCGAGCCAGTCCGCCAGCTCTCCCGCAGAAATCGCTGGCGTGTAGTCAGTCATCTCTCGTGTGACGGTCGCCTTCAGGAGAACGTCGGCGAGCCGCCAGACGTTGTACATGAGGATACCGAACACGAAGTAGTACACTCGTAACTCGTGCTCCGTCGACGAGGTCCGCGCGAGGAACTCTTGCTTGATCGCTCGATACTCGTTCTCGATACACCACCGATTCGCGTAGTGCTCTACCCACGCTTCCGCGTCCTCTGGAGCGATCGAACGGTTCGTGATGAACGTCTGCGTCTCCCCGTCGTTCCCGGGAACGTAGAGCAGTCGGGACTCGTGCGAGCCCCTCTTAACCTCGACTTCGGTCCGTTCAACCGCGACCTCCTCGCCCTCCTGTTCCATCCGCTCGGCCACTTCGAGTTCGCTCGAGTGCTCGATCTTCGGCAGGAGGTAGTCGACGCCGAGATTATCGAGCGTCTGGTAGACGTCGAGTGACTCGAAGCCACGGTCGGCGAGCACGAGGTCGATGTTCACGAACTCTTGGGCTCGCTTTACGAGCGTGCGGACGGTCTGGTGGTAGTGATGGCTCGGGTTCTCGTCCCACGCCGAGCTCTCGACGACTGGCGCGTAGGCGAGAATGACCGGCATGCTCTTCCCGACCAGTGAGAGCGTCGCGAACTTGTACGCCCGCCGCCCCGGGTCTTTCGTCCCATTCACCTCCGAGGGGAGGCCGTCGTCGGCGTGGTAGTCCCACGTCGTAATGTCGATCGCCGCCGTCACCGGACGCTGGAGGATCTGGATATCGTTGGCAACGCTAAGCAGATTCTCTATCGACTGCGTGAAGCCTGCCTGAATCGCGTCCCTGGAGAACTTGTTGACGGTACGCAGATGGGTGTCGCCGTGGGGTGTGTAGTCTTTGCCGAAGAAGTTCTCCATCCGTGACTGACCCGTCGGCGTTCCACACCCGCCCATTGCCATGAGCGCTTGTAGCTCGTCGAACCGGCTGTCCGGATACTTCACGTTCTCCGCTCGCCCCGTATCGAACGCCCCGAATACCGTGTCTCTGGCGAGGCGGACGTGCTTTCGAATCTGGTCTTTGGAGAACTCGCCAACGTGCCGCTCACGAAGGTCGGAGTCGTTCTTCTCGACGTGTCGTGGTTGGCGGAGGTCGAGCGCGTCGTCGTTCTCGTACGCCGCGTCGACGAGACGCTCACTCACCGAGAGGATGCTCCGTTTAGCAATGTCGGAGAGATGCTCGTCCCACGCCGCTGTGAGCGTCTGCCGCGTCGGGGCCGTGTTGTACTTCCCGAATTTAGCCGGGTCGAAGCCAAGGCGGATTGCCCGTGCTTCCGTCGAGAGATACTCGTAGAGTCCCTTCCAGGAGAAGCCGCCAAGTTCGCGACAGAGGATTGCTCGGACTATCGGTTCTACATCGTACTCTCGCTGTTCGAAGTATGCGTAATCCAGATTCTGGAGAACTGTAGTGAGAGGGAGGTCCCCGACGAGATCGATGAGTGTTCGCGCGCTCCCAAGGCGGTCGTGACCATCATCGATGATTGGCTGTTCTACGGTCTGCTCAGCACCGCGACCCACTCCGGATATCTGAAACGTCCCCCATCCGAGATCGGCCACCATCGAGTCGAACCATTACAGGCGCTTGAACCCGTTAAGCGGACCGAATCGCAATTCGATATTTCAGCCTCTAAAGCTTCCAGACAAAATCCCAGAACGACCGACGATATTACCAGTCGTGGAATCTGAAAAATTGAATATTACACTTTGTAGTGGGTCACAATAAGACTGTATTCATGTGTTCCCAACCAGCCACAGCAAATCCCCAAAACGCCGAGTAGTGGCTTTTTTGACGCTTCTCCGGTATTAAGGCGGTGTAACTGAGTCTTCATCCCAGGCGACACCAACGTGTCCACACCACCCTGAGAAAATTACATTGACCAGTGGGACTCTAAACGTTGAGCGTTGTGGCCTGAACTAGTACAAGCCAAGGCATTCATGACTCAGGATCGAACGAAGCATACAATCAGAGCCAATATTAGTCGGTCAATTGATGAACCACGGGTTCTCTCAGGGAACGACAGTGGTGAGGACCGGACCTGCGAGTTCGATTAGTCCAGCACCGAATCCGAACCCTGCACACCCGAAGACGAGGACAATTCCCGATCGAATATCCCGAATCCCGCGGAAGAGCGTGTAGAGGACGAGTGAGCCGTTCATCACGCACATCGAGAAACCGTTCATGGCGAGCGCGAACCGCGCTACCTGCGAGTTATCAAGCGCGGCGAGAGGGTGTGACGCGTCGAGCGCCCCAGTGAGGAAACCGTAGCCCACGATCAGCCCGAAGCTGAGGGTACAGACGGCGACACCGGCAGCGCCTCCGTACGCGGTAACCGCGAACGTCCGTTCAACCGACCGTGCGACGCGGCGGTACCGAGTGGGCGGGACGCTCATGGCGGATTACCGCTTCGAGCGGAACCAGCGCGACACCCACGAGCGGACACTACCGTGGCGCTTTGCCATGATGACCGTGCTCTTCGCGCGCTCGCCGACCGCTTCGGGAACCGCGCCGAAGACGAGTTGCTGGAGGAGGCTCTCGCGGGATGCGCCGATGATCGTCAGGTCATACTCTTCAGAGGCGTCGACGATGCTCTCGACGACGTCACCTTCCAGGACACGGGTCTGCACGGCGATGTCGTCGTGGAACTGGCTCGCGAGCGCGTTCACGACTCCGAGAGCGTCCTCGTGGTCGCTCTCCGAACTCCCCGCGGGGATGACGTGAGCGACGTCCACGCGCGCGTTCGTGGTGTGAGCGATCGCCTGTGCAATCTCTCCTGCGAGTTCGGCGTGACGGCCGCCGGCGGTGGGGAGAAGGATACGTTGGACATCCTCGATTCGTCCACCAATACGTTCGACCATGACGTCGCATTTTGCACCGGTCACGACCTCGTCCACGTTACTCCCGAGGACGATGTCGCGGCTGCGAGCGCGACCACGCCACCCCATCAGCACGGCGTCGCTGTCGTGTTGCTCGATCGTGTTGAGAATCGCCGTCGAGACGTCGTGACCGATCTTCACCGTCCCGCTGACCGGAACGTCCGCGTCCTCCGCGATGTCGATGGCGTGCTCGAGGAGCTCTCGTTCGTCACCCACGAACTTCCGCCCCTCGTTCAGCGGTGTCTGCTGCGGGACCGTGACGACGCTGAGTGCGAGAATCTCGCCGCCGTTCTCGCGAGCCAGGTCGATAGCGGTCCGCATGAGCTGGTCGGCCGTCTCCGGGTTGGCGACGGGAACGACAACCTGGTAGTCTGCTTCGGATGGCTCCTGTTCGGTGATGACCGTCGGCGTCTCCTTCTCGAGCTGTTCTGCTTCCTTCTCCTGTGCGTAGGCGTAGTAGACGACGAGGCCGAGACCCATCCAGATGATCGTGGTGACGAGCGCGATGAGACCCTCGTTGCTCGTGCCGATACCGAGCGCTTGGAGACCGAGTTCGTAGACGAGGAAGGGTGTGAGGATGAACTGGAGGACGATGCCGACGAGCGGCGGCCACGGCATGTAGGGGACTTCGAACGTCCGCGGGAGGTCGGGGTGGGTCTTCCGCATGCGGACGAGCGTCCAGTTCACCTGTACGAACAGCAGGATGAACATGATGTCCGCGGCGGCAGCCACCGACTCGATGGGGAGCGCGACGGCCATCACGACGATGATGACTGCGGAGATCGCGATCGCGACGTGCGGCGTCCGCATCTCCGGGTGGACGTTGTCGAACATCGCGGGGAGGACGCGGTCACGCCCCATCGCGAAGGACACGCGCGAGGAGGAGTAGACGGTCGCGTTGAGCGCCGAGACGGTCGCGGCGAGACCCGCGATGAGGAGGAGTGGGACGCCGTAGGGGACGAACTGGCCGGCCGCCCGGATGATCCCGAGTTCGCCGAGCTGCCCGAGGATCTTCCACGTCGGCCAGTCTGCAGGCGCACCGGAGACGCCGGCGAGCTGGAGGAGCTGCGGCGTCACGTCGATTCCGCCGATAGACGCGAAGGCGACGAGCACGTAGATCGGGATGACGATAACGAGCGAGTAGAAGACGGCTTTCGGGATGTTGGTCCCGGGGTCGACGACTTCCTCGCCGGACTGAACGATGATCTCGTAGCCCTCGAAGGCGATATACGTAAAGCCCATCGCGCCGATGATGCCGAACGCGCCGTTCGGCGTGAACCCGGGGTTCGCGAGGAATTTATCCACCCAGTGCGGCGCGGTGAGCGTCGCGCGGACGCCGAAGGCGATGAAGACGGCGAGGATCACGAGCTTGAGACCGGTGACGACGACACCCGCCTTCCCGGTCTCTTCCGCGCCGCGGAAGTTGATGTAGGCGAAGGCGATGACGACGAGCACGGCGACGAGCTTCTCCACCCAGAACTGTGAGAGGAAGCCGAAGAGAACGAAGTCGTTCGAGAGGCCGGGGATGGCGTAGACGGCGAGGACGGTGAAGAACGTCCCGAACGTCACGGCGTAGAGTGAACAGGCGACCGCGTGCGCGAACCAGCTCATCCACCCCGCGTAGAAGCCGTTCGGGTCCTCCAGGGCTTCTTTCACCCAGAGATAGCCACCGCCGGCTTCCGGGAAGGCCGCGCCGAGCTCGGCGTAGCTCATCGCCGTGAAGAGCGCGACGAACCCGTTGATGATGAACGCCACCGTGAGTGCGGGACCAGCTAACCCCGCGGCGAACCCGGTGAGTGCGAAGACACCAGCGCCGATCATCGCGCCGACGCCGATGAACGTGATGTCGAAGAGGCTCATGTCGCGGGACAACTCTGTCTGGGTCCCACCAGAATCGGCCTCTGCTGAATCGGGCATACCCCCACCGATGTTGGCAATCGTAAAAATACTTGCCTAGTTACTACGCATTAAGAACCTAGTTTTTAAGCAGAGCTACGTTAAGTGGGTACTGGATTAGTGGTGTGATCGATCCCAGACCGTGAGAACTGGCCCCGAAACCGCCGCCTGCAACGCTTCGCTCTTCGACCCGAATGCGAATCGAGCCAATCGGCCGGACGTCGGCGCACCAATAATCGTGCAGTCGTAGAACTCACTTTCTTCGACGATAGTATCGACGACGTTGGCGTCGTCGAGAATGCGCGTATCAACCTCGACGCTGGAGTCGGCTGTTTTCGCGAGATTAGCGAGGATATTTTCGCGCTCCGCACGCTCCTCGGACGACGTTTCCGACTCGATAACGTGGAGGAGTTCGATCCACGCCCCGTAGTGTCGGGCGAGTGCGCTCCCAACGCGAACAGCAAGCCTCGAGTGGGGACCGCCCGCGACCGGGACCAGTATCGCACGGGTTCGATCCGAGAGCGGGTCGGGGCGAACGCTAACGACGTCACATCCAATCGATTCGACGACGTCCGTGAGCGATGGGGTTTCGGACGTGAGAACGACGAAATCGGCGTCGTATTCAGCCGCGCTCGTACTGAGAATCGAGTCGAGTGTTCGACCGGAACGAACGACCGCACTCAGCGGTCCGTCGTACCCGCGCTCTCGGATGGTTTCGACAACGTGGCTGAGGCGGTGTTTCGCCACCTCAACTGCTTCACCCGAGCTGTCGAGGGGAGTCTGAACCGGGAAGAGCTCTGGCTGAACGAGAACGAGGCCCGTGTCCGTTCCCTCGGCGAGTGCTTCTCCGATGGCGAGAGCCGAGGTGTTGTCACGGTTGCCCGGAAGCGAGACGAGGGTTCGTCCACGTCCGGAGCCTGTTTCGCGAGTCGATGTGACCGCCCACACCTCCTCTCTATCCACGGGAGCCATACGTACTGTTTTGTGGACGCGATATATAACATCTCGCACCGCAGATTTTGAATCAGTAACTTTGGGCAGCCCATATTACGCTTCGAAAAGATAGGTATATGTATGTGGTGCCAAACCACCTCCAATATGGTCGTCGACGTTTATCCGCCTATCTCACGGTTGTCCCGCCGTGACGCGTGCGTTCTGCGCCTTCGGGATGGGAAGACTGTTTAAGTGTGGGTGTTAACCATCGGCGTATGGACGAGCGGCTCGACGAGATCGATAAACGAATACTCTACCGGCTCGCGGAGGACGCGCGGAACACGTCTGCGCCGATGATTGCGGAGGAGGTCAACGTTTCCGGGGCGACAATCCGTAATCGAATCGCACAGCTCGAAGACAAGGGTATCATCGACGGCTACCACGCTGACATCAACTACGAGCGAGCGGGGAACCGGATGCGGAACCTCCTCATCTGCACCGCGCCGATCCCCGAGCGAGAGACGCTCGCGAAGAAGGTTCTGAACGTCCCCGGGGTCGTTGACGTCAGAGAACTCCTCACGGGACGGAACAACATCCACGTCGTCGCGATCGGCGCCGACACCGACGACCTGACTGCGGTGAGTCGTCGACTCACCGAGATGGGGCTCGAAGTCGAAGACGAGCACATTCTCCACATGGCGGACACCGCACCGCTCGACGAGTTCGGCCCGGAGACGAAACGACGGGACACGCCGATGACGGACTTCCTGAGTCTCGCCGGCGGTGCGGAAGTAGTCGAACTCGCCGTCTCCAACGACGCACCGATTGCCGGGCTGACTCTCTCCGAAGCGAACGAACGTGGCCTCCTCGATGACGACGTGCTCGTCATCGCAATCGAGCGCGACGACGAGGTGATCACGCCGCGCGGGTTCACCAGAATTGCGGCTGACGACCTCGTGACTGTCTTTACTCGCGGTAAAGCCAGTGAGGAAGCGCTCGACGTCTTCACCGAGTGAGACCGACCAACACTTACCGATGACAACCCACCCGTCGGGGCATGGGAAGTAGGGATGAGTTTCGGAACGCGATTCAGTCCGTAGACGAGGACGCAGCGATTGCACTTTTCGCCCGAACCGACGATGGTGTCGACGGGCTTCTCGAGGACGGGAAGCAGCCACCTCACGCGCACGTCGACATCCTCGGAGCGTATCTCGCGTGGGTGGCGGAGATGACCGACCTCCCGCTCGAAGCTATCAGTGACCGTATTCTCGAGAGTGCAGAGGAAGCTGAAGAGAACGGCTTCCTCGCGGGCGAACGCCGTTAACACGCGGACGAAAGTAGGGCGTCCCGCGAGAACGGACTCAACCCGCGATGGATTAGCGATTCAAAACCCACATACATATACTGGGTTCGCGAGTCCACACGGGTATGGTCGAATCGATCCGGGTCGTCTCTCGGGACGTCGGTCGAATCTTGGAGGCTCTCTCGCTGATAATGTTCGCTTCTATCGCTGTCGCCATCGCCTGGGGAGAGGAGTACACGATTCCGGCACTCCTCATCTCGGGTGCAATCCCGCTCGCGATCGGCTACCTGCTCACTCGCCTCGGCAAAGGGGCCGCAGAGCCGGGAAAGCTCCACGGGATGGTTATCGCGGCGGCAGGTTGGTTTCTCGTCGCTGTCTTCGGGAGCCTCCCGTTCTTCTTCGTAGCCGCGACTGACGTTCTCCACATCGGCGTTCTCGGTTCACCACCGATCACTCCGACGACTGCCGCGTTCCTGAACCCCCTGAACGGCATCTTCGAGTCGATGAGCGGGTTCACGGGGACCGGCCTCACGATGGCCGTTCACGAGAACCACCTCCCACACGTCCTCCAGTGGTGGCGGTCGCTCATCGAGTGGGTGGGCGGCGTCGGCGTCATCGTCCTCACCACCGCCATCCTCGCCCGCCCGGGCTCCGGGAGCCTCACCCTCTACGAGTCAGAGGCGCGCTCCGAGAAGATACACCCGAGCATCGTCTCGACGGTCCGAACGATCTGGTGGATCTTCCTGCTCTTCACTGTCGCGTCGGTCACGCTTCTCTGGCTCGCCGGCATGCCGCTCTGGGACGCCATCAACCACGCCATGACCGGACTCGCCACCGGCGGGTTCTCCATCACGGATAACTCCATCGCGACCTACCACTCAGCGCTCGTCGACTTTGCGACCGTTCCCGTCATGGTCCTCGGCAGCATCGCCTTCCCCGTCCACTACCTCGTCATGCAGGGGAACCTCGACGAACTCTGGACCGACCTCCAGACTCGCTGGGTGTTCGGTTTTTTCGGACTCGGAACACTCGTTCTCACCGTCCTCCTCGCTGCTGGGCACATCTACTCGACTCCGTTCCAGGACTTCCGATACGCGCTCTTCCAGTTCGTCTCCGCCGCGTCCTGTACGGGCTTTCAAACTGCTGGCAGTCTCGGGACGAGCTGGTCCGTCGCTGAACAACTCGTCGTTTCTCTCGGAATGGTTGTCGGAGCAGCTGCCGGGTCGACCGTCGGCGGTATCAAACTCATCCGAGCCGCCACACTAACGAAGGGAACCCTCTTTCGGATACGAGGTGTCTTCTACCCGGAGAGCGTCGTTCGACACTTCCACATGAACGGTCGCTCGCTCTCCGAGGGCGAGCTCGCGCGCGAGTTCGAGGAGGCCGCCATCATCAGCTTCCTCTGGTTCGTCTTCCTCGGCATCGGCATATTCGCACTCATTCTGACCGTCGACCCGAAGTACACACTCGAAAACGCCATCTTCGAGGTGGCGAGCGCACAGGGGAACGTCGGCCTCTCCACCGGCATCACCGGCCCCGGCATGCCGACCCTCGACAAGGTCGTTTTCTTATTCAACATGTGGATTGGACGCCTCGAGATTATCCCTGTTCTCGTGTTGCTCCGGGCGCTCGTCACTGGTTTCGAGGTGAGCCCATGAGGTCTCTCGATCGGATTCCAGGAGTTCGTCGACTCCAGTCGGTCGGGTCGGATGACTCAGTCTTTGATATGCTGATTCTCAGTGGTATCCTGTTGCTCGGAATCGTCGCGTTGTTCGGTCGAAGCCTCGTCACAGAAACAGCCGCAATCGCGTACTTGCTGTTTTTCTTTTCGTACACACCATATAAATACCTAGTTCGGTGACGCCATCTGAATAGGATTTCATCAAAACACCGCGTAGAATAGTTTATAAATGCGGTGTTCGTAGCGGTATCAAATGTATATTATCGTCGTCGGTGCGGGCACAATCGGCTCACAGGTAATCGAACTCGTCACACGCGAGCAAAACGAGGTCGTAGTCATCGAAGAAAACCCTGAACGCGCAAACGCAGTCAGCCGGGACTACGACTGCCTCGTCGTGAATGCCGACGCAACTGAGAAGGAGACTCTCGAACAAGCAAGTGCCGACGGAGCAGATGCAATCATCGCAACCACCGAAGAAGACGCGGTAAACATCATGGTACTACTTCTCGCCCGAGACATTGGCATCCCGTCTCTGGTCTCTGTGGTCCAGAATCCAGACCACATGAACCTCTTCCGCCAGCTCGGTGCAAATGTCCTCGAAAACCCGCAGCGCCTCATCGCGGAATATCTCGTCCGCGCCGTTCAACGCCCGAGTATCAAGGACTTCATGAGCCTCGGAGGTGGCGCTGAAGTCTTCGAGATAACAGTCACAGATGAGGCCCAGTGGCCGGAAAGACGCTCTCCGAAGCGGGAGAGGCCGGCTTACTCCCAGATGGTGTCCTCGTAATCGCGATCGAACGGGACGGAAACATCGTCACGCCTCGCGGAGACACCGAAATCCGAGCCGGCGATCTCGCAACCGTGTTCTCCCGGGATGGTGTCACAGACCCCGTAATGCGTCAATTCACAGGCTCGTCGTGAGGATACCGAGGAGATGAGGGCCGTCTGAATGGGGTCTATTTGTACGATTACCGAACCACGATCGAACTTCGGACCATTCGAGGCTGAGTCCTTTGGTAAGCAATCGGTGCCGGTCCGAAGTGGTTCCGAATTCTACTCGACTACTTCGCAGAATCGGATCGCACGCTGAAAAGCTCCCTCATGAGCCGCCTAACGCCTGTTCTTGCGTGATATCTGTTGAGAATCGGTTGTTTACAGAAATCTTTCCTCGGAAGTAGGGGCGACTGGAGGGGGAATTCTATATAGCTATATATGGTTCATTCCTGTGGGTGCCATTTGGTGTGTTTGTGGTTGGTGTTGTGGAGACTCACGCAGTCTCCACAAACACCAGAACTATTAGGAAAGCAACTGAATAGCTGAGACGAGTGAATATGGGGGGCTTAGATTGACCATCTCGAGCAGTTCGGGCGATGTCCCCTGGAGCCTACTGGAGTACGACGAATTCGCCGACGCCTACCAGGAACACGTCGAGCCGGAATTCCGTGCAGACGGCCACGACCCAACAGCGGAAAAACCGACGCACGCGTGGCTGCGAGAGAACGGCTTCCGCACGCTTCTCTACACGCTCCGGGAACATCACGACACCACCTTTGGCACGTTCTGGAGCGAGAAGCTCGGCTATAGCGAGAACGAAGCCGCCGAGGGCTACGAGTGGGCTGTCGACGACGAGGCGACTGTCGAGGCGCTCGAGTCCTTCCTCGATTCGCGGCGGAATCGAGGCGACCTCTCCGAGTCGTCGATTAAGGCGCTCCGGGGCCGGCTGAATCGATATGTGCGTGCGTACTACGCTGCGACGGGCGAGGACGCGGTGCTTCGACGCGTGGACCCTGGGGGAGACGTCCCCGCGCACAGGGCGACTGACGCCGCCTGGGCAGCTATCGACCGTCTCGACGCCGACGACGACCTCGCCGACCGGACTGTCGCCCGCATCCACGAAGCGGCCTCGCACTGGTACGACTATCTCCTTCGCCGGCAGCGGGCGAGCGTGAATCCCGTCACCGGCGTCGGCGAGGAGTACAACTGGAACCGCCAGACCGACGGCGACCCGGTCGCGCTCGACGCTACGCACGTGCGGGCCCTCAACAACGCGACAGAAACGGTTGGGGAGCGTCTGCTCGTAATCGCACTCTGCGGCTGGGGGCTCCGATCCGGCGAGGTCGCAGGCCTCCACGCCTCGCAGTTCGCACTCAACGTCGACCCGCCCTTCGTCGCCTTCGACGAACGGAAGAACGGCCCTGGCGAGGTTTCCCTCCTCTATGGCGTCGACGTCGTGGAGGACCGCCTCACCGAACTGAGTGAGCGTGACGAGTGGAACGGCTATTTCTTCCCGTCGTCACAGTCCTCGAGTGGCCACATCGCAAATCAAACTGTCCGTAATCGGTTTGCCGACCTCGTCACCCGTGCCGGCCTGCCTCCGCAGATCGGCGGCGAGTCCCCGGTCCCCCAGATGGGGCGTCGGTTCTGGTACTCGGCGTACTCCGAGGCTGTCGAGGACGTCGCGGAGAGTATCGAGGAGATCGCCGCCGAGCAGGGCTCGAGTGACTCGACGGTCGTCCTCGAAAACTATCTCTCCGACGAACGCGCCCGCCAGCTCCGCCGCGAGCATATGCGAACAGAACTCAGAGAGGCCTTCGACTAATGCTCCTCGGAAGGCGGCTGGCGTAATCGCGCTGGTGGTGCTGCTCGCGCTCGCTGGCTGTGCGGGTGCGACATCGATACCGTCAACGACATCAACTCCGTCCGGTACAGCTGCTTCAGCCGGTGTTTCAGGTGTTGATGCGGACGGCGATGGTGCATACACTTGATTCGAGGTCACCGTCACTGCGGATACTTCCGGCTTGGATGGTCACTGGTTCAGTGTCTACATCAACGACACCTATGTCGGCCGGACAGAGGGATGCCGCAAGTCGGCTTGAAAAAGTGAGTGTAGCTTAGTTTTCGAGCTCGCCGTCGAGTTCGAGGAGGTGGCGAAGCGTCACGCCCTCGAGCTTGTACAGGAGGTCGGCGATTTCGCTCTCTTCGTTCAACTGGTAGCGCTTGCTGTGCCCGTCACCCGTGCTCCGGGCGAACTCGATCACGCCCAGCTCCTCAAGATCGTCGAGGTGCTGGTAGACCGTGCTGCGCGCGGTGTCTGCAAGTCGGGCGACGTCGCTAACCGAGAGGTCGCGCCCGCGCTCTTGGACGAATGCTTCGATGATCTTCACGCGTGCTGGGCTGCTGAGCAGCGTGATAAGTGGGCTTCTGGCGTTTAGCTGCGACCCGCCGCCTTCGGTCTCGTGCACCGGTGTGGCCTCGGACATATCTCAGTGAACGAGATGCGAGGCTAAAAACGTTGTGCAGAAACAACGAACCCGTTCGACACAGTAAACACGTTTAAGTAATAATCGCTCGTGATTACATACGCCGGTGAATCTATCTAAATGGACGACTCTGAAATAAAATGCCGTGTCGTCGAGAAGCTTCTCCGAAACCGAGTCTTTGGCGACCACAAGTGGTCAATCGACCGTGCGGTAGACCACGCCCTTCCCAGTCATGCCGAGGGCCGCGGCCGCCAACTCATCAAGGACGAAATGATTCCGCAAAACGAAGCCTCCATCGAAGCCTATGGCGGCGGCGCACGCGAGAACGTCCGCCTTGGCGACGTTGACACTGCCATCCAATTCCTCAAGGACAACGGTGGCAACATCCCCTTCGGCTTCGACTAGCGGTCACCGCGACCGTAGACCGAAGCTCAACACGAGCAACTCTACCGTCTCCTTGGCACCGCTATACCGGCTGGCGATGTAGTTCTTCTTGCCGGCCTTTGAGAGCATCATAAGCCCCTCAACGTCATTGACCTGCGGCGGGAGATCCTAGCTGGAGACGATCGCGTCGCCCTCAAGCCCACCTCGAAGGACTGACCCGTGATCCCGACCGCCGACGCGACGAGTAAGCACCGCGCCGTCCGGCAGACACTTGCTGACCGGGAATTCAACGACGAGGAAATTGAGACAACCCGCGCATCGCACACCGAAGCCAACACCTCCGACTTCTCCGAGGACGTCGCCGAAAGCATCGAGCTCATCTGAAACCCAATCTCTCAACTCGACGTCTGTCCGCAACTATCAACGCTCAGCGGATCGAGTTCATCTGAAACGGTGCCCGGATCGGGGCACATAGACTCCGCTACCGGCGCTTGGCACATAGTGTTTCCGTCGACCCGCGATCCGCCCTGCGACCCGGGGGGTCGATGGCTCAGACGTCGCGGTGGACGATCTCCATTGGGGCGTCGCGCTCGGGGTCGCGCGGCGGGTCTGTGGGGAGCGTCTCAAGCGTCCCGCGGTCGGTTCACCCGGTGACCGCGAGGCCCATTGCGTCGAGGAGATCGTCGCAGTTGCCCGCGCGGAAGCGGCGACCGTGCGCGGGCGGGTCGTCGATGCGCTCGGCGACGAGGCGCTCGTAGGCCTCGCGAGCGTCGCCGTGCCGGTCAAGGACGTCGAGGCGCGCTTCGACGTCCTCGTCGTCGGTCTTCGCGGGCGCGATCGGACCGTCGCCGAGGCCGGCGAAGCAGACCTCCGGGTGGGCCTCGCGGACGACCCCGTGGGCGTCGGGGTGCTCGGCGAGGAGGACGTCGGCGTCGCGGACCTGCGGGAGGACGTTCCACGTCTGCGTGGTGAGCGAGCCGTCGGTCCGGGCCTCGACGCGGCGCTTCGCCGCGGCGTAGGTCGGCGCGTTGAGCGCGGCGTGCGGGGGCGCGAGGAAGACGCGGCGGCGCTGGCTCCCGAGGACCTCGCGGGCGCGGACGTCGCAGGCGCGCCGGCCGCGTTCGGGGAGACCGATCGGGATATCGACGAGGACGGACGCGGCGCCGCGGTGGGCGTGCCAGACGGGGAGGAGCGAGGGATGGAGGCGGGCGTCCCAACCGTCCGCGTCGCGGACGGCGGTGACCCAGCCGTTCGAGCCCCAGTCGACGCCGACGGCCACGGCGGTGTTGGGTGCGGCGGTCATACGCCCGGTAACGCCGCGGAGCGCCAAGAGCCTGCAGGGCGAGCGCATCGCTCTTACGTCTGCGCGTTCGACGTTCGGGCGTCGAGCATGGCATCCCGACACGGGACGGACGACGGAGAGGCGCTCTCGGACGCGCTGAAGGAGCGGGCGATGGATGAGGCGCCGGTGGGGATCACAATGACGGACCCGACGCGACCGGACAACCCCCTCGTCTACGTCAACGACGCCTTCGAGCGCATCACGGGCTACGAGCGCGAGGGGATCCTCGGGCGGAACTGCCGGTTCCTCCAGGGACCCGAGACGGCGACGGAGCGGGTGGACGTCCTCCGGCGAGCGGTCGAGACGGGCGAGTCGGCGGTCGTCGAACTCCGGAACTACCGAGCGGACGGCGAGGTGTTCTGGAACGAGGTGAAGGTCGCGCCGATCCGTGACGACGCGGGCGACGTGCGCTACTTCGTTGGCTTCCAGCGCGACGTCACGGAGCGCAAGCGCTCGGAGCTCGCGGTCCGGCGCGAGCGCGCGAACCTCGATCACCTCCTTAATCGGGTGGACGGTCTCCTGAGCGACGTCACGGAAGCGGTTGTCAGCGCGGAGAGCCGGGAGGCCATCGAGCGGCAGGTCTGCGAGCGCCTCGCAGCCGCCGAGACGTACGCGTTCGCGTGGCTCGGCGCGGCCGACCTCGTGGACGGAGTCGTCCGGCCGCGCGCGCGGGCCGGCGGGTCGGTCGACGCGGACGCCTCACCGTCCCCCACGACGTGGACGACCACCCGGTCGTCCGGGCGCTTGACTCGGGAGCGGTTGCGGTCGGCGACGGCGGGGCGGGTGTCCCGGCGGAACTCGCGGATGCCGCCGGCGGGGTCGCGGCGGTCCCGCTGCGCTACCGCGGGACGACGTACGGGGTGCTGACGGTGTGCGCGGCGGAGACCGGCGCGCTGAATGAGCGCGAGACGACGGTGCTCGAGTCGCTCGGCCGGACGGTGGCGACGGCGCTGAACGCCCACGAGTCGCGGCGGCTCGCGGCGGCCGATCAGGTTGTCTCGCTCGCCTTCGACGTCCGGGACCGATCGCTGTTCGCCGTCGACCTCGCGACGCGCGTCGACGGATCGCTGGACTACCGCGGAGAGGTGTACCGCGGGGAGACGCCGGTGCTCTTCTTCACCGCCGACGGGAGCGCGGGCGCCGAGCGCGTCCTCGCGGCCGCGGACGCGTCGCCGGCGGTCGCGGACGCGGCCGTGGTCGGCGACGCGGACGAGGCCGCGCTGTTCGAGTTCCACCTCCCGCCGTCGTCGTTCCCAGCCGACCTCGCGGCGCGCGGGGTGCGGATCCAGGGGATCGACGCCGCCGACGGCGCGGCTCGCGTCGAACTCGAACTCCCCGCGGGCGTCGACGCCCGCGCCGCCGTCGAGCGTGTCCGCGAGCGCTACGACGGCGTCGAACTCGTGCGCTACCGCGAGGACGAGCGGCCGCCGACGACGGCGCGCGACTTCGCCGCGACGATTGAGGAGCGCCTTACCGACCGGCAGCGCGCGGCGCTCCAGCGGGCGTACCTCTCGGGCTACTACAATTCGACGCGCATGGCGACGGGCGACGAACTCGCGGCGGCGATGGGCGTCTCGCGCGCCACCTTCCACCAGCACCTCCGCGCTGCGGAGCGCAAGGTGTTCGCCGCCTTCTTCGATCGGCATACCTGACTAGTCAGGTATGCCTCCTTTGTCGGCCCGCGAGCTATCTATGGTCGAGAGCCACCGACCGGCCGGTCGCGACCGGGCGCCCGTGTGGGTCAACTGTCACCAATGATCCCCTCTGACGACGTCGCCACGAGCAAGGCGATACAGCAGCGGACCGGCAAGACCTTCGCCGTCGCCACCCGCGTCCTCCCCAAGCGGGCCCGGCGGGCGACCTACGTCCTCTACGCGTTCTTCCGCGTCGCAGACGAGGTCGTCGACGACCCGCAGGGGGCGACGCCTACCGAGCAGCGCCGCGACCTCGCGCGCCTCCGCGCGGCCGCGCTCGGCAAGGCGGAGACGGACGACCCCGTGCTCCGCGCCTTCCGCGATCTCGTCGTCTCGTACGACATTTCCGAGTCGGAGATCGAAACGTTCCTTGACGCGATGGAAATGGACGTCGACACGCGACGCTACGACACCCACGAGGAGCTGGAGACCTACCTCCGCGGGTCGGCCGTCGCTGTCGGGAACATGATGCTCGCCGTGATGATGGAGACGTACGACATGGACGCGGAGACGGTCGATCGCGCTCGCCCGCACGCGAAGGCGCTCGGCGAGGCCTTCCAGCTCACGAACTTCCTGCGCGACGTCCGGGAGGACGTCAGGGACTACGATCGCATCTACCTCCCGCGAGCCACGCTGGAGCGCCATGGCGTCACCGAGGCGGAGATCCGCGCGTGCACCTTCTCGGAGCGCTTCGCCGCGGCGATGCGCGCGGAGCTCCGGCGCACTGAGCGGCTGTACCGCGAGGGGGTCGCGGGCATCCGCTACCTCCCGGAGCCGTGTCGCTTCGGAGTGCTGTGCGCCGCGGTGCTGTACGCCGACCACCACCGCCTCGTCCGCGAGCGCGGCTACGACACGCTCACCGCGCGCCCGACGCTGTCGACGCCGCGGCGCCTTTCGCTCACCGCGCGGACTTGGTACCACTGGAAGCGGATGGGCGACCCGCTGACGGCGTTCCACGCCGCGAGCGACGTGCCGGCGGTCAAGGGCGACCGGACGGAGCGCGCGCGGCGCGGCGACGGGGTGCGGACCCGGGCGCGCTCGGTCGCGGCCTCCCTCTCCTCCCTGCTGGGGGTGGGAGAGTGACGCGGTCGGTCACGGTCGTCAGCGGGGGCTTCGGCGGCCTTTCGACGGCGTGCTACCTCGCCGACGCCGGCTGGGACGTGACGGTCGTCGAGAAGAACCGACGGCTCGGCGGGCGCGCGAGCGTCCTCGAACGCGATGGCTTCCGCTTCGATATGGGACCGTCGTGGTACCTGATGCCCGATGTCTTCGAGCGCTTCTTCGGCTACTTCGGGAGCGAGCCGACGGACTACTACGATCTCACGCACCTCGACCCGCACTACCGGGTGTTCTTCAAGGGGGAGGGCGACGGCGCCGACCGCGTCGACCTCGACGGCGACGTCGAGCGGACGAAGGCGCTCTTCGAGTCGTACGAGGACGGCGCGGGCGAGGCCTTCGAGCGCTACCTTGCGACGTCCGAGGAGACCTACGAGGTGGGGATGGAGCACTTCGTCTACACGGACCGGCCGAACTTCCGGGACTACGTGGACTGGGACGTGATCCGGAACGCCCGCGGGCTCGGCCTCCTTGGGACGATGGACGAGCACGTCGCGGACTACTTCGAGCATCCCCGGCTCCGCCAGCTCGTCCAGTACACGCTCGTCTTCCTCGGCGGGTCGCCGTCGAACACGCCCGCGCTCTACAACCTCATGAGCCACGTCGACTTCAACCTCGGCGTCCACTACCCCGATGGCGGCATCGCGGCCGTCGTCAACGCCCTCGTCGCCCTCGGGGAGGACCTCGGCGTCACCTACCGGACGGGCGCCCCCGTCGCGGCGATCCGGGGCGAGCGCGGCGAGATGCGCGCCGAACTCGCGAACGGCGAGATCCTGCGCACGGACGCCGTCGTCTCGGACGCCGACTACGCGCACACGGAGCGTGAACTCCTCGACGCCGACGACCGCCAGTACGACGCCGACTACTGGGAGTCCCGAACGTACGCGCCCTCCGCGTACCTGCTCTACCTCGCGTCGAGGGCGATCTCGACCCCCTCGCCCACCACACGCTCGTCCTCCCGGACGGCTGGGACGAGCACTTCGACGCGATCTTCGACGACCCAGCGTGGCCCGACGACCCCGCCTACTACCTCTGCGCGCCCTCAGAGACGGACGACGCCGTCGCGCCCGACGGCCACAGCGCCCTGTTCGCGCTCGTCCCCATCGCGCCCGGGTTGGACGACGGCGACGCGATCCGCGCCGAGTACCGCGACTTGCTCCTCGACGATGTCGGGACCCACACCGGCCTCGACCTCCGCGAGCGGATCGTCGTCGAGGAGGACTTCTGCGTCTCCGACTTCGCCGCCAGGTACAACGCCGCTGAGGGGAGCGCGCTCGGCTTCGCCCACACCCTCCGGCAGACCGGACCGCTGCGCCCCGACCACCGATCCTCGGCGCTCGACGGCCTCTACTTCACCGGCGGGTACACCCGGCCCGGCATCGGCGTCCCAATGTGCCTCATCAGCGGCGAGCACGCCGCGAACGCCGTCTTGGAGGATTTCGCGCGCGTCGACGCATGAGCAGGCTCGCCCGCGCGCTCCGGCGCTCGCGCCCGCGCTTCTGGCTCTACCTCGCCGGCCCGGCGCTCGTCGGCGTCGCCTACGCCGCCGACGGAGTCGGGGACCTGCTCTCGCTCCCGGTCCTCGCCCTCGTCGCCTACTTCCTCGTCCCCGCGAACGTCTACCTCTACGGCGTCAACGACGTCTACGACGCCAAGGCGGACGCGGAGAATCCGAAGAAATCGGAGCGGGAAGTGCGCTATCGCGGCGAGCGCGGCGTCGTCGCGCTGGTCGCGCTCTCGGGCCTCCTCGGCCTCGCGCTCGCCGCGTGGCTCCCCGGGGCCGCCCCGTGGATCCTCGGCTTCCTCGTCCTCGGGTGGGCGTACAGCGCCCCGCCGCGCCTGAAGACGAAGCCGCCGCTCGACTCGCTCTCGAACGGCCTCTACGTCCTCCCGGGCGTCGCGGCGTACGCCGCGGTCGCGGGGTCGCTCCCGCCGCTCCTCGCCGTCCTCGGGGGCTGGGTGTGGACGATGGCGATGCACACGTTCTCCGCGATCCCGGACGTCGAACCCGACCGGCGCGCGGGCCTGCGCACCACCGCGACGGTCCTCGGCGCGCGCCGCGCGCTGGCCTACTGCGGGGCGTGCTGGCTCCTCGCCGCGGGCGCCTTCGCGCTCCTCGATCCCCGTGCGGGCCTGCTGTTCGCGCTCTACCCCGCCCTCGCGCTCGCGCTCGACCTGCGGGGCGTCGACCTCTCGCGGGCCTACTGGTGGTTCCCCGCGCTCAACACCGCCGTTGGCGCGGTCTTCACCTGTGCCGGTCTCTGGGGGGTCCTACGTGGCTGACGCTCGCCGCACCGCCGCGCAGGCGCGCCTTGAGACCGTCGTCGCTGAGAACCGCTTCGGCATCGCGGTGCTGGCGCCGCTGATTGGCGCGGCCTCGCTCCTTGCCGGGGCGCGCGGTTTCCTCCCCGCGTGGCTCGCGTTCAGCCCCGCGCTCCTCGTCTTCGGGACCGCGATGCTCCGCTTCCCGCTCGCCGCCGCGATCGCCCCCGAACTCGATCGGCGCGCGCTCGCGGTGCTCGCCGCGCTCTGCGGCTACACGTACCTGATCGAGCACGTCGGCGTGACGACCGGGTGGCCCTACGGCGCGTTCAGCTACGGCGTCGAACTCGGGCCGATGGTCGCGGGCGTGCCGCTCGCGCTCCCGCTGTTCTTCCTCCCGCTCGTCCTGAACGCCTACTTCCTCGCGCTGGCGCTCCTTGGCGAGCGGGCGCGCGCCCCTCACCTGCGCCTCCCCGCCGCCGTCGGCCTCGTCCTCCTCGTCGACTGCGTGCTCGACCCGGGCGCCGTCGCGCTCGGCTTCTGGTCGTACGCCGACGGCGGTCTCTACTACGGCATCCCGCTCTCGAACTACCTCGGGTGGGCGCTCTCGGGGAGCGTCGCGGTCGTCGCCCTCGACGTCACCTTCGACCACCGGGCGCTGCGCGCACGCCTCGACGCCTGCTCGTTTGCCCTCGACGACCTCGTGAGCTTCGTCGTCCTCTGGGGGCTGGTGAACCTCGCGTACGCAAACTGGGTGCCCGTGCTCTGCACCGCCGCGCTCGTCTGTGGCCTCCTCGCCACCGACCGCTTCGACCTCGCGCTCGCCCGCGGCGACGGCGAGGGCGGCGTGCGCGAGTGGGGGTGACGGGCTACTCGTCGACGTCGGTCTTCACGACGACCGCCAGGCGCGCCGTCAGGCGGAGCACCTGATCGGTGACGTTCCCGAGGAGCGCGCGGTACTCCTCGGAGCGATGCCGCGTCCCGAGGACGAGTAGGTCGGCGTCCACCTCCTCCGCGTAGGTGACGACCGTCTCCGCGGGGTCGCCACGCCGGAGTTTGCCGGTGACGTCGACGCTCGCACCGCCTCGCCCGCCTCCTTGAGGCCGTGCTTCGGGCCCTCGGCCTCGTCGACGCACTCGTCGCCGCTGTACGCCTCGTACACCGATTCGTCCACGACGTAGAGAGCGCGTAGCTCGCCGCCGTGCGCGGCCGCGAGTTCAACGGCGCGCTCCTCAGTCGCCTGCGCGAGTCGGTCGGCGACGAGACGTCACTCATCGGCTTCGCCGGCGGTGCGTTCACGCTCGCCTCCTACATCATCGCCAGCGGCTCCTCGCGCCACGACGAGATCCGGCAGTTCCGCGCGCGCCATCCCGACGCGTTCGCGTCGCTCCTCGACGTCATTGCGGATGCCGTCCTCGACTCACTCCAGTACCAGATCGACCACGGCGCGGACGTCGTCCAACTCTTTGACACGTACGCCGGCGAACTCGCGCCCGCGGACTACCGGGAGTTCCTCCTGCCGCTCCATCGGTGGATCTGCACGGGCGTCGATGCGCCCGTCATCCTTTTCGTGCGCAACATGGCGGGCCGCCTCGACGCGCTCGCCGACGCGACCCGGATGCGGTGAGCCTTGACTGGACCGTCGACACTCGGAGTGGGGCGGAAAGGCCAGTAGTCACGCTGCGTCGATGCTCGCTGGTGAGACAATCTAGATTGCGGTTGACCAGGAGGCTGACCGCCGTGGGAGCTACGGTCGCCTTCTCGTCTACGCCTACACGCCAAATGGGGCGAATTTCAACCGGCAGATGCTCGAAGATGGCTACGCCCGTTTCTACGACAGTTCGTTCTCGAATCGGAGCGACTTCGCCGACGCCGAGCAGCAGGCCCAACTACTCTCAATCGGCCTCTGGGACTTCGACGAAACAACCCAGTCCACGACGACGCGAGAGGAGAGCGATGATGTTCCGCCTCCGCCACCAGATGGTGACTATGACTGCTCGGACTTCGGCACGCAAGCCCAGGCCCAACAAGCCCTTGACCAGACTGCTGGTGATCCACACCGACTCGATGGCAACGGCGACAGCGAAGCCTGCGAATCACTCCCCTAACTCGGTTTCCTGCCGTCGATGCCTCTGCCAGGATAGAAAACTGTCTCAGATCGGTGAACATACAGTGAAAAGGCAACGCGTGTGTCTGAGGGTGTGAATTTGTGGCAGCGCGACGACTAGCTCCGACGGCCCACTCCTCATGGCACGTCCGAATGCTTATCCGGTTGATTCACGAGGCGTCGAGACTGATGAAGTTCTCGCCGCTGAGATGGTCATAGATCGGGAGTTTGTGGCTTCCTGGGATGTGCGTCTCGTGGTAGCTGTAGCTCGGCCGAACGTCGAGGACGAACGTTTCGCTGGCTTGTCCCCATACTTCTATGGGAAGTTGTTATATTGCTCAATATAAACAATTCTACTTTGCTCGAAGTGATGAGCGCTTCACTGAAGATCAGGTACGAAACGAAGGCGGTCAGACGAGAAGTTGGATGTCGGCGTCAGCCATGTCTTGGATGGCTGTGGCGGCGCCAACACCAGTCGTGACGCCATCGTAGAAGTCGTCCTCGTCGTAGTCCATGAGGTCGATGGTCATCTGACACGCTTGGAATTCGACGCCCATGTCGAGCGAGGTGTCAATAAGCTCCTCGATGGTCGCGGTGTCGTTGTCCGCGATGCGCTTTTCCATCATCTTCGTCGTCATTCGATCCATTCCGGGAAGCGCGGCGACGGCGTTCGGAACGGGCATGTTCGGGTTGCCGACCGAACTGAGCTTGAGACTCTTCGAACGTTCCTCGTGGAGGATATCGAGTCCCCAGAAGGTGTGGAAAACGGTGACCTCATAGCCGAACGCCGCCGCGGTCGAGGCGAGGATGAGGGGTGGGTAGGCCATGTCGAGCGTCCCTTTGGTGGCGATGATGGACATCTTCGGCTGCCCGTCGCCTACCTCAGCCTTGAGGTCTGCAGTTGTCTCCTCTAACTCTTCGACTCGCGCTTCCAGCTCTGCGCGACTGGGGTCAGTCTCATCGTCGGGAGATGGTGTGCCAGTACTCATTGTTAGATCATTCCGTCTTCCGCACGTAGTGCGTGTAGACGTCCTCGCCGTCCGTCTGGTCGAGAAGTTCGACGCCGTCAGTCGTCTCGGCCCAGCCGCCGAGGTCACTCATGCTTCCGGGGTCGGTGGCGAGCACTTCGAGGATGTCGCCCTCGTCGAGGTTGTCGGTCGCTTGCTTCGTCTTGACGACGGGCATCGGGCAGTTCTGTCCTTTCACGTCGAGCGTCTCCGTGACTTCGTAGTCTACCATGATATTGGCCTCACCACCCAATATTGGGGCTGCGCTGAAAAGCATACCGGTAGTAGTTCGCCTATTGCACACTCTCAAACTCGCAGATATCCTATTACTGTCGTGTAAGCGCCTACAATGAGATTATAGCAAATAGAGTATTGTGTAGTAATTGTATTACTATGCAAAGTCTTATTTGCGGTCGGCCGATACAGAGGAGTGAGATGAGCGACAACGCATTCGTGACGACCGAAGCCGCAGTTGAGGAAGTCACGCCGGAGCGACTGAAGGAACGCATCGACGCCGGCAGGGATGTCTTCCTCCTCGACGTCCGCTCGGAGAGCGACCACGAGGAATGGCGTATCGACGGCGCGAGCGTCGAGAGCGTCAACTACCCCT
>NZ_BATA01000020.1 GCF_000474235.1 Halarchaeum acidiphilum MH1-52-1
GGTCAATCGACGCGCTAGGTTGCTCACGGATGGTCATCGATGAGCCAGGCGACGCTCGGCTCAGCGTACCAGAATTCGAGTCTCTTCTCCGGCTACTATCTCGACGAACGCGTCTACGACCTCGACGGGTGGGATTGTGACGACGAGGCGCGGGACGCGCTCACAGAACTCCGAGAGCTGTGGGAGCTCGAACGGGACCTCGTCGCCTCCTATAACGAGAACGAGCTGCTCGACTCGTGGATCGACGAAGCGCTCGACGTCCTCGGGTTCGGAACGCTCTCGGAGACGACGCTCCCCGGCGGTGGCGGATACAACGACCGCCTCCTCTTCGAATCGGAGGACGTCCGCCGGACGGCGGCGACGCGCAAACGCGACGGCGATCAGGACGCCGCGTACAACCTCAGCGCCGCGATCCTCGAAGCCAAGCAGTGGGACGCCGACTTCACGACGCGCTTCAGCGAGCAGCGCTCGTACCGCGACGCGTCCCACCAGGTCAAGTACTACCTCGAACACACGCCGGAGGACGTCGAATGGGGCGTCCTCACGAACGGCCGGAAGTGGCGGCTCTACGGGACGAAGGACTACGCCACGGAGATCTACTACGAGGTCGATCTCCCCGAACTCCTCGAATCCGGGACGCTAGAGCAGTTCAAGTACTTCTACGCGTTCTTCAGACCAGAAGCCTTTCGGGAGAGGGGAGGCGCGTCGTTCCTCGACACGGTCTGGAACGAGAGCGAGACCGCCGCACAGGAACTCGGTGAGGACCTCCAGGATAACGTCTTCACGGCGCTCCGCATTCTCGGCGAGGGGTTCCTCCGGACGAACGACGGGCTCGAATTGGACCCTGAGGACGAAGAGGGACTCAGCGAGCTCAAAGAACAGTCGCTCGTGCTCCTCTATCGATTGATGTTCGTGCTCTACGCCGAATCGCGCGGTCTCATCCACCCCGAGAACCCCGCGATGCGCGACGAGTACGAACAGCACTTCGGACTCAACGACCTCCGAACGCGAATCCACGAGGACGTCCAGTCCGGCGACGACTTCGGGGACTACAGCGAGATATCCACGCAGATGTGGGGGCGGCTCGACGAGCTCTTCACCCTCGTCGACGAGGGCGAGGAGTCGCTCGGCATCCCGCCCTACAACGGCGGGCTGTTCGACGCCGACGACCACGAGTTCCTCGCCGAACACGCCGTCGCCGACCGCTACATCGCGGAGGTGATCTACCGGATCGGGACCACCGAGACAGAGGACGGCGAGTTCGTCCTCGCGGACTACGCCGACCTCGATACTCGCCACCTCGGCACCATCTACGAGGGCCTCCTCGAACACGAGTTCCGGATCGCTCCCGAAGAGTACGCGGCCGTCTCCGAGGACGGCGGACAAGTCTGGAAGCCCGCAACGGGGGTGAGCGTCGCTGACGCCGTCGAAACCGTTGACGAGGGAGATCTGTATGTCGTAAACGACGACGGAGAGCGCAAAGCGACGGGCGCGTACTACACTCCCGACTACATCGTTTCGTACATCGTCGAGGAGTCGGTCGGATCTCTCGTCGACGACATCGAAGCCGACCTCAGGGCGGACGGATTGGAGCCCACCGAGACGGAGTATTTCAGGCGGTTCTGGCAGGGCGTCCTCGATTTGAAGATCCTCGACCCCGCGATGGGCAGCGCGCACTTTCTCACCGCCGCCACGGGCTATCTGACCGCCCGCGTTATGGAAGTGGTCCGCGAGCAGGAGATCCAGGGCTACGACGAGCAGGACCTCAGACGCGAAATCGCCCGCGAGTGCATTTACGGGGTGGACATCAACGGGATGGCGGTCGAGCTGGCGAAGCTCTCGATGTGGCTCGAAACGCTCGCCGCCGACCAGCCCCTCGCGTTCCTCGACCATCACCTGAAGACGGGGAACTCGCTCGTCGGGAGCGACATCGAGGACGTCCTCGGCGACGAGAGCGACCAGTCCGGCCAGACGAAACTCACGGACTGGATGGATCAGACGCGACAGCGCGCCCTCGAACACGTTCTGGAGCGCTTCTCGGATCTCCTCAGCATCGACAACGAGACGCTGGGGGGTATCAAGGAGATGGAGGAGGTGTACGCAGAGATCCGGGAGGACCCCCTCTATCGACACCTACTGGCGATGGTGAACGTTCACACGGCGTCGGAGTTCGGTCTCGACGTTCCCGATGATGCCGAAGAGCAGATGGCTGAAGCACTTCGGGACGGTTCGTGGGACGATATCGGGACCACAGACTGTTTCGGGAGGCGCAAGCAACGGCCGAGGAAGAGGGCTTCTTCCACTGGGAGCTAGAGTTCCCCGTCGTGTTCTATGGAGATGGCGGTGGGCGTCTGGAGGACCCCGGGTTTGATGCAGTGATCGGAAATCCCCCATACGTTGAAGTCGGAGACCCGATTGAGGAGTACCTTCGCGGCACATTCGAGGTATCAGAGTACTTTGTTGATCTATTCCACGTCTTCCTCGAACAGGGCGTTCAACTCCTTTCAGAGGACGGTGAGTTCGGGTATATCGTTCCAGAACCGTGGCTGACGATGGAGAACACGAGGCGGCTTCGCCAGTTCGTCCTCACGAATACGGCTGTAGAGCAAGTCGTCCGATTCGAGAAGACAGTATTTGATGAGGCGACAGTTGACACGATAATTCTGACGCTCCGCAAAACGGATAACCCAGGTAGAGTTCGCGTACTACGTGCTGAGAACGGTGGAAATCAGATCCAGGGGGTCACAGAGACGAACCAACTGGATCAAGAGTCCCTTCTTGACACTCCACAGAAACGTATCGAGGTTCGTCAGACCTCCAAAGAGACAGATCTTCTACGCCACATCCGATCAGCCAGCGTCCAGCTAGATGAGATAGCGGATGTCTCGATAGGAATCCAGGCGTATAATCGTTCGAAGCACACCGAAGAACAGATCGAGAATCGCATATTTCACGCTGATACCCAGGAATCTGAGGAGTATCTGCCCGAGTTGTCTGGCCAGGACGTCTCTCGGTACTCGGTGAAACACGACGGCGAAACTTGGGTGAAGTATGGGGATCATCTCCACGATTATCGACCGATGCGGTACTTTAGCGCGCCCCGCATTCTCGTCCGCGAGATCACGAGCTCCGGCAGACACAAAATTCATGCAGCGTATACGGAGGAGACCTATTGCAACTACAAGACAATCCTGAACATCCTGCCGACCGGTGACTACTCTGGGAAATATCTCTTGGCGATCCTGAATTCCACGGCTATGTCCTGGATTTTTCTCCGAACGTCAAACAAGGTCGTATCTGACACCTTTCCCCGCATCTCGGTCACTGATCTGGAGGGCTTGAACGTCCCACTTATCGACTTTGAGAAGTCCACCCCCCTCTCCGAACAGAAGCTGACGGAACTGTTTGAGGGTTATCTTAGAACCGGTGATTCAGCCCCTCTCCGAAGTGCAGTGTCTGACATAGTTGATTTCTCCTCCGGCCATCCGGGAGTACTTCATGACTTCCTCCGAGCGCGTGTAGACGACCTCACTGATTGGCAAGAGAGAAGATCTTCGATAGATGTTACCCTCCTGAACTACCTCGGCAACTACACAGAGGGCCCGAGCCTCCCGATATCGGTCTCTTCCAGCCGACGTCGTCGAACGTCCTCGATGCGACGACCGAGGACTACGAGAAGCTCCGCGTCGGCGACGTCGAGACCGAGCGCGACGGCTCCAGCGTGACGGTCTCTGCAACGGCGCGCTATAAGCCCGAGAACGAGGAGGCCTTCGAGACCGACCAGTGGGGGTACGCGGAGACCGACTACATGGAGGCGTTCACACTCACGGGGCTCACTGAGGGAGAGGCCGCGCTCGTCGAGGCGTTCGTACCCGTCGCCGTGGAGGAGGCCGACGGCTTCGCGGGCTTCCGGGACAACGCGACGAAGACGAACTCGCCCATCGACCGATTGAAGCGTATCACACTCCCCGACCCCGACGACGTCGCGGACGACTTGGAGCGCTACCTCCGGGCCAGAGAGCGCGCCGACGAACTCGACGAGAAGATCGAGAAGACCGACGAGCTCATCGACGAGATCGTCTACGACCTGTACGGGCTGACCGAGGAGGAGATCGAAATCGTCGAGTCGTCAGTTCGGGGTGACTGAGCCGAAGTCGGTCCCCGAAGGTACGGGACGTACTCGAACGCGCGGCACTCGACGCGGTGAGGTAGACGGCCGGGGAGTGAAGCCGAACCCGCCGGCGCTCACATCGTTTCTCAGTGACCGCGTCGGCGCTCGACCTCTTCGAGATACGCCTCCCGACCATCCTCGTCGAGGAAGTCCCACGGGTCGGGGAACGGCGCTGTCTCGGGCGACGTCCCCGCGGCCATCTCGGTGGCTCGCTTCGCCTCTTGAATCGCGCGATACATCGCGTCGATGTCGTCCTCGGTCAGTTCGTCGCCATCTGAGATCCGCGACGTCGCCTGCCGGAAGGCGTCGCGCACGGTCTCCTCGCGGATACGTTCGAGGCGTGCGCAGAGGAGTTCGCGTCCGATCTCTTCCCACGTCCCCACTATCGCGTCTGATTGTTCGCTATCGGCGTCGTCTGCTTCTCCGGGAGCCGTGCTCGCTCGATTTTCGCTCTCGTCCTGCATCGGTGTCTCGGTGGACATACGGGCCGAACGAGCGACGCCACGCGTGCGTACTTTCTGGGCCGAGGGGTCTGGCCACGCGGTCAGCGCAGTCGAGATATCGTACCGCGTCGGCGGTGTCGAGGGTGGCGCAGGAGACGCACGGCTGACGCTCCGGGTCGTCGATACACTCCCTCAACGAGGGGTCGGTAACGTGTCAGCTGCTGAAGGCGGCCTCAGTCGTGCAGCGCGTCGAGGAGTTCTTCGTCCTCCTCGATGAACCGGCGAACCCGCTCGCGGTGACGCTCTCGGTAGGCGTCGTCTTCGTCTGCCTCGGACTCCAGACTCATGACTACTCCTACTACCACCAGTCGTTTCAGTCTTCCCCTCGCGTCACGGTGTAAGACGGTCTTCATCGATGTCGCCCGTTTCCAACCAGTCCGCGAGTTCGGACGGACTGAACCGGCGGATGCGTCGCATCACGCGCTCCGCGCGCTCACCCCGTTCCGCCGGCTCTAGATCCTTCCGGTCGAGGTAGGTTCGCATCGTCAGCCACGCCGTCCGTTTGTTCCCGTCCTCGAAGAAGTGCGACGTCGTTATGTTTCGCAGGAGGAGGGCCGCTGAGTGATACGCCTCATGGTCAGTGTTTGCTTCGGGAATGTCTTCGAGGAGGCGTTTGAACTTCAGGCGCGGCGCTGCGACGCGAGTTCCGGGATATTTCAGATCCCAGTGGTCGACGACCTCGTCGTGGGTGTCGAGGATGTCGCGCGCGGTCGGGAGGTCGCTCGCCATCTACGATGCTATCGCTCCGGCAGGAGCTTCTCGGTTGCGGAATGGCGCACCGGCTCCCTCTTTACTGCTCGGTTCAGGGGTGGGTCCGTCGTGCTCGTAGATCGGAATGCGACCGTATCGTTGCGAATCATCCTTCGAACCGGCTTTGCCCGGTGGCCAACGTGCTGGATGTTTTATATGCATGGGGCACATAGTAACTCTCAGTAGCAGCCCAGACCGCTGATCGAGCGGGTCGGTGGGTGCTCCAGTCGTGGGGCCGCCAGTCGGAAGAGCGAGGCCTCTCACGGCAAGGACTAGGGTTCGAATCCCTGCCGGAGCACTTTTCCACTCTCAACACGCCTATCGGCAGTTATCTCGTTTCAAGACGACTCGTCGATCCGAACGATTTCGGCGTCGGGCGCGTTCCGCTTGACGCTCTCGATGCCCTGCTCGGCCTTCTGCCGGGACGCGTACCCCTCACCGGAGTCCGCGATGATGTTCCCGTTGTCGTGAATGAGATGCCAGCGCCACTGTCCCGCCGCGTCCGTGAACACCTCGAACGTCGCGTCGCTCATCGAGAGCACGTACCGGTGCAACTCGCAAAACTGTTCGGGCACGCGAGCCGTCGCGGCGACGGCGAACGGCCCTGCTCGATCGAACGCAGTCGACGCGTCGAGCGATGACCTCCATCGATTCTCAATGGCGCCGTCGCTCGGCCGACGGGGAATATGCTCACACGAGTCCTTCGATAATACTTTGGCACCCCTCGGCGAAGGTCGTTCCGTGTCTCTCGAACGGCAACCAGCGTCGGCGCTCGCCGACGCCGGGGAACGAACGCTCCAGATCGGCGGCGATCGGCCGATTCGCATCAGCACCGGTCATCGGCTCCGCCATCACGACGGCAAGTGCAGTCGGCCGCACGGCCACAACTACGAGATCACCGTCGAGGTGACTGGCACGCTCTCCGAGGACGGGTGGGTCGTCGACAAGGGCGACATCACGGATATTATCGACGAGTGGGATCATCGCTTCCTCCTCGAGGCGGGCGACCCGCTCGTCGAGGCCTTCGAGGCCAGCGGCGACATGGACGGCGTCGTCGTCCTCGATCATCCGCCGACGGCTGAGGTGATGGGCGTGCTCCTCGAAGACCGCCTCCTCGAACGCCTCCCCGACCGTGTCTCCGCGGTGTCCGTCTCGGTCCGCGAAACGGCCGAACTCTGTGCTGGAGGCGTCTGAGTAGATGCCCGTCAACTCGACCGCCGACCCCGACGCGTCAACTGAAACGGGTGGCGACGCCGCGACGCTCCCGATCAACGAGCTCTTTTACTCGCTGCAAGGGGAGGGTACACTCGCCGGGATGCCGAGCGTCTTCGTGCGCACGAGCGGGTGCAACCTCCGGTGTTGGTTCTGCGACTCCTATCACACCTCGTGGGAACCCACGCACGGCGCGATGACACTCGACGAGATCGTCGCGGACGTCGAGTCCCACGAGCAAGCCGAGCACGTCGTCCTCACGGGTGGCGAGCCACTCGTCCACGAGCAGTCCGTCGAATTGCTCGAACGTCTCGACGAATTGGGCTACCACACGACCGTCGAGACGAACGGGACGATCTATCGCGACGCGCCGATCGACCTCGCGAGCATCAGCCCGAAGCTCGCCTCCAGTACGCCCACCACGGAGAGGGACCCGAAGGGCGACGGCGAGTGGGCTGAGCGCCACGAAGACCGGCGAATTGACATCGACGCGCTCGCACGCCTCGTCGACACCTACGACTCGCAGTTGAAGTTCGTCGTTACCGGCGAAGCCGATCTCCCGGAGATCGAGGGCCTCCTCGCCCGCGTTCGGGACGCGACGTCGACGACCGTCGCGGACTCGGACGTCCTCCTGATGCCCGAAGGCGTGACGCGCGAGCAACTCGACGACTCGCGGAACGCGGTCGCGGATCTCGCGACGGAGTACGGCTATCGGTACACGCCCCGTCTCCACGTCGATCTCTGGAACGACGCCCCCGGCACGTAATCCATGACGCAACACTCACCCCTCACCCAACCAGACGACGACGGTATCGACCGGGAGAAGGCCCAGCGTGCGACGCGCCTCCTCCTCGAAGCGCTCGGCGAGGACCCCGACCGGCCCGGTCTCACCGAGACGTGGGAGCGCCGCGTCCCCGACGCGTTCGCGACGCTCACCGACGGCCAGCGAAGAGAAGCGAAGCCGACGATGCGGACCTTCGACGCCGAGAGCGACGACCTCGTCGTGAAGACCGGCATTCCGTTCTACTCGCTCTGCGAGCACCACCTCCTCCCCTTCCACGGCACGGCGCACGTCGCCTACCGCCCCGGCGAGGCGGTCGTCGGTCTCTCGAAACTCGCGCGCTACGTCCGCTGGCAGTCCCGCCAACTCACCATGCAGGAACGCCTCACCAACGACGTCGCGTCCGGTCTCGTCGACGAACTGGACGCCCCCATGGTCCTCGTCGAAATGAACGCCATCCACCTCTGCGAGGCCATGCGCGGCATCGAGACCGAGAGCACGACCACGACTCGCACCGCGATCGGCGAGCCGACCGACGTCGAACGCGAACAGTTCCGCGACGCGATCGCGCGCGGGGAGGGCCAGCGATGAGCGACGCGAACGCGAAGCGCGCCGTCGTCCTCGCGTCCGGCGGCATGGACTCCGCGACCGCCGCCGCGGTCGCCCAAGAACGGGGCTACGAACTCTATCTGCTCCACACGAGCTACGGCCAGCGCACCGAGGACACGGAGTACGAGTGCGCGAAAGCACAGGCCGAGCACTTCGACGCCGCGGACCTCCTCCACCTCACGACCGATCACCTCTCGAAGATCGGCGGGTCCTCGCTCACCGACGAGGGGATGGACGTCGAGGAAGCGGACTTGGAGAGCGACGAAATCCCGACCTCCTACGTGCCGTTTCGGAACGCGAACCTCCTCGCGATGGCGACGTCGTACGCCGAGGCGAACGACTGCGACGCCGTCTTCATGGGCGCGCACTCCGAGGACTTCTCGGGGTATCCCGACTGTCGGCCCGAGTTCTTCGAGGCCTTCCAGACCGTCGTCGACGTCGGCACCAAGGACGACACCCAGATCGGCATCGAGGCGCCGTTCACCGAGTGGTCCAAGACCGATATCGCCGAGAGAGGGACCGACCTCGACGTCCCCTACGACCTCACATGGTCGTGCTACCGCGACGAGGCGCCCGCGTGCGGGACGTGTGACGCCTGCGCCTTCCGCTTGCAGGCCTTCCAGAACATCGGCGTCCGCGACCCCATCGACTACGCCGAACGCCCCGACTACACCGATGACTGACAGGTGGCGCGCGCCGCGGCGCCTCGCTGCCGTCCAGACCGCCCGTCCACCGGCCGTGCTCTCGGGACGTCCGCCGGAGCGATATCCACAAATAGCCGCCCCCTCTCTGCCACTGCATGGCACGCGTGGAGCGCATCCGGCTCTACCCGGTGAAGGGGTTCGATCCGATCGAGGTCGGGACGGCGGACGTGACCGCGGCCGGGACGCTCGCCGGCGACCGGAAGTACGCGATGTGCGATCCGGGCGCGGACGCGATCGAGACCGGCGAGGACGTGCAGTTCCGGGCGTACAACGGGAAGCAGAGCGACCGCCTCCACGAGCTAGCGACCGACTTCGATCCGGGAACGGAGGCGTTCGACGTCGAGACCGCCGAAGAGCACCGCGCGTTCGAACTCGGCACGGCGGACGGGCGCGCGGCGGCGAGCGAGTGGCTCGGATCGTATCTCGACCTCGCCGTCGAGGTCCGCGTCGATGCGCCGCCGTCGTTCGTCGATCGCCCCGATCTCGGCCCTTCCGTCATCAGCGCGGCGACGCTGGAGGAGGTGGCGTCGTGGTACGACGAGATGACGGTCGAAAACGCCCGCCAGCGCCTGCGGGCGAACGTCGAGGTGAGCGGGGTGCCGGCGTTCTGGGAGGACCGGTTCGTCGGTGAGGACGCGCCCGCGTTCGAGGTGAACGGCGTCCGATTCGAGGGCGCCGAACCCTGCGCGCGCTGCGTCGTCCCGGAGCGCGATCCCGAGACCGGCGAGCCGCTGGCGGGCTTCCGCGAGACGTTCCTCCGACGCCGCGAGGCGACCTTCCCGGAGTGGGGGGATCGCGAGGCGTTCGAGCACCTCTACGCGGTGATGCTCATCTCGCGGATCCCGGCGCCGTCACGGGACGGCCGCATCCGCGTCGGCGACGACGTGCGCGTCGTCGAGCGCGCGAAGTGATCGCTCTCGACCGTCCCGGTGATGCCGCCTCGGTGACGCCGTCTTAATGGCGTCGCGCTTATTCGAACGTACGCTCTACGTTCCTCCGAACGTGACTTCCTCCCGAATCGCTTCGCTCCTCGTCGTCGTGCTGGCCGTCGTCGCCGCGCTCGCGATGGCGTCCGGCGGCGCGGCGGCGGGCGTCCAGTTACGCGCGGCGGACGTGCAGATCACGACCGTCGCCGCGAACGGCTCGGCGAACGCGACGGCTCCGATTCCGAGGGATGCGACGCTCACGGTGTCCGGCGTGACGAACCGCGATCCCGATCGCGCGAACGTGCTCGTTTCGCTCCGCGCGACGAACGGGACGGCGGCGCGCCTGACGCAGGTCGAGACGTGGGACGCGGACGGCCGCTGGGCGGCGACGCTGAACGCCTCCGGGCTTTCCCCCGGCGCGTACACCGTGACGGCGACGACGGGTGACGCGACGAGCGTGCGAGAGGTGCGGATCGCGGCGGCGTCCGCGGACGAGAGCGCGACGGCGAACGGAACAGGGGAGGAGAGGACGGCGAACGGAACGGCGGAGGAGAGGACGATAACGACTGGATCGATGGCGAACGGGACGCCGACGAACGCGACGACGCCGAACGACTCGTCCGTCGATCTCGTGCTCGGCGCGACGACGGCGACCACGTCGCACGCCTCGACCGCGCGTTCGGGGGGTGCGAACGGCTCGGCGAACACGACGCTGAATGGAACGACGACGATGAGCGCGACGAACGCGACGACGCTGAACGGATCGATGGCGACGAACGCGACGACGCTGAATGGATCGATGACGACGAACGCGACGACGGCCGCGGCGACGTCGAGCACGACGGGTGCGGGGAGTCCGGGCTTCGGCGCGTCGCTCGGCGTCGCGGCGCTGATGGCGTCGTGTCTCCTCGCTCGCGTCTTCCGAACGCGGAGCGCCTAGAGGTCGGCGACGTCCTCGATGGCGTCCGTGAGTTCTTCGATGCTCTCGACGTCGTGCTCGCCCATGTGGCCGATGCGGAAGGTCTGCTCGCCGAGCGCGGAGCCGTAGCCGTTCGAGAAGACGAAGTCGTACTTCTCGGAGACTTCATCGATGGTCGCCGCGACGTCGATGTCGGCGGTGTTCTCGATGCAGGAGACGGTCTGGGAGCGATAGCCCTCCTCGGGGAACATCCCGAAGTGCTCCGCGGCCCACTCGCGCGTGTACTCGGCCATCTCGCGGTGGCGCTCGCTGCGGGCCTCGTGGCCCTCGTCGAGCATGTGCTTCATCTGCGCGCGGTAGGCGAGCATGACGGGGATGGCGGGCGTCGAGTGCGTCTGGCCCTTCCGATCGTAGTAGTCGAGCGAGCGCTGGAAACCGCCGTACCACGAGGCGGAGTCGGATTCGATCTCGCGCTCGTAGGCGGCGTCGCTGACGACGCAGACGGCGAGACCGGGCGGCATCGCGAAGGCCTTCTGCACCGAGGTGAAGATCACGTCGATGTCGTGGGCGTCGATGTCGACGTAGTCGCCGCCGAGCGCGGAGACGGCGTCGACGACGAACAGCGTGTCCGGGAACTCCGCGACGACGTCGCCGATCTCCTCGATTGGGTTGCGCACGCCCGTCGAGGACTCGTTCATCACGCACGTCACGACGTCGTACGTCTTCTCCGACGCTTCGAGGCGCGCGCGGACGTCCGCGGGCTTGACCGCGTTCCCCCACTCGTACTCGAGCGTGTCGACGTCCTTTCCGAGGCGCTCGGCGACGTTCGCCTGCCGCTCGCTGAAGCTCCCGCAGGTCGTGACGAGGACGTGCTCATCGACGAGGTTCTGGATCGCGGCCTCCATGAACTCCGTTCCCGACGCCGTGAGGACGATGACGTCGTTGTCGGTGCCGAGGAAGGTCTTCGTGTCCTCGACGACGGTCGTGTAGAGGTCGGTCATTCGGTCCATCCGATGGCCGAACATCGGTTGGGCCATCTCCTCGATGACGTCCTCGCGGACCTCGGTCGGACCGGGGATGTACAGCGTCTTCTCGGGATAGTCGTCCGTATACTCGCGTTTCTCGGTCACGGGATCCACCTAGTGTGTCGCCACTCCGGCGCCCCACGGTATGGTAGTTGTGATTGGGGGCGAGACGCGACGGTGTCACCACGGGGACACCCTCATTAGTCGCCGGAGCGAGAGTCGGGTATGGCCCTCGCGGACGTCTTCCTCTCCCCGACGGGATTGCTGGCACTCGGGGCGCTCGTGCCGGTCGTCCTCCTCTACCTCGTGCGGCCCGACCCGGCGGAGCGCGACCTCCCGACGCTGCGCTTTCTCGCCGCGGGCGAGCGCGGCGCGGAGTCCCGTTCGCGCTTCGAGCGCCTGCGGCGCACCCTCCTGCTCCTCCTCCAACTGCTCGCGCTCGCGGCCATCGTGGTGGCGCTCGCCGCGCCGTACGTCTCCGTTCCGGCGAGTTCGACCGTCCAGCAGACGGTGCTCGTCGTCGACGGGAGCGCGAGCATGGCCACGGAGTCGGGCGGGTCGACCCGCTTCGCGCGGGCGATCGACGCCGCGCGCGACGACGTGACCGGCACGACCTCGGTCGTGGTCGCCGGCGGCGACGGCCGCGTCGCGCTCCGCCGCGCCGGTCCGACGACTGCACGCGAGACGCTGAACGGCTTGCACGACACGGACGCACCGGGCGACCTCCGGAGCGCGATCGCGCAGGCGACGGCGATCGCGGACGACGACGCGCGCGTCGTCGTTTACAGCGACTTCGCGGACGACTCGGCGTGGAGCGAGGAGGTAGAGACGGCGCGGGCGCGCGGTCTCCACGTCGAACTGCGGCAGTTCGCGGGCGGTGGCGACGCCAACGTCGGCATCGTCGGGCGGTCGTTCTCCGGGCGGAACGTCACCGTCTCCGTCGAGAGCGACGCCGACGACACCGTTCAGCGGACGGTGTCGCTGGGCGAACAGCGCCGGTCTCTGACGCTCGCGCCCGGCGACGTCGAGACCTCGACGTTCACCGTCCCGGGGGGCGGCGGAACGGTCTCGCTGTCGCCGGGCGACGACTTCCCGACGGACGACGCCGTACCCGTCGCCGCGCCCGACGATCCGACGATCGACGTCCTCGTGTTGACGAACGACGAGAACACCCATCTGACGACCGCGCTGGCCGTCAACGAGCAGGTGTCGCTGACGGTGAAGCGCCCGCCGACGACGGTCGAGGACGCGTACGACGTCGTGATCTACAGCGGTCTCCAGCGCTCGCGGCTGCTCGATGGGAACGTGCAGGCCGGCCGCGAGGCGATCGAGCGCGGTGGCGGCGTCGTCATCGCGGCGCAGGACGACCTCCCGACGGAGAAGTACGGCGACCTGTCGCTCCTCGCTCCGAACGGCACCGGGACGAATCCGACGGTCGCGCCGGTCGCGGACGACGACCTCACGCGCGGGATCTCCTTCCCGCCGCCGGAGACGTACCTCACCGGCGACCTGCGCGAGGGGCGCGCGCTCGTCGCGACGAGCGACGGGACGCCGCTGATCGCGCTCGCCTCCCGCGGTTCCGGGCGGATCCTCTACGACGGCTACATCGAGGACGCCTCCTCGTTCAAGTACGACTACCAGTACCCGGTGTTCTGGAAGCGGGCGATCGCGACGCTCGCTGGCCGCGAGAGCCTCTCGTCGGCGAATCGGGCGACCGGGACGCGCCTCGCGTTCGACGCGCCGACGGTCGTCGGGACGCCCGACGGGCGCGTGAACGCGACGACCGTCCGCCTCGATCGAGCGGGCTACTACGCCGTCGGCGATCGCCGGTACAGCGCGGCGCTATTGAGCGCGTCCGAGTCGGCGGTCGCGGCGACGCCGCTCGCGGAGCGGTCGGGCGACGACGCCGCGCCGCCCGCCGTCGTCGAGCGCCAGCCCGTCCCCCGGCGGCTCACGGGCTACGTCGCGCTCGCCGCGCTGCTCGTCTGCCTCCTCGAACTCGTCTATCTCCGGCGGGTGGGTGATCTGTGACCGTCACTCTCGGCGGTGTCACCCTCGGCCTCGCGACGCCGCTCGCGCTCGTCGCGATCCCGGTCGCGCTCGTCGCGCTCTGGGCGCTCGTCTTCGCTCGGGCGGACGGGACGGCGGCGCGCCGGAGTCGCTGGGCGCTCTTCGCGTCGCGCGCCGCGATCGTCGCGTTGCTCCTCTGTGCCGCGGCCGGCCCGTACACGGTCACGAGCGCGGAGACGGCGGGCGATCCCCACGTCACCCTGCTGACCGATCGCTCCGACAGTATGAACGTCACGGAACCCGTTACCGGACTCACGGATGCCATCGAACGGGAGGGCGTGCCGGTGACGACGGCGACGATCGGCGACGGCACCCGCTCGCGGATCGGCGACGGTATCGCCGCCAACCTCCGGTCGAACGGCAGCGTCGTGGCCGTCTCCGACGGGCGGGTCACGGGCGGGCGCAGTCTCGCCTCCGCGGCGGAGCTCGCGCGCTCGCTGAACGCGACGATCAGCGCCGTCGACGTCGCGCCGAACCGGACGGAGCGCGACGTGCGCGTCAGCGGGCCGTCGAAGACGAGCGTCGGCGTCGAGAACAGCTTCCTCGCGAGCGTCGCGGGCGTCGAGACCGACGCCTCCCCGGTCACGCTCCACGTCGCCGTCGACGGCGAGGAGGTGCTGACGCGCACGCTCGACGACGGTTCGGGCGACGTCTCGTTCTCGCACACCTTCCAGACCACCGGCTCGCACCGCGTCACGGCGCGGATCGAGAGCGACGACGCCTTCGACGAGAACGACGTCTTCCGGCGCTCGGTGAGCGTCGTCGATCGCCCGCGCGTGCTCTACGTCTCGCGGGGCGACTACCCGCTCCTCGACTACCTCCGGACGGTGTACGACGTGCGGACGGCGTCCTCGGTGCCCGCCGATCTCAGTCCGTACTACGCCGTCGTGACGCAGAACCTCCCGGCGAGCGCGCTCGGACACACCGAGGCGCTCCAGCGCTTCGTCATCGACGGCGGCGGTCTCGTCGTCGCCGGCGGCGATCGCGCGTTCGAGAACGGCGGGTACGGCCGGCACGCGTTCGGGTCGCTGCTCCCGGTCTCGACCGGCGAGTCCGGCGGATCGAGCGCGAACGTCGTCCTCGCGATCGACGTCTCCGGGAGCGCGCGGAGCGGTCTCGGGACGCAGAAGGCGATCGCGCTCGACGTCCTCTCGCAGCTCGGCGACGGCAATCGCGTCGGCGTCGTGGCGTTCAACGATCAGGCGTATCGCGTCGCGGACCTCCGAACGCTCGGGAACGCCCGCGCCGACACCCGAGACCTCATCCAGCGCCTCACCTCCGGCGGCGGGACGGACATCGCCGCGGGCCTTCGCGGCGCGGGCGACATGCTCGGCGAGAAGCGCGGGTCCGTCATCCTCGTCAGCGACGGGTTCTCGAACCGCGGGGCAGCCACGAATGCCGCCGCGACGCTCGGCGACGCGGGCACGCGCGTGATCAGCGTCGGCGTCGGCCAGACGACCGACGAGCAGACGCTCCGCCGCATCGCGGACGCGTCCGGCGGCACCTACTACCACGCCGACGAGACGAACCGCCTCAGCCTCCAGTTCGGCGATTCGGCGCACCGCTATCAGGGATCGGGGCTGACGGTCGTCGATCCCGACGCGTTCGCCACCGCGGGCGTCACGCTCCGCTCGAATCCCGGGCGCTCGAACGCCGTCTCGGTGAAGCCGGGCGCGGACTACCTCGTCGCCACCGGCGACGGCACGCCCGCGGTCGCGTCGTGGAACTACGGGCTGGGGCGCGTGCTCACGGTGACGACCTACGGCGCAGACGGCGGTCTCGACGGCCTGCTCTCGCGGCCGGACTCCCTGCTCGTGACGAAATCGGTGAACTACGTCATCGGCGATCCCGAGCGCAAGCGCAGCGGCGTCACGGACGTCCCGGACACGCGCGTCGGCGAGCCGACGACCGTCACCTACCGCGGGTCGTCGCGGCCGTCCGTCGACGGTCTCACCTTCCGCGCCGCCGGCGACGGCGTCTACCGGGCCGAGGTGACGCCGACGCGGCCCGGCTACGCCACGGTGTTGAACGCGACGTACGCCGCGAACTACCCCGCGGAGTACGGCGCGTTCGGTCCGTCGGCCGCGCTCTCCTCGGCCGTCTCCGCGACCGGCGGGCGGACGTTCGAGCCGGACGACGCCGCCGCGATCGCGTCGTTCGCCCGCGAGCAGTCCACGCGCGTCCGGCAGATCCGGCAACGCTGGGACTGGCTCTGCCTGCTCGGCGCGCTCCTCGTGCTCGGCTGCGAGATCGTCGTCCGGCGCGTCCTCGTCTACCGGGGCGCGACGACCAATCGGGGTGGACTGCCGTGACGGCCATCGGAAACACCCTCAACGCCGTGCTGGTCGGCCTGCTCTGTCTCTCCGTCGCGAGCACGGGCGGCGCGACGCTGTTCTTCCAGCACGCCGCGGCCGATCTCTCCACGCAGAACCACCGGCTCGAAGCGCAGAACGACCAGCTCCGCGAGAATCTCAGCGAGACGCGTTCGACGCTCAACGAGACGCGCCAGCACCTCGAAAACCTCAACGAGAGCGTCCAGCGCGCCCGCGGTGACGTCCAGCAGGTCTCCGGGGAGCTACAGAACACCGAGTCCCAGCTCTCCAGCACGAAAGACCAGCTCTCGGAGGCGCGAAACGACCTCCAGCAGGCGAGATCGCGCGTCAACACGCTCCAGAATCAGGTGGACGACCTGAACGATCAGGTACGCGATCTCAAGGACCGCAACGACGAGCTGGAGGGGACGAACGAGGACCTCCGCTCCGAGAACGAGAACCTACGGGATACGGTGTCGTCGCTCAACGACCGGGTGGACGAGCTGAACGACCGGGTCGACAGCCTGAACGACCGGATCGATCGCCTCCAGAGCGAACTGGAGGAGGCGCGAAGCCAACAGTCCGTGGCGCCGCCGCCGGTGTCCCCCGATGACTGAGGGACGCGCGGACGCGAGCGGATCGGCCGAAGTTGCCGGAGCGGACGGGGCGGCCGAAGCGGAGTCCGGTCGCGAGATCGAGACCGGTGACGGTGGCGGCGACGCGAGCCCGCGCGAGGGCATGACGCGTGCGATCCGCGCCGTCAGACGCGAGGGGCTGAAGGTCGCCGCGATCTACGCGACGATCGACGCGGTGCTCGTCGCGCTCCTCGCGGACCTCGCGTGCACGAGCGTCGACGCCGCGCCCGCGACCGTTTCGCTCCCGGCGCTCGGCCCGCTCGCCGGCTACTCGCTCCCCGTCGCCCCCCTCGTCGCCGTCGCGCTCGGTCTCGTCGCCTTCTCCGCCGAGGTCGTCCTCCGCGCTCGACGCCCGCTGGTCGAGCAGTTCGAGGCGGTGAACCCCGCGGTACGGGAGGCGCTGCGGACTGCGCGCGACGCCGCCACGGACGGCCGCGAGACGCGGATGGCGGGGCGCCTCTACGAGCGCGTGCTCGCCGACCTCCGCGAGACGTCGAGCGTCGCGTTGCTCGACGCTCGCCGCGTCGCCGTCACGCTCGTCGCCGTCGCCGTCGTCGCCCTCCTGTGCGTGCACGTCGCGGTCGCCGGCATCACGATCGGCGTCGGCGGCGGCCCGGGCGCGACGACCGCGGGATCGGGCGGCGGTGGCGGCGACGCGAGCGACGAGTACGGCGGCTTGCAGAACGCCTCGGGCGTCCTCGGCGACCCCACGGACGTCGAGGCGGGCGACGACGCGCTCAACGCATCGGTGCAGGCGTCGAGCGGCGGATCGGGCGCGGACAGCCCCGAGTCGTACGACGCCAGCGGCTACACGGGCGGGTCGAGCGGTGCCGTCGAGAGCCAGCAGGCCGGCTACGACGCCCCCAGCGACGTCGAGGACGCCGACCTGATACGCGAGTACAACCTCCGGATCCGAGCCAACCAGACTCAATCATGACGGACGACATCGACGCATTACAGGAACGCATCGACGAGGTACGCGCGGAGATCGGGACGCAGATCGTCGGGCAGCGCGAGATCATCGACCAGTTGTTGGTCTGCGTGCTGGCCGGCGGCAACGCCCTCTTGGAGAGCAATCCCGGTCTCGGGAAGACCTCGATGGTCCGGGCGCTCGCGGCGGCGAGCGACCTCTCCTTCTCGCGCGTCCAGAACACGCCCGATCTGATGCCCTCCGACATCACGGGCACGGAGATCATCCGCGAGCGCGAGTCGGGGCGCGACTTCGTCTTCGAGGAGGGACCGATCTTCGCGAACGTCGTCCTCGCCGACGAGATCAACCGCGCGACGCCGAAGACGCAGGCCGCGATGCTCGAAGCCATGCAGGAACAGCAGGTGACGGCCGCGGGCGAGACGCACGCGCTCCCCGAACCGTTCTTCGTGCTCGCGACGCAGAACCCGATCGACCAAGAGGGAACGTATCCGCTCCCCGAGGCTCAGACCGACCGCTTCCTCATGAAGATCGTCGTGGACTACCCCGCGGCGGACGAGGAGCGCGAGATCGTCCGGCGCTACACCGGCGACGTCCGCCCGGAGTCCGTCGAGCGCGTGCTGAGCGGCGACGACGTCCGCGAGATCCAATCGCTCGTCCGCGAGGTGCCGATCGCGGACGACCTCCGGGATCGCGCGATCGACCTCGTTCGCGCGACGCGCGAGGCCGACGACATCGAGTACGGCGCGAGCCCGCGGGCGAGCATGGCGCTCGTCACGACCGCGAAGGCCCGCGCGTTCCTCGCCGGCCGCGCGCACGTCAGTTGGGAGGACGTCGAGGCGATGGCGCGCCCCGTGCTCAGACACCGCATCCGCCTCGACTTCCGCGCGGAGCGCGAGGGACTCACGACGGACGAGGCCGTCGGCGCGCTCCTCGAAGGGGCGTGATCGATCCCGCCTTCCTCGACGAACTCGCGCGCTTTCGAGCGTCGCTTCGCCGCGAGACGTCGGCGCAACGGCAGGGCGAGCAGCGATCGCCGTACGCCGGCGAGGGGCTGACCTTCGCCGACTACCGGCGGTACGCGCCCGGCGACGACACCCGCCTCATCGACTGGCGGCTGTTCGCGCGCACGGAGGAGCTATTCGTGAAGGTCTTCGAGGCCGAGCGCAACCTCACCGTCCACGTCCTCGTGGACGCGAGCGGGTCGATGGACTACGGCGAGGGCGACGCGTACAAGTTCGACTACGGCGCGAAGCTCGGCCTCGGCTTCGCCTACCTCGCCGCCGAGGAGCACAACGACTTCCGGTTCTCCCTCTTCCGCGAGCGTCCCGAGCGTCTCGACACGGGACGCTCGAATCGCAGCGAACTCCTCCGGCTCGTCGATCGGCTGAACGCGACCGACCCGTCGGGCGAGACGGCGTTCGTCGACGCGCTCGACGCGTACGCCGCGACGATCGGGTCGAAGTCGCTCGTGATCGTCGTCAGCGACCTCCTCGTCGATCCCGACGACGTCGCGTCGGGCGTGGCCGCGCTCTCGCGCAACGACGTCGTGCTCCCGCAGGTGCTCTCGCCGGCCGAACTCGACCCGGAGCCGACGGGCGACACGATCTTCCGGGACGCCGAGACGGGCGCGACGGAACGGGCGTACTTCGGCGGGCGGCGCACCCGCACGTACCGCGAGCGCCTCGACGACCACGTCGCGGCCGTCACCGAGCGCGCCCGCGACCTCCGCGCCGACCACGCGCTGATCGACACCGGCGAGGACTTCTTCGACGCCTTCGCCGCGCTGCGCGCGGATCCCGACGCGGCCGCGCGGCGGTGAACGACGATCCGTCTTCAACTGAAGCGGTAGCGCGGAGTCCCCTTCCTCAAGGAGCGAGCGAAGCGAGTGAGTAGGGAGGGGAGGAGCGCGTTCGTATGGGATCCAAGGAGAGAGCCGCACCGTTCACGGCGGGGAGGATGGCACGGTGGGGAGAATGGCACGGCGGAGAGGATGGCACGGTGGGGAGTACGCTGAAAGGCCTCCCGGCCGTCGGCTCCGCTATGCCCGATCCCGACTCCCTGTCCCGCGGCTCGGACGCGCTCCGCACCGCGGTGCGCCGGCGCCTCGCGGCGGGCCGCACCCCGGATCACGAGGTCGACGTCGCCGTCGTCGGCGGCGGTCCCGGCGGTCTCTACGCGGCGTACCGCCTCGTGACGAGCGACGAGACCCCGTACGGTCCCGGTGACGTCGACCTGTTCGAGCGCTCCGATCGCCTCGGCGGTCGCCTCGACTCCATCAGACCGGCGGGGCTGGAGGACGCCGGCGAACTCGGCGGGATGCGGTTCAAGCCCGAGAGCCACCGCATCGTGAACGCCCTCGCTACGGACGTCTTCGCGGACGAACTCGACGTCGTGGACTTCCCGATGGGTGACCCGGCGAACCACCTCTGCTACCTCCGCGGACAGCGCTTTCGCGCGGACGCGTGGGAGCGCGCGCAAGCGGCCGACGAGCGCTTCGAGACGCGCTACGCTCTCGACGACGCGCACGCGGGGTTGAGTCCGGGCCAACTCTTCCGGAAGGTCATCTACGACGTTCTCAACGCGGATCCGTGGTTCCGCGAGTCGTACGGCGAGCGGATCGAGCGCGAGAGCGAATCCGAGCACCACGTCACGCTCGATCGACGCGAGTGGCACGACGTCGAGCGCCACCTCACCTACGAGTTCGCGGGCCCGTACGAGGGGACGCCGCTTCGCGACCTCGGGATGTGGACGGTACTGGAGGATCGAATCGGCCACGAAGGCTACGAGTTCCTCACGGACGCCGAGGGGTACGACGCGCTCACGGCGAACTGGAACGCCGCGCACGCGATGGCCGACGTCGCGCTCGACTTCGCGAGCGACCCGGACTTCCGGACGCTCGACGGGGGATTCGATCGCCTCCCGTACGCGCTCGCCGACGCCCTCCTCGCGCGCGGCAGCACGATACGGACCCGATCCGAACTCCGCGGGATCCGCGAGACGCCGGACGCGGGGCGCCGCTACGCGCTCGCGCTCGCCGATCGCGCGGACGGGAACGCGACGTGGACGGTGGGGACCGATCGCGTCGTCCTCGCGCTCCCGCGGCGCGCGCTCGACCGCCTCGACCGACGCGGCCCGCTCGACGGCGGGGCGTTCCGCCGCAATCTCGGGGCCGTCATCGCGCAGCCCGCGCTGAAGCTCCTCCTCGCGTTCGACGAACCGTGGTGGGAGCGCGAGTTCGCCGCGGACGCGGGCGCGTCCGTCACCGACCTCCCGATCCGCCAGTGCTACTACTTCGGGACGAACGACGCCGACGAGCGCTCGCTCTTCCTCGCGAGCTACGACGACGAGCGCGCCGTCTCCTTCTGGGCGGACCTCGCGGACGACACGACGCGCGGCGAACCCCGACCCGCGGATCCCGGCATCGACGCGAACGCGAACGAACTCGAAGCGACCGACGCGCCTGACGTGATGGTCGAGACGGCGATGGCGCAGGTCGAGGAACTCCACGGCGTCGACCTCCCCGAGCCGTACGCGGCCTACTACAAGAACTGGGGAAAAGACCCGTACGGCGCGGGCTACAACCACTGGAAGCCCGACTTCGACGTCGGCGAGGTGATGGCGTTCATGCGCCGTCCGGATCCGGCGCACGACGTCCACGTCGTCGGGTCGGCGTACTCCGGGCGGCAGGGCTGGGTCGAGGGAGCGCTCTGTACCGCGGAGAAAACAGTTCAGGAGTCGTTCGGGGCGTCCCGGCCGGCGTGGCTCGACGACGACTACTACCTCGGGCCGTAGGCACCCGAACGGGTGCCCTCCCGTCCGAACGCGGCCGTCCGTGTCCGCGATCACCACATGCGACCGGTGGAACGACGCTTTTATGCGTCGGATCCCCCTCCGTACAGAGGAGACAGGCGTAGCCTGTTTCACTGACCCGTAGAAGCCCCCCTGACGGGGGCAGACACACTACGGAGGTGAAAGATGGCAGACAACATAGAAGAGGCAGTCGCGAACGCGATCGAGGAGGCCCCGCCGCGGAATTTCCGTGAGACGGTGGACCTCGCGATCAACCTCCGTGACCTCGACCTCAACGACCCGTCGAATCGTGTCGACGAGAGCGTCGTGCTGCCGTCGGGCACCGGACAGGAGACCCAGATCGTCGTGTTCGCCGAAGGTGAGACGGCCGTGCGCGCCGAAGACGTCGCAGACGACGTCCTCGGTGGCGACGAGCTCGAAGACCTCGGTGACAACGACGACGAAGCGAAGGACCTCGCCGACGAGACCGACTTCTTCATCGCGGAAGCGTCCCTGATGCAGGATATCGGTCGCTATCTCGGTACGGTCCTCGGTCCCCGCGGGAAGATGCCGACCCCGCTCCAGCCCGACGACGACGTCGTCGAGACCGTCAACCGCATGAAGAACACCGTGCAGCTCCGCTCGCGCGACCGACGCACCTTCCACACCCGCGTCGGTGCCGAGGACATGAACGCGGAGGAGATCGCGTCGAACATCGACGTGATCGTCCGCCGACTGCACGCGAACCTCGAGAAAGGCCCGCTGAACGTCGACTCCATCTACGTGAAGACGACGATGGGTCCGTCCGTGGAGGTGGCCTGAGATGTCCGCAGAGTCCGAGCGCACCACCGAGACGATCCCCGAGTGGAAGAAGGAGGAGGTCGCGGAACTCACCGAGTTCCTCCGCTCCTACGACTCCGTCGGCGTCGTCAACGTCGCGGGAATCCCCTCGCGCCAGCTGCAGGACATGCGTCGCGATCTGCACGGGAGCGCCGAACTCCGGATGAGCCGGAACACGCTCCTCTCGCGCGCGCTCGATGAGGTCGACGACGGCCTCGAACAGCTCACCGAGTTCCTCAGCGGACAGGTCGGGCTCGTCGGAACGAACGACAACCCGTTCGGTCTCTACAAGGAACTCGAAGCGTCGAAGACGCCCGCGCCCATCAACGCGGGCGAGGTCGCCCCGAACGACATCGTCGTCCCCGAGGGCGACACCGGAATCGACCCCGGTCCGTTCGTCGGCGAACTCCAGCAGATCGGTGCCGACGCGCGCATTCAGGAGGGCTCCATTCAGGTGCTCTCCGACTCCGTCGTCACCGACGAGCGCGACGTCGTCTCCGACGACGTCGCGAACGTCCTCGGCGAACTCGGTATCGAGCCGAAGGAGGTCGGTCTCGACCTCCGGAGCGTCTACAGCGAGGGCGTCCTCTTCGATCCCGAGGACCTCGCGATCGACGTTGATGAGTACCGCGCGGACATCCAGTCCGCCGCCGCCTCGGCGCGCAACCTCTCCATCAACGCCGACTACCCGACCGCCGCCACCGTCCCGGACATGCTCCGCAAGGCGTCCGGCGAGGCGAAGAGCGTCGGTCTCGAGGCCGCGATCGAGAGCCCCGACCTGATGGACGACCTCGTCAGCACGGCAGACGCGCAGGTCCGCGCGCTCGCCGCCAACATCGACGACGAGGACGCGCTCCCCGAGGAGCTCCGCGGCGTGGAAGCGCCCGCGGAGTCCGCGGAGTCCGCAGAGGAGACCGAGGAAGAACCGGAAGCCGACGAGACCGAGGACGAAGCCGAGTCCGAGGAGCCCGAAGACGAGGGCGACGAGGACGGCGGCGCGGAAGGCCTCGGCAACATGTTCGGCGACTAACTGACACACTCACAACACCCCAGAACAATGGAATACGTTTACGCTGCGCTCATCCTGAACGAATCGGGCGAAGAGATCAACGAGGACAACGTCACGGCCGTGCTCGATGCCGCCGGCGTCGACGTCGAGGAGTCCCGCGTCAAGGCCCTCGTCGCCGCGCTGGAGGACGTCGATATCGAGGAAGCCGTCGAGTCCGCCGCGGCCGTCCCGGCTGCCGGTGCGGCCGGTGGTGCCGCGTCCGGCGGCGCCGAGGAGGCCGAGGAGGAAGAGGCCGGCGAGGAGGAAGAGGAAGCCGAAGCCGCAGAAGAAGAGGAAGAGGCCGGCGAGGAGGAAGAGGAAGCCTCCGGCGAAGGTCTCGGCGACCTCTTCGGCTAACGACGCGACACACGAATCCACGCTTTTTCTTCGACGCAATAACGGGATAGCGACGGCGCCGCGCAGGGCGCGAGCGACGAACGGAAACGTGCCTCGACGCACGAGTCCTGCTCGTCGCGACGCGACAGAGCGGGATCGCTGTGCGTCCGCACGCGGGCACGACGCCCCCATCTCACACTCACCCCCTCGAACGCTCGGCGACGAGAGCGACGCGCCGGTTCAAATACCGTGACGGGTCCATTCGAGAGCGATGTACGCGTTCGGCGTCCGCGTCGCCCTCGTCCCGCCGTCGACGGCGTCGTACCTCGGATTCGTCGCGCTCGGCGTGCTGTTGGGCGCCTGCTCGGGGCTGACGCCGGGTCTCCACGTGAACACGCTGGCCCTCCTGCTCGCGGCCGCGACGCCCGACCTGCCGGGGCCGGCGCGCGGCATCGGAATCGCCGTCCTCACCGCGGGCGTCGTCCACTCGACGCTCGACGTCGTGCCGGCGCTCGCGCTCGGCGTGCCCGACGCGGCGATGGCGCCGTCGACGCTCCCCGGTCATCGCCTCGTCCTCGCTGGACGCGGTCGCGAGGCGCTCCGGCTCTCGGCGCTCGGGAGCGGCGGGGCCGCCCTGTTCGCGTGTCTCCTCGGCTGGCCCGTCACCGCGCTCGTCCGCCCGCTCGCGCCCGCCGTTCGCGCGCACCTCCCGATTCTCCTCGCCGTCGTCGTGGCCTTCCTCGTGCTCACGGAGCCGACGCGGCGACGCCGGATCGGTGCCTGCGTCGCGTTCGCGCTCAGCGGTGGCTTCGGTCTCGTCACGCTCGACCTCCCGACGCACGCGCTCCTCGGCGACGGCGACCTCTTGATGCCGGCGTTCGCGGGGCTGTTCGGACTTCCGGTGGTACTCGCGGCCGCGCGGGGCGGCGGCCCACCCCCGCAGGACGACGCGACCGTGATGACGTCGAAGCGGGCGACGCTGCTGGCGGCGTTCGCCGGCGCCGTCGCGGGCGCGGCGGTGAGCTACGTCTCCGGGGTGTCGAGTGCCGTCGCGGCCGTTGTCGCGCTCGCGGCGCTCCCACGCCGCGAGGGAGCGGACGGGGACCGAGCGTTCATCGTCGCGACGAGCGGCGTCAACACGAGCAACACGATGCTCGCGCTGTTCGCGTTCGTCGCGCTCGGCGACGCGCACACCGGCGTCGTCGTCGCGCTCGATCGGAGCGCCGCCCCGCTCGACCTCCCGCTCTACGTCGTCTGTTGCCTCCTCGCGGCGGCGGTGGCCGTGCTCCTCGTCGTCCCTGTCGGAGAGCGCTACCTCGCCGCGGCCGCGGCGCTTCCGACGCCGTGGGTCTGTGCGGGCGCGTGCGCGCTCGTCTGCTGTCTCGCGATCGCTCTTGCCGGTCCCGTCGGTCTCGTCGTCCTCCTCGGTGCGACGGTGCTCGGGTTCGTCCCTCCGTATTTCGGCGCGCGACGCGTCCACCTGATGGGGGTGCTCGTCGTTCCGCTCCTCCTCGCCTAGAGCCAGTGCTCGCGCCGGAAGTACCAGAGGAGGATCAGGGAGACGGCTCCCATACCGACCATCACGGCCGGATACCCGTACTGCCACGCGAGCTCGGGCATGTTCCACGGGGTATCGGAGAAATTCATCCCGAATATCCCGACGACGAGCGTGAGCGGGAGGACGATCGTGGCGACGACAGTGAGCTTCTTCATCACCTCGTTCGTGCTCATCGAGAGCGTGTTGAGGTAGATGTCGCGTGCGCCCCCCGCGAGATCGCGGTAGGTCTCCACGAGATCGACCTGCTGGACGAGGTGGTCGTAGACGTCGCGGTAGTACTTCTCCGTGACCGACTGGATCTGTGGGGGATCGCCCCGCGAGAGGACGGCGACGGCGTCGCGGGTCGGCCAGAGGAGTTTGCGGAGGGCGAGCAGTTCGCGTCGGGCGTCGTTGATCTCTTCGAGGACGTCTTCGTCGGTCTCATCGAGGACGGTGTCCTCGACGTATTCGAGGCGGTCCTCGACGTCGTCGAGCGCGTCGAAGTAGTCGTCGACGACGGCGTCGACGATCCGGTACGCGGCGAAGTCCGGGCCGCGCTGGAGGGCGCGGTCGTCCTCGCGCTGGACGACCGCCCACGCGCGCTCGACGGCGGTGCAGTCGCCGGTCGTGTACGTGACGAGCCAGTCGTCGCCGACGAAGAGTCCGACCGGGTTTGTGAGGAGTTCGCCGCGAAAGGGGGTGTCGCCGCTCGCGAGGCGCGCGGCCTTCACGAGGACGAACGTGTGATCGCTGAACTCCTCGACCTTCGGGCGGACGTCCTTCTGCACGTCCTCGACGGCGAGCGGGTGGAGTCCGCAGACCTCGGCGACGCGTTCGAGTTCCTCGGCCGCCGGATCACTCACGCGGAACCACGTCGTGCCGGTGGCGTCCTTCGCGGTTTCGAGGTCGTCGTACGCGGTGATGCCGCCGGCGGCGTAGACGACGGCGGCGAGCGTCATTCGCGCCCCCCGACGAGGCGCCCCTCGCTGATCGCGCAGATCGTGATTCCGACCATGACGGCGGTGATGGCGAACGCGCGTCCGGGGTACGGGTGGAGGACGCCCGCGACGTACGCGGCGATCCCGAGCGCGCTGAGCGCGAGACCGACCCCGGCGGTCCGATGCATACGCCGAGGCTCGCCCGGCCGATGGAAAAGCGTTCCGTCGCGCTCGCTCCCTAGTCGTCGCCGTCCGCGTGCTCGACCCCGTGGATGAGCGTCCGGACGTGCTGGGACTCCGTGTCGTCGATCCGCTGGGGGTAGACGGCGACGGCGAGGACGTAGTCGTCGCCGACCTGCACGCGCGTCACGTGGACGTAGACGTCCACCGACTGCCCGCCGACGAGTTCGGCCTGCGCGCTGAACTTCCCGACGGTGGTGTTCTGCCCGAGCATCGTCGTCGAGTAGTTCCCGACGTGCTGGACGTCGTCGATGCTCTGGTAGCGCGACTGGAGCATCATCACGATCCGCTCGCGGGAGTAGTCGCCGATCGGATTGAACGACTTCCCGAGGACGTCCACCTGCGGCGTGGCGACGACGCTGAACACCGCGGCGCGCTGCGAGCCCAGCGGCCCGAGGTCGATCGCGCGGTCGTACTGCGCGATCCAGTTCGTCACCGTCACCGTCTTCGACTGGCCGGCCGCGCTGACGTTTCGGGTGATCACGGACTGGTTCACCGACTGTTCCTGATAGTGCGTCTCGGAGAGCGTCTGCTCGCCGACCGTGGCCTTCTTCGCGCTGAACGTCACCGGCCCGGAGAGCATCGAACACCCCGCGAACGAGACGAGCAACAGGACTCCCGCGACCGCGAAGAGTCGTCGTCGCATCTCTGCGCCGACCTACACTGCTCTCCGGAAAAAAGACACCGGCCGTCAGAGCCGATACGTCGGTCCGTTGTCAGTATCTTCGACCGTCACGTCGAGCGCCTCTAGCTCGTCCCGAAGCCGGTCTGCGCGCTCGTACTCGCCCGCCTCCCGCGCGTCCTCCCTGAGATCTAACACGAGTTCGACGAGGTCCTCGGTGAGCGTGACGTCGCCGCCCGCCTCGCCGCCGAAGGAGAAGCCGAGGACGCCGCCACCGTACGTCTCGAACGTCTCGACGGCCGACTTGAGACCGCGATAGTCGTACGCGTCGCGCTCCGCGAGATGGACGTTGACAGCGGAGACGAGATCGGAGAGCGCGCTCAGCGCCTCGCGGGTGTTGAAGTCGTCGTTCATCGCCGCCTCGAAGTCCGCGGCGACGGCGTCGCACGCCGCGCGGAGATCGCCGTCCTCGACCTTCGTGTGGGCGTCGACGCCGTCCAGCGCGGCGACGGCGTCGTCGTAACACCGCGAGAGGCGCCCCCAGCGCTCGACCGCCTCGTCGATGGCTTCCTCCGAGTACGTCTGCCGGCTGTTGTAGGTCCCCGAGACCATGAAGAGCCGGAGGGCGTCCGCGCCGTACTCCGCGACGGCGTCCGTGACGGTGACGAAGTTGCCGAGGCTCGAACTCATCTTCTCCTCGTCCATCTCGAAGAGCGCGCAGTGGAGCCAGTAGTTCGCGAACGTGTGTCCGGTCGCGGCCTCCGACTGGGCGATCTCGTTTTCGTGGTGCGGGAAGACGAGGTCGCGCCCGCCGACGTGGATGTCGAGCGTCTCGCCGAGGTGCGCCATGCTCATCGCCGAGCACTCGATGTGCCAGCCGGGCCGACCCTCGCCCCACGGCGACTCCCACGTCTGGCCCTCGGGGTGGGCGGGCGTCCCCGGGTGGTCGCGGCCGCGGTGGTCGGCGATCGCGTCCGCGTCGACCCCCCCGGCCTTCCAGAGCGCGAAATCCGCGGGGTGGCGCTTCTCCGAACGCTCCTCGGGATCCCCCTGCTCCTCGATGCTCTCCAACCGCTGATTCGAGAGCGTCCCGTACTCCTCGAAGGTCGTGACGTCGAAGTAGACGGAGCCGTTGGACTCGTAGGCGTGGCCGGTCTCCACCAGCGTCTCCACGAGGTCGATGATCTCGGGGATGTGCTCGGAGACGCGCGGGCGGACCTCGGTGCGTTCGAGGTTCAGCGCGCGCATCGAGTCGAGGATCTCGCCGATGTAGTGCTCTGCGACCTCGTTCTCGTCGTCGCCGTCGCGTCCGACGCGCGCGACGATCTTCTCGTTCACGTCCGTGAGGTTCTCGACGTGATGGACGTCGTACCCCGAGAACCGGAGCCACCGACTCATCACGTCGACGTGGACCCACGAGCGGGCGTGTCCGAGGTGCGGGGGGTCCGAGGTCGTCAGCCCGCAGTAGTAGAGGCGGACGTCGTCGGGGTCCTCGGGGACGAACTCCTCGGTCTCGCCGGAGAGCGTGTTGTGCACGCGCAGCGTCATGGTCGCCGGATAGGGCGACCCCGGTGGTTAAACCATCGCTCTCTCCCGCGGGTGACGCGAGCCGCATCCCCGTTCACGTCGGCACGTCGTCGAGCGCGGCCTCCACCGCACGCAGGGCGTCGGGACCGTCGCGGCGCGCCACGACGACGAGCAGGCCGTCGCCCGCGACGCCCGCCGCCTCGACGGCCACGTCGGACACGTCGAATCGATCGAGGACCGCCCCGAGCGCCGCCGCGTCAACGTCACCGACGGCGAGCACGCCCGTCAGCGTGCCCTCGCCGGCCCCGAAGCCGACGCCGTTGACGGTGAGGAGGGCGTCGCCACCCGCGTCGGTGCGCCCCAGTCCGCTCTCCACCGTGACGCGGACGTCCCGTGCCTCCGTCCCGTATCCATCGAGGTCGTCCGCGTATCGGCGCAGCGCCGTCGCCGCCGCCTCGACGTCGTCCTCCCCTCCGAGTCCGAGGAAGCGGGCCGCGGCCGCGTGGTTCACGACGCCGGCGCGCAGCGCCGTCACGAGGAACGGGTGATCGCGCAGCGCCGCTCTCGCGCTCTCCGCGAGCGTCTCCGTCATATCCGCGAACAGGTCGGGCGGGAGGTTAACCGTTCGTGATACGCCCGCGTCGGGGCGGGAACAGACGGTGGCCCTAAGGTCGGGGCGCGCGTACGCGTGAGCGATGCAGGCGCTCGTCATTGTCGCGCACGGCTCGCACCTCAATCCGGGAGCGAGCGAACCGACGTTCGCACACGCCGACACGATCCGCGCGACCGGCGCGTTCGACGAGGTGCGCGAGTCATTCTGGAAGGAGGAGCCGTCGTTTCGCGAGGTGCTTCGCACCCTCGACTCCGAGGCGGTGTACGTCGTCCCGCTGTTCGTCTCCGAGGGCTACTTCACCGAGCGCGTCATCCCGCGCGAACTCCGCCTCGACGGATGGGACGTCGAGGACTGGGACTCCGACGGCACCGACGCCGATCACGTCGCGCTCGACGCGGCCGACGTCGAGAAGACCGTCCACTACTGCGGTCCCGTCGGCACGCACGACGCGATGAGCGACGTCATCGTCGAGCGCGCACGCTCGATCACCGGCCGCGATGACCTCACCGACTTCGGTCTCGCCGTCGTCGGCCACGGCACCGAGCGCAACGAGAACTCCGCGAAGGCGATCCACCACCACGCCGATCGGCTCCGACAGAGCGGTCTCTTCGCGGCGGTGGGGGCGGTGTTCATGGACGAGGAACCCGCGGTCGACGACGTCGCGACCCGCTTCGAAACGGACGACGTCGTCGTCGTCCCGCTGTTCGTCGCCGACGGCTACCACACGCGCGAGGACATCCCGGAGGACGTGGGTCTCACAGAGGACTACCGCGAGGGATACGACGTCCCGACGGCCGTGGACGACGTCCGCATCTGGTACGCGGGCGCTGTCGGCACCGAACCGCTCGTCGCCGACGTCATCCTCGAACGCGCGGCCGACGCGGGCGCGGACGTCGCGGCGGCCATCGAGACCGTCCGCGAGCGGACGCGGACCGACGCCGACGCGACCGCGGGGGACTGACGATGGCGAGCGACGTCGCCGCCCTGCTGGACGCGGCCGCGGACGGCATCGACTTCGACGGACTCGTCGTCGAGGACACCACCTACGGCTATCGCTTCGAGACGCCCGATGTCTCCGAGCGCGGCATCGACGCGAGCGAACTCGCCGCGCTCGCCGACGGCGACCCCTACGTCGCGAACTGGCGATACTGGGCGGAGACCGTCGGCGGCCGCGGCACCGCACGTCGGGCCTTCCTCCGGTGGATCGAAGGCGCGGGCGACGGCGCCGACGGGGACGGAGGCGGTGACGACAGCCGATGTGACGACAGCCGATGTGACGACGCGGACGGAAGCGAGCGTGGCGACGATCCGCGCCGCCGCCTCGCCGACCTCCGCGACGGCGGCCGTATTCGTGCGTGGGGCGAACTCCGACTGCGCGTCCGACTCACTGATGCGGGAGCCGAGCGCGTCTACGACGTCCGCCACCGCGACGACGCGGACGCCGATCCCCGAGACCTCGACGACCACCGCGACCCGCTCGACGCCCGCGACCTCGTCAAGTACGACGATGACGGTCGGTATCGGCCGCTCTCGACCGCGCCCTCGCTCCCGCACGGGTGGCGCTTCGTCGGTCTCGACGGCGACGCGCTCGTCGACACCGTGGACTTCGTCTATCCGGCGACGGTGGCCAACTGGCACCGCGAGCGCGAGGGCCGACTCGACGTCACGCACTGGCGCGAGACCGCGGCGCGACAGACCGGCATCTACGATCTCGTCTCCGACCTCCCGACCGACGCGCTCGCGTGGGCCACCGAGGCCTGCTGCGCGGACAGCCAGTGCCTGAAGCGCCGCGCGTGGGACCACGACGCCGAGACCGAACTCGACGTCCCGCGCGGCGACGGCGAGTTCCCCTGTCGCGAACCCTGCTCGCTCTTCATCGCCGCGGCGCGCGAGTTCACGCAGCTCGAAGGCGAACCCGAGGAGACGTACGACCTCCGCCTCACGGAGAGAGAGTTCGATCAGCTCGGCGAGCTCGTCGACGCCGTCGCGGACGACCGACTCGACGAGATCCGCGAAGCCGACTTCGACGAGGGAGCGAACCGCTATCGGGCGCGCTACCTCCGCGCGAAACGCGGCGCCGACCTCGGCGTCGAGCGCTAGCGGAGCGCGTACCACGCGAGCGCACCGCAGACGACCGCGAACGCGGCCACCACGGCACCGACGAGTTCGCCGACGAAGAGGACGGCGAGCACCGCACAGACGAGACCGACGACCGCGACGGCGGCCGGGGCGAACGTCCGCAGTCCCGGCCCGTCCGCGTCGTCGTCACGCGTCGGGACCTCGCCGAGCGACTCGTCGACGTCGACGGTGTTCGGCGTCTCGCGCTCGACGATCCGGACGGGGACGTCGAGGCGCTCGGCGCCGTAGCCGGCGGTGATTTGGAGCGTGCCCTCGACGGGTCGCGGCCCCGGATCCCCGATGGAGACGGCGATGCGCTCGCGCGACTCCGGCGGCACGTAGTAGTTGCCGTCGACGAGAGTCGCGACCCGCGAGAGATCATCATCGGTGCGGACGTGGACGTGGCTCCCGGCGCCGTGATTGACGACCTCGACGTCGAACGACCCATCGGTCTCGAAGGGGACGGGCGACGCATTGAGCGCGTGCGCGTGGTCGCCGTTCAGGTCGACCGTGAGCGTCAGGGGCACGTTCTGACGGGGGAGACGACGGCCGACGGCAAAAAGCTTCGTCCCGCTCGGCGGTCTACGCCGGGGTCTCTTCGCGCATGTCCGGCGGCAGGAGGTTCGGGATACCGTCCTCGATCGGGTACGTCTCGCCGCAGTCCGCGCACGTCAGCGTTCCGGAGACGACCTCTCCGTCCTCCTCGCTCTCGACGTCGAGGTCGAGGTCGTGCTTGTCGAGCGGACAGCAGACGATGTCCATGAGGTCCCGCTTCATGAATCATGGATGGGCGGCGGCCACCCAAAAGCGTGCGGGTTCCGCCCGACCTTTTGCTGCGCTTGGCGCGCGGAGCGTGTCAGCGCTGGCAAAAGCCCGACCAAAAGCCCGGCGCTCCCCCTAACGGGGTCGCTTGGGCCTCGCGCTGGCGCGCGAGTGAGTCGTGCGATCCACGCGAACGACCGCGGGAGCGAGTGTGGATCAGTTGGAACCCCGTTCTCACGCGACGATCGGATCCTTCGGACCACTCGTCGCGCGAACACGGACCACGTGGGTTGTTCGGCCGACTGCTCGGCGTCGCCTATTCCTCGAACGGGTTCGTCCGCACGACCGTCTCCTCGCGGCCGGGACCGACGCCGAGCGCGTAGGCGGGCACGCCGAGTTCGTCCTCGACGTACTCGACGTAGGCGCGGGCCTCTGCGGGGAGGGCGTCGTAGCCCTCCGCGGCGACGGTCGCGGAGTCGAACTCGTCCCAGCCGTCGAAGGTCTCGAAGACGGGCTCGCAGGCCGCCCAGCGCTCCGTCGTCGCGGGTACCGTCTCGACCGTTTCGCCGTCGAGTTCGTAGGCGTCGCCGGCCTTCACTTCGTCGAGGCCGGCGAGCACGTCGAGGTGATTGATGACGACGCCCGAGAAGCCGTTCGCGCGCGTCGAGTGGCGCAGCATCGGGAGATCGAGCCACCCGACGCGGCGCGGGCGGCCCGTGACGGTGCCGTACTCGCCGCCCTCGTCGCGGATGTAGGCGCGAGCTCCTCGTCGCGACCCTCGCCCTTCGTGTAGCCGGGCGTGTCGCCCTCGACGCCACCGAGTTCGGTGGGGAGCGGCCCGCTCCCGACGCGCGTGAGGTAGCCCTTGACGATGCCGACGACGTCGCCCCCGCCGACGACGCTCGGACCGAGACCGGTGCCCGTCGCCGCGCCGCCCGCGGTCGGGTTCGAGGACGTGACGTAGGGGTAGTTGCCGTGGTCGATGTCGATGAGGGTGCCCTGTGCGCCCTCGAACATGACGTTCGCGTCCCGGTCGAGTTCGTCCGCGAGGAAGTCCCCCGCGTTCACGAGCATGCCTTCCTCGACGAGGCGCTCGGCGTACTCGCTGTACTCCTCGTAGAGCGCGTCGACGTCGAACGCCTCGTCCGTCTCGACGCCGAAGACGTCCTCGGCGAGCGCGCGCTTCTGCGGGACGACGTACTCGAGCTTCTCGCGGAGCACCTCGTCGTCCTCGAGGTCGCCGACGCGAATACCGCGACGGCCGGCCTTGTCCTCGTAGGTCGGGCCGATGCCGCGTCCGGTCGTGCCAACCTCCTCGCCCTCCTCGCTCTTGGCATCCTCCTCGATGCGTCGAGGACGCGGTGATACGGGAAGATGACGTGCGCGCGACGCGCGACGCGAACGTCGGGGTCGAGTCCGCGCTCTCGCAACGCGTCGATCTCCTCGAAGAGCGTGGCGGGATTGACGACGCAGCCGTTGCCGAGGACGCCGGTCTTGCCGCGGACGGCACCGCTCGGCACGAGGGAGAGCTTGTACTCCTCGCCCTCGTGCACGACGGTGTGGCCGGCGTTGTCGCCGCCCTGATAGCGGGCGACGACGTCGACGGCGTCGCCGAAGATGTCGACGACGCCGCCTTTGCCCTCGTCGCCCAACTGCGAGCCGACGATGGTGACGGTCATACGGCGGACGTTTCGCCCCCTCGGTGAAACCCGTTACGGTCCCGATCCCCGAAAATATACAGGGTCGTGCGTACGTCTCGGGATCTGACTCGTCTCGCTACCCACGAACGACGCCACTATCGCCGGCAGAAAGACGTATATCCTCCCCGTGTGAAACCGCGGTACACGCCCGCATTGTCCGCGCCGTAGGACAACCTTTAAACGCTGGCCACGACAAGTTAACAAATGCCATGATAGACCGACTTGAGAAAGAGGTCGATATGCTCGAACGCCACCTCGAAGTGCTCCGAATGGTCATCGAGAACGAACCCATCGGGATCGTCAAGATGTCCAACGAGACGGGCTACCCGCACCACAAGGTCCGCTACTCCCTCCGCGTCCTCGAAGAGGAGAACCTCATCGAGCCGTCGAGTCAGGGTGCGATCACGACCGACCACACGCACGAGTTCGTCGAGGAACTCGACGAGAAGGTCGACGAGACCGTCACGAAGCTCGAATCGATGAAGATCGAGTCCCCCGCTGAAGCGGAGAGCTAGAGCCCGGGCACCGTCAAGTGGAACGACCCGTCACGGTCCTCCACGAGACAGAGGTGGTACCCCCGTTTGCGTGCGACTCTCACGTAACTCTCCTTCTCGCTCCGCCGTAGGATCCCCCCGCCTCCCGTCGCGTCGCTCGCCGTTTCCAGCGCCTCCGGCTCGAAGAACGACGCCGTGACGTAGAACGCCGCTGCCAGTGACTCCGTGCCATCGCGGACCGCCGACGCCGCCGCCGTCAGCGCCTCCATCTCCCCGCCCGTCACCGGATCCCGCGAGGTGTTCAGCGCCGCGACGATGAGCGGGTCGCCCATCCCGTCGCGCAACACCACGTCGAACGTCTCGCTGTGCGTCTCGCCGTCCGCGTCCGCGAACTCGACCGTCCCGTCGAACTCCGCGCGATCGATCTCGGGGACGGTCTCGTAGAGGTCGCTCAGCCCCGACTCGTGGCCGGTCTCCCGGATCTCGAACGGGAGGTCGCGAACGACCCACGAGACGAAGCGGTAGGGCGTCGACGACTCGAGGAACGTCCGATAGTCGTCGCCGCCGACCGTCGCGTCCGTCGCGTCGAAGCTCGTGTGGTGTTCGAGCCGGAGGTTGGCGTCGATCGCGTCCGGGTCCGGTTCGGTCTCGCTCAGCGCGTCCAGCGTCGGCTCCGCTTTCGACGCGTAGCGCACGAAGAGGTTCGTCCCCGAGAGCGCCGTCCCGGGATCGCGCTCCGTCTCGGGATCGACCGGTCCGCCCGCCGCCTCGAGGGCGGCCTCCAGTTCCGCGACGCGCTCCTCCAGCGTCGCCACCGACTCGCGCAGGTCGTCGCGCTCCGCTCGGAGGGAGTCGAGATCGCGTTCGCGCGCCTCGACCGCGTCCTCCGCGCTCGCCGCTCGCTCCTCCAGTTCCGCGACGCGCGCGTCGTATTCGGCGAGTCGCTCCTCGTACTCCTCGATTCGCGTCTCGCGCTCCGCGAGCGTCTCGCGCAACGCCGCGACGCGCTCTTCGCGCTCGGCCCCCGAGACGCCGCCCGCGTCGGCGTCGGTCGCACCGCTCTCGTC
>NZ_BATA01000019.1 GCF_000474235.1 Halarchaeum acidiphilum MH1-52-1
GGCGGGACTCTCTCGCTGTTCTAGGTAGGACCGCGCGTGTATCGCTCGAACAGCCCCAACGCTCTTTGCGTCGCTGGCCGCACCGTTCCGGTAGTGAAGCCAACGCGGGTGAGCGATCCATGGTAGATCCGGTCTTCGCGAGCCGCCTCCAGTTCGCGCTCACGACCATCGTCCACATCGTCTTCCCCGTCATCAGCATGGGGCTCGCGCCCTTCCTCGTCTACTTCACGTGGCGCGAGGTGCACCATGGCGAACCGCTCTACGAGCGCCTGCGTCGCTTCTGGGGGCACGTCTTCGCCATCACGTTCGTCGTCGGGACCGTCACCGGGCTCGTCCTCGAGTTCGAGTTCGGGACGAACTTCGCCGGCTTCTCCGCGTTCGTCGGCGAACTCTTCGGCGGGCCGCTCGCCGTCGAGGGGATGATGGCGTTCATGCTCGAAGCCACGTTCCTCGGCGTCTTCCTCTTCGGTCGCGAGCGCGTGAGCGACCGGCTCTACTTCGTCTCCTCGCTCGCCGTCGGCGTCGGCTCGTGGCTCTCCGCCGTCTGGATCCTCGTCGCGAACTCGTGGATGCAGACCCCGCGGGGGTACGAGGTCGTCACCGAGGGCGGCCGGCGCGTCGTCCACCTCACCGACCCGCTCGCCGCCTACCTCAACCCGCGCTTCCCGTGGCTGTTCGTCCACATGCAGACCGCGGCCGTCGAGACCGTCTCGCTCCTCCTCGCCGGCATCTCCGCCTACTACGTCTACAAACACCACGTCCGCGGCGTCGAGAACGAGAACGTCGACGTCTGGGAGGCCACCCTGAAGATCGCGCTCGTCGTCCTCATCGTCGTCGCACCGCTCCAGATCGCCGTCGGCGACGGCTACGCCCGACACGTCTACGAGACCCAACCGCAGAAGTTCGCGGCGATGGAGGCCGTCTGGCACACCGAATCGCACGTCCCCGAGTACCTCTTCGCGTTCCCGACCGACCTCAGTCACGTCCTCGGCCCGCACTCGAAGGACCTCTTCGGGCTGGGCATCCCCGGCGGGGCGTCGTGGCTCGCCAGCGGCGGGAACGCGGGCGCCGCCATACAGGGATTGGAGACGTTCGCCGAACCCCACCCGCCCGTCGCGCTCGTCTTCTGGTCCTTCCGCGTCATGGTCGGACTCGGCTTCTGGTTCCTCCTCCTCGCCTTCTGGGGAGGCTACCGGTGGTGGCGCGGCGAGCTGTTCGACGACGACCTGCTCCACAAGGGGCTGATGGCATCGACGCTGCTCGGCCTCCTCGCCGTCGAGACCGGGTGGGTCGTCACCGAGGTCGGGCGCCAACCGTGGCTCGTCCACGGCGTGTTGAAGACGACGAACGGCGTCTCGCCCGGCCTGAGCGCGACGGAGGCCACGCTCACGCTCGCCGGCTTCGCCGTCGGCTACCTCGCGCTGCTCGCCGTCTACACGTACGTGGTCGTCCGCGTCATCCGGGGCGGTCCGCCGTCGGACGACGCGGACCTCTACACCCGCGGGACGGCCGAGACCGAGGGGGTGACGACCGATGACTGATCTCGCCGCCGGTCCCCTGTTCGGTCTCCCGCTCGCCGATCTCTGGTTCGCTCTGCTGTTCTGCCTGCTCGGGGCGTTCGTCCTCCTCGACGGCTTCGACTTCGGCGTCGGCGCGCTGTTCGCCCTCCGGCACGACGAGGCGGAGCGCGAGCACCTCCTCGCCGTCGTCGGGCCCTTCTGGGACGGCAACGAGGTCTGGCTCGTCGTCTTCGGCGGCGCGCTCTTCGCCGCGTTCCCCACCGTCTACGCCGCCGTCTTCTCGCGCTACTACCTCCTGCTGTTCTGCGTCCTCGCACTGCTCATCCTCCGCGGCCTCGCCCCCGAGTTCCGCGAGCAGCGCGAGGACGACGCGTGGCGACGCTGGTGGGGGCGCTCGTTCGTCGCCGGGAGCGTCGGCGCGCCCTTCTGTCTCGGCGTCTTCGTCGCCGACTGGACCTTCGGTCTCGACGCGATCCTCACCGTCCCCGGCGTCCTCGTCGGCCTCGCGCTCGTCGCGCTCACGATCGCCGACGGCGTCGCGTTCGTCCGGCTGAAGGTCGAGGGCGACCTCCGCGAGACCGTCCGGCCGTACGGCGAGCGCGCCGCCGCGGCCTACCTCGCGCTCGTCGTCGTCACGCTCGCGTACGTCGTCGCCGCGCTCCCGCGCGCCGCCGCGAACCTGCTCACGCCGCTCGGGATCGCCTGCGTCGCGCTCAGCGTCCTCGCCGGCGTCGGCTACGCCCTCGCGCTCCGACGGGGACGCGACCGGGCCGCGTTCGGCGCCGTCGCCCTCACCGTCGTCGCGCTCGTCGCGCTCGTCGCGCGCTTCATGTACCCGCTCGTCGATCCGGCCGCCGGAACCACCGTCGCGGACGCCATCGTCTCGACGCTCCCGCTCAACCTCATGTCCATCGCGGCGGTGATCCTCCTCCCGCTCGTCTCCGGCTACTTCGTCCTGCTCTACACGTCGTTCAGCGGTTCGATCGAGAGCGGGGAGGGCTACTGAGATGGGTCGCTCGATGGTCGCCTCCCGCGCGCTCCTCACGTGGTTCGAGCTGATGGTCGTCGGCATCGTCGGGGGGACCGTCGGGAGCGTCCTCGGCGGGCCGCTTCGCTACCTCCTCTATCTCGCCGTCGCGCTCGCCTCCGTCGGCGTCCTCTTCTACAACGTCGACGCCCACGTCACCGCGCGACTCGACGCGGCGGGCGATCCCTGAAGGCCGCGTCGCCCGCCGCTTCCACAGCGCCTTCCGGTCGCGCGCGCGCCAATCGCCACCCCTGACACGCGCGAACGAGAGCGACACGTTCGACATCGGCGACGAACTCACCGTCCACCGCCTCGGCTTCGGCGCGATGCGCCTCACCGGCGGAGACGTCATCGGTCGTCCCCCGAGCGAGCCGAACGCGCGCGACGTCCGCCGGCGCGCCGACGAACTCGGCGTGGACTTCATCGATACGGCGGACTCCTACGGTCCCGCCGTCTCCGAGCGCCTCATCGGCGAGACGCGCGAGGCCGTCGAGACCGTCGCCGAGCGCCACGACGCCACCGTCTATCAGGTGTCGCTCGCGTGATTCCTCGATCACAGCGACGTCATCCTCCCGATCCCCGGGACGTCGAGCATCGATCACCCCGAACAGAACGTCGCCGCGACCGGACTCGATCTGACCGACGCGGACCGCGAGACGTTGGACGTCGCGTGAGCGACGCGCGAGAAGAGCCACCACACCCCCCACCGTTGCAAGTGTTCCATCTTTTGCCAGCGCGGGCGAAGCCGCGCACGGCAAACGGTCGTTAGTAGCCGCGTTCGATGAGGTAGTCGGCGATCTCGCGGAGGAGGTCTCGGGCGTCGTTGTCGGGGAGGCCGTCGAGTTCGGCTTTCGCCTGCGCGGTGAGGTCCTCGGCGAGGTTGCGGGCGTAGGCGATGCTGCCGGCGTCCTCTAACGCCGCGACGGCGGCGTCGATCTCGGCGTCGGTGACGTTCTCGGGGTCGTCGGCGTCCACGAGGGAGTCGACGTCGACGCCGTGATCGCGCGCGTGGACGGTGATGACGGTCTGTTTGTTCTCGACGAGGTCGCTCCCGCGCTGTTTGCCGAGTTGCTCGGAGGGCACGGTCAGATCGAGGACGTCGTCCTGAATCTGGAAGGCCTGCCCGGCGTTGACGCCGTAGCGGTAGAGCGCGTCGACGACGTCGTCGTCCGCGCCCATGACGATGGCGGGGACGCTCGCGGCGGCGCCGTAGAGGACGGCGGTCTTGCGCTCGACCATGTCGAGGTACTCGTCGGCGTCCACGTCGGCGCGCGTCTCGAAGTCGACGTCGAGCGCTTGGCCCTCGCAGATGCGCGTGCAGGTGCGCGCGAGGAGGTCGATGGCGTCGAGGCTCGCCTCGGGGTCGGCCTCGGTCCGGAGCATGATCTCGAAGGCCTTCGAGTAGAGGGTGTCGCCGGCGAGGATGGCGGTCTCGGTGTCGTACTCGCGGTGGACGGCGGGGACGCCGCGACGGAGGTCGTCGTCGTCCATGATGTCGTCGTGGATGAGGGTGAACGACTGGATGACCTCGATGGAGACGGCGGCGGCCATGACGTCCACCGTCGAGTCGTCGAGCGCGGGGAACTCCCCGTAGTCCGCGGAGAGGAGATCGACGTCCGCGAGCGCTTCCGCGACGAGCAGCGAGACGGTCGGGCGCAGGCGCTTCCCGCCGGCTTCGAGGAGATATCGGGAGGCCTCGTACAGTCGTTCGGGTTCGGCCATCGGGAGTTCGTCGTCGATCGCGTCGTTGACGAGTTCGCGTCGCTCCTCGATGGCGGACAACACCGCGTCTTCGCGCGTGTTCTGGTTCATTTATTCGGCGAGTGTGATGGTGGTTCCGTTGCGGGCGACGTGGACGTCCTCGCCGCGCTCGTATCCGCGGGCTTCGGCGAGGGCGACGTAGGGTTCGATACCTTCTACTGACTGGTGGGCGGGGATAAGGGTACGGGGTTCGAGCGCCCGGAGCATCCGGCGGTGGCCCGTAGCGCGGAGGTGACCGGAGACGTGGACGCCGTCGCGGACCCGGACGCCGCGGCGTTCGAGTCGCCGATCGAGCGCGGCCCGGCGCCGCCGATTGACGGGATCGGGGATCACGCGGGCGCTGAAGACGACGACGTCACCCGCGCCGAGCGCGAGCGCGCTCTCGGCGCGCGCGAGTCGCGGCAGGACGGCGCGCGGTTCGGCCTGATGGCCGGTGGCGATCAACAGGAAGTCCTCGCGGCCCTCGTTACGCACGCGCCGCAGCGCGCGCTCGACGCCGACGCGACTCCCGCGGGTCTCGACGTCCTCGAATTCCGGATAGCCGAAGTGGGCGGCGGTCCGCGCGTACGTCTCCATCGAGTGCCCGAGGAGGATCGGCTCGCGGCCGATCTCCCGGGCGCACTCGACGAGGCTCGACACGCGCGAGACGTGGCTGGCGAACGTCGAGGCGACGATCACTCCGTCCGTGTCCGCGACGCCTCGCAGGGTGTCGCGAACGCGAGCGCGGGCGACGGCCTCGCCGGGCGTGCGTCCGTCGCGGCCCGCGTTCGTGCAGTCCTCGACGTACGCGAGCACGCCCGCCTCACCGAGCGCCTCGAAGCGCGCCATGTCGATCGGGTCTCCGAGAACCGGATCGTGGTCGAGGCGCTTATCGAGTCCGTAGACGACCGCGCCGGCCGGCGTGTGGAGGACGGGGTTCACCGCACCGACGGTCGAGTGCGTGACGTGGACGAACTCGAGTTCGAGACCGTCGCCGATATCCATCCCCTCGCCGGCGGCCATCGTCACGAGGTCGCCGGCGAACCTCGCGCCGAGTTCGCCCTTCACTATCTCCATCGTGAACGGGGTCGCGATCAGCGGGGCGTCGTAGCGTTCCGCGAGGACGCCGGCCGCCCCGACGTGATCGAGGTGGCCGTGCGAGAAGACGACCGCGCGGACTTCGCCGTCGAGGTCGCGTCGGACGACCGGTGCGAGGTCGAGACCCATATCGAAGACGACGACGTCGCTACCGACGCGGACGGCCGTCATGTTCCGTCCGACCTCCTCGTACCCGCCGATCGTCGCGATTTCGATCTCCATCGTGGACTCCCGTGTAGCGCCGGCGGGACCGACGCTTATCGATCGCCCGTACGGGTGAGCGCAACAAAAACGGCGGGGATCGACGCCCCTCTCGCCACCGCGGCGCGGCGACCTGTTTCGGAAGGGGCTTTGTATCAGCGCTCGGTAGGATCACGTGTGTCTCGTTTCCCTCACTATCCGGTTCCGGTTCGAACCACCCCGTCCCGAGCGGACGTGAGACGCGCGTGACCCTCTTCGGCGCCTTCACGTCGGCCATCCTCCCGATCGTCGCCATCGCCGCCGTGGGCTACGTCCTCGGGCGCGCCACCGACGTCTCCGTCGGCCCGCTCAACACCGTCGCGCTCAACTTCTTCCTCCCCGCGCTCGTCTTCCACGGCATCGCGACGACGAGCCTCAGCGGGAGCGCCGTCGTCTCGCTCGTCGTCGCCGTCCTCGCCTACGCGCTCGTCATCATGGCGCTCGCGTACGTCGCCGGCCGCGCGCTCGACGTCCCGGACTCCCTGCTCTCCGGCATCGTGCTGGCGAGCGCGTTCCCGAACTCCGGGTTCGTCGGCATCCCCCTCACTTCGTTCGTCTTCGGCGACCTCGGGAAGACGACCGCCACGCTCTTCCTCACGACGCAGAGCGTCCTCCTCTACACGCTCGGCGTCTACGTCGTCTCCGCCGGGAAGGACGACGCCGCCGGCGCGACGAGCGCGCTCCGCGAGGTCTTTCGCCTCCCGCTCGTCTACGCCGTCGCCGCCGCGGCGATCGTCCGCCTCCTCGGGCTGACCCCGCCCGCAGACGGCACCTTCATGACCACGGTGAACACGGTCGGCTCGGCGTCCGTCCCCCTGATGCTCACCGTCGTCGGCATCCAGCTCGCCGACGTCGACCTCGGTCACCTCCGCCCGACCGCGCTCCCCACCGCGCTCAAGCTCGTCGTCGCCCCCGTCGTCGGCGCCGCCATCGCGATCGTCATCGGCTTCGCCAACCCCGACGTCGCCAACATCTTCGTCCTCGAATGCGCGACGCCCGCCGCCGTCACCCCCCTCGCGCTCACCATCGCGTACAGCGACGGCGATCCCGACACGGCGTTCGACACCGCCGAGTACATGAGCACCGTCATCTTCGTGACGACGGTGTTGAGCGTCGTCGTCCTCACCGGCCTCGTCGCCGCCATCCAGAGCGGATTCGTCTTCTAACCGACCGCTCGGTCGTCTGCGCCGCACGCGGCACGTCTCACTGTCCAGTCGTGGACGACCCGTCCGCGCCGTCCGACCCCCCATCCTCGACCGGTCGTTTGAACACGAGCCCCGTCGTGGACCCACCTCGACCGCCGAGTTTGACCTCGCTGCTGTCGATCGCTGCCGCGAGCTCCCACCCGTCCGCGCCGAGTTCGTTCAACTCCGCTTCACTCGGGGACTCCGCGTCGCGGAAGTAGCTCCCCGAGTCGAGCCGTACGATCTTGTACTCCCACTGCATGCGACGAGGATTCGGTGCCGACCGAGAAGAACGTACGCCCTACCGGATCACCGTGCCCGGTCCCTCGCCGCGAAGGAAACCGCCGAGCGCGTCGGGACCGAACACCGACGCGGGCGCGTCGAGGTCGAGGAGTGCGCGGACCTTCGCGGCCATCCCACCCGTGACGTCCGTGTCCGCGCTCCCGCCGAGATAGCGCTCGACGTCGGCGTAGTCGTCGATGCGCTCGATGACGTCGCCGTCGTCGTCCAACACGCCCGAAACCGTCGAGCAGACGCCGACGCGATCGGCGTCGAGACCGCGCGCGAGCGCGACGACGAGCTCGTCGCCGCTCAGGATCGTCGCGCCCGCATCGACGTGCGTCACGACGTCGCCGTGGAGGACGGGCACGAACCCCTCGTCGCGCGTCGCGCCGACGGTGTCCGTCGGAAGCGTGAGGTCGCCCGCGGCGTCCCGGTAGCCCGCCGAGTGGGGGTGGTGTGGGACGGCCGGGACGTCCCGTCCGACGAGGGCGTCGCAGACCGCGTCGTTCAGCCGCCGCATCGCGCCGTGGATCTCGCGGACCGCCGCCGCGTCGCGCGTGCCGTCGGTTCGAGAGACGCCGTGGGCGGCCGCGTGGTGGTGGCCGAACGAGCCGCCGCCGTGGACGAGAACGAGATCGCCGATCGACGCCGCGGCGATCGCGTCCGCGGCGTCCGCGAGAGCGCCGATATCGACCGTCTCCGGCTCGCCCTTCTCGGTGATCACGCTCCCGCCGAGCTTCAGGACGACCGTCACTCCGCACGCACCCCCTCGTCCGCGAGCCGCGCGCGGAAGGCCTCCTCGCACGCCGGCGTCAGCGAGAGCGCGGTCTCCGCGCCGTCGTCCCGATCGAGCGCGACGATGCAGCCCCCGCCGCCCGCGCCCGTCAGTTTCGCGCCCGCGGCGCCGCCGTCGCGCGCCGCCCACACCATCTCGTCGAGCGAGCGCGCGGAGACGCCGAGCGCGGCGAGCAGGCCGTGATCGACGTCCATCAGGCGCCCGAGTTCCTCGACGTCGCCCTCGCGGAGCGCGTCCTCGCCCCGCCGGACGAGGTCGCCGATGGATTCGACAGTGTCGCGAGCGAAGTCGTACTGCTCGCGCAACGCGCGCACGCCCGCGACGAGGTCGCCCGTGTCGTGACTCGTCCCGTCGTACCCCACGACGAACGGGAGGTCGGGCGCGTCGAGCGTCCGACAGTCCGACCCCTCGACGCGGACCGCCCCGCCCATCGCCGAGCAGAACGTGTCCGCGCGCGAGGCCTCCCCGCTCTGGACCGCCTTCTCGACCTCGTACGCGCGCTCCGCGACGGTCTCGGGAGCGAGTTCGACGCCGAGTTCGCGCGCGGCGGCGTCCACGCCCGCGACGACGACGGCGGCGGAGGAGCCGAGACCCGCGCCCAGCGGGATGTCGCTCTCGATCGTCACGTCGAAGCCCGCGTCCGGCCGGTCGGCGGCGTCGCGCGCGCTCGCCACCGCCGCGTCCACGTACCCCATCGCCGCCTCGACCAGCGCCGTCGGGACGTCCACGTTCGGGACGCCGTCGTCAGCGCCGTACTCCACGGTGAACCCGTCGAGCGAGAGGTCCGCTGCGCTCACCCGCAGGCGCCCGTCGTCACGCTCCTCCACCCGGACGGTCGCGCGCCGCTCGATGGCGCACGGCACCGCGGGCTCGCCGTAGACGACCGCGTGCTCCCCGAAGAGGTACACCTTCCCCGGGGCGCTCGAAGTGGTCGGCATACCCGAACACGGGTCGGCCCGGCGTAAGTACCCTTTCGCTTCGCGGCGCACCCACCGCCGTCGGTGCCGCGCCACCTATCACTACCGCCCGCCAACCCCGGATATGCGCCCCGTCATCGATCACGTCCCGTTCGTCGGTCCCGACCTCGACGCGCTCGTCGAGCGCTTCGAGAACGCCGGCTTCGCCCCGCAGTACGGCGGCGAACACGCCGAATCCGGCACGGAGACGGCGATGATCGTCCTGCCCGACGGCTCCGCGCTCGAACTCCTCGCGCCCACCGATCCCGACGCCGAGACCGCCGGCCACTGGCCGGACTTCGCGGCGGCCGACGCCGGTCCCTGCGCGTGGTGCGTCGACGCCGGCAGCGTCCACAGCGAACTCCAGCGCGCCATCAGTCACGACGTCACCGTCCGGGGACCCGTCCGCGAGCGCCGCGAGACCGACCGGGGCGTCGCCGAGTGGGACGTCGGCTTCCTCGGCGACCCGGACACCGCGCTCCCCGCCGTCGTCTCCGATCGAACGCCTCGCGAGTACCGCGTCCCCGACAGCGCGCTCTACGGGTCCCCGATCTCCGGGATCGGCCGCGTCGTCCTCGCCGTCGACGACCTCGACGCGGCCGTCGCGCGCTTCACCGACCTCTATCGGCTTCCGACGCCCGAGCGCGACTCCGACGGCACGTTCGGCGCGCTCGCCGCCTTCCCCGGACAGGACGTCGTCCTCTGCGCGCCCGACGACGGTCCCGTCCGCGAGCGCCTCTCGCGCTTCGGTCCCTGTCCCGCCGCCGTCCTCCTCACCGGTGACGTCTCCGACGCCGCGGCTCACCACCCGCTCCACGGCGGACGCACCCTCTTCGGGAAGCGCGTCCGCTTCGTCGACGGCTTCGACACCCGCCTCGGCGTCGTCGAGCGCTAAGCCGCCTCGAAGTGCGCCAGCGCGTCGGCCTGCTCCGCCGGCATCACCTCCAACACCACGGTCCCGTCGAAGTGCCCCTTCAGCGTCCGCGCGAGGTCGTCCATCGCCATCTCCCCCGCACCGAACGCGAGCCCGTCCGTCTCGCGCGTCGAATCGGCGAGGTGGACGACGCGGATCCGATCGCCGTACGCGTCCAGCAGCGCGCGGAACCGCTCCCGATAGTCCGCGTGCGCCATGTAGAGGTGGGCGGTGTCGAGCACCAGCTCGTGGCCGCGACGGAGTACCTGCGCCTCGACGTGCCGGACGCTCGCGCCCGCCTGATTCTCGTACCCGTGCTCGGCCGCGAACCCCGCCTCCGCGAGGACGGGCGTGTGCGTCATGTTCGCGTACTGGGTGTGGACGACGAGGTAGGCGTCGAGCGCGCGAGCGAGGCGGTCCGCGGCCCGGAGCGGACCCGTCGCCGACGGGAGCACGTGCGGGGTGTGGACCGAGCACGCAGATATCGACGAGGCCCGCACTCGCTCGGCGAGCCTCTCGGTCGCGACGTCGAGGACGTCCGGCGTCACATAGAGTTCGGCCGCATCGAATCCCCGGTCGGCGGCCGCGATCAGCGACTCACGCGTCGGTCGGCACTTCCCGGCGACCTGCATACAGCGACACTCGACGCGCGCGGAGATGTAACTACGGGGTTCGTCACCGAAAGGAAAGGGTCGTCGGCGTTAAATCTCGCTCTCGAAGTCCTCGAGACTGTACGACGGCTCGGCGCCGCGCTTGTCGAGGACCTCGTTCGCGAGCAGCCAGTAGACGACCGAGAGCGCGCGTCGACCCTTGTTGTTCGTCGGAACGACGAGGTCGACGTTGCTCGTGGAGTTGTTCGAGTCGCACATCGCGATCACGGGGATTCCGACCGTGATCGCTTCCTTGACGGCCTGACTGTCACCGATCGGGTCGGTGACGACCAGCACGTCCGGCTCGATGTAGCCGTCGTACTTGGGGTTCGTCAGCGTCCCCGGGATGAAGCGACCCGTACGGGCGCGCGCGCCGACCGCGTCCGCGAACTTCTCCGCGGGGAAGCGACCGTACTGACGCGAGGAGGTGACGAGCACCTGCTCGGGGTCGTAGTTCGCGAGGAAGTCCGCGGCCGTGCGGATGCGATCGTCCGTGCGCGAGACGTCGAGGACGTAGAGACCATCCGTCCGCACGCGGTGGATGAAGCGCTCCATGTCCTGCGTCTTCTGCTGCGTGCCGATGTGGACACCCGCGGCGAGGTAATCCTCGACCGGGATGAGGAGGTCGGCGTCCTCGTCTGGCATTACGTCTTCCGTCCCTGCGGCCGGCTCGGGGGTCTCCGGGGTGTCGTCGCCGTCGGCGGCGTCCGCCTCGACGTCGACATCGACGTCGGGCGCCTCGGACTCCGCGTCCGCGGCGTCCGCGTCCGTGTCGGGGGCCTCCTCGAGATCGGCCTCGCTGTCTTCGTGCTCGCTCATAGTGCCTCGTCCGCGATGCGGATGAGTTCGTTCAGCTTGGCGGTTCGCTCGCCCTGCACCGTCCCCGTCTTGATGAACGGGGCGTCGGTCGCCACGGCGAGGTGTGCGATCGTCGCGTCCTCCGTCTCACCGCTCCGGTGGCTGACGACCGTCTCGTAGCCGTTCCGGGTGGCGAGTTCGATGGCGTCGAAGGCATCGCTGAGGGTGCCGATCTGGTTCGGCTTGATGAGGATGCTATTCGCCGCATCCACGTCGATCCCCTCCTGCAGGCGCTCTGTGTTCGTGACGAACAGGTCGTCGCCGCAGATCAGCGTCTGGTCGCCGACGCGCTCGGTCAGCTCGGCGAACGCCTCGTAGGCGTCCTCGTCGAGCGGGTCCTCGACGTACGCGAGGTCGTACTCGTCGACCAGCCCGGCGACGTACTCGATCTGCTCCTCCGTGGAGCGGACCTCGTCACCGAAGACGTACTCGCCATCCTCGAAGACCTCGGCCGCCGCCAGATCGAGACCGAACTTGATGTCGAAGCCGACATCGTCCGAGACCGTCTCGACGGCCTCCTCGACGATCTCGAACGCCTCCGCGTCCGAGACGGGGGGCGCCCACGCGCCCTCGTCGCCCTTCGCGGCGGGCGTGCCGCGCTCCTCCAGCAGCGAGCCGATCTCGCCGTGGACCTGCGCGTTCGCGAAGACGGCGTCCTTCACGCTCGGCGCGCCGACCGGCGCGGAGAGGAACTCCTGAATCGCCGTCGCCTCTTGGGCGTGCTCGCCGCCCCCGACGACGTTGCCGAGGGGGATCGGGAAGTTCTCGCCGCGGAAGGCGCCGCCGAGGTGCTGGTAGAGCGGCGCGCCGAGGACGTCCGCCCCGGCCTTGGCCGCCGCCATGCTGATGGCGACCGCCGAGTTCGCGCCGATCTCCGAGAAGTCCTCGGTGCCGTCGGCCGCGCGCAGCGTGTCGTCGACCTCGCGCTGGTCGCCCGCGTAGACGCGCCCGTCGAGGCGGGGCACCGCGTGCTCGCGGGCCGCCGCGATGGCCTCGTTGACCGGCAGTTCGATGGCTTCGTACTCACCGGTGGACGCCCCGGACGGGGCGGCCGCACGGCCGAAGCCGCCGGACTCGGTGAGGACGTCCGCTTCCACGGTCTTGTTGCCGCGCGAGTCGAGGACTGCGCGCAGGCGAACGGTTTCGATGCGTGTCATTGTCGTTCCCTCCGGACGGTGAAGGGGAGCGCGTCGGCGTCGTACTCCTCGGCCGCGATGAGGATCGGCTCCGTCTGGTCGGTGTCGACCAAGACGGGCGCGCCGTACGACACCTGCAGGGCGCGCGCCCCGATGATGCGTGCCTTCTCGTAGCGGTTGAATTCCGGCATTACTGGTAGGGTGAGACCACGTCGACGAGGTCCTGATGCGAGACGAACATCCGCCGGCAGCAGTGCCGGTCGAGACCGAGGTCGTCGAGGACCTCCGCGGGGTCCTCGTCGCCCTCCTTGGTCGCGGCTCGCGCCTTGAACTCCTCCCAGTGCTCACCGATGACGGTCCCGCACGTGAAACACCGGACTGGTACCATCATGATTCGTGTACCTCAGCGGTAGGACTTCTGGTAGCGCGCCCGCGCACCGGGCCCGCCCCACTTCTTCGACTCCTTGCGCCGGGCGTCGTTGACGAGGAGCTGACGGTCGAACTCCATGAACGCATCACGGAGTTCGGCGTCGTTGCGGAACTCGACGATGCGCGCGCGATGGCGGTCCGGACGGCGTCGGCCTGTCCGGCGTAGCCGCCACCGTTCACGGTGACGTCGACGTCGATCTCGTCGCGGATGTCCTCGCCCGCGATGCGGAACGGCTCGAGCATCTTGAGCCGCGACATCTCGGGGTCGACGAGTTCGACCGGCGTGGAGTTGATTCGCACGCGACCCTCGCCTTCGGAGACCGTCGCGCGAGCGACGGCCGTCTTCTTCTTCCCGCTCGTGTTGGTTACCATGTCTTGTTAGCACCCAGTTCTGCTGCGATCTCCCCGAGGGTGACGAACTTGATGTTCGAGAGGCGATCGAGGGACGTTCCCTCGAGGACCTCACCGTCCTCGTCGTAGCGGTTGCCGACGTAGAGCCGGACGTTCTCGAACGCCTCGCGGCCGCGGTCGGTCTTGTACGGGAGCATCCCGCGCACGGCGCGCTTGAAGATGCGGTCGGGACGCTTCGGGTAGTACGGCCCGCTGTCCGAACCGAGTTCGGCGCGGGTACGGTACGTCCCGAGGACGTCCTCCTCGCTGCCCGTGATGACCGCGTCCTCCGCGTTGACGATGGCCACCGTCTGGCCGTCGAGCGCGAGTTCTGCGACGTTCGATGCGACGCGACCCATGATACAGTCGCGGGCGTCGACGACGACGTCCGCGTCGAATTCTGCGGCGCTCATCGGATCACCCGGACGTTGGACCCTTCGGGGTTCTGTTCAACTGCCTGTGCCAGCTGGACGACGTCGCCGTCCGCGTGTTCGATCTTCGTCTCCGCGCTGGACGAGAAGTCCACCGCGGCGACCGTCACGGACTTCCGGAGGGCGCCCGAACCGAGCACCTTCCCCGGGACGACGACCGTTTCGTCCTCATTCGCGTATCGTTCGATGCGACTCAGGTTCACCTCGGCGTGCGTCGAGCGCGGCTTCTCCAGCCGGTCGGCGACGTCGTGCCACACGTCCGCGCCCGAATCGCGGGCGACGGATTTGAGTTGGGCGATGAGACTACTGAGTCTCGGACTCGTCTTGCTCATGCTTCTGACTCCTGATGAGAGTATAGGGGTGTGGAGTGCAGGGAGCAGGATTTGAACCTGCGAACTCCTACGAGACAGCGCCCTGAACGCTGCGCCTTTGGCCAAACTTGGCTATCCCTGCACGCCCACTGAGAAGGCGCGGTCTTACCGACGACACATGCTTCCCGCCGCCCCGTAAAGGGACTTTCGATCCCGTCCGGTGACGCGGCCGGCGCTGGTCGCGTGCGGCCGACGTCGATGGTGGGGTGGCGGGGCATGTGTCGTCTTACAGACTGACCTTCTCGCGCAGTTCGTCCGCGCGCGTGGACAGCGTGCCCACGGCACGGAGGACCAGTTCATCGACGGGCATCGACCCGTCGGACTCGACGTGGAAGACGAACGCGTTCGGGACGTCCTCGACCGTGACCTCCTTCCCCGGATACCGGTTCGTGAGGTCGTGGCCGAACTCCGAGGTGGCGACGAGGTCGCCGCCGTCCTCGATGACGCCGCGAACGATCTGGGATTCGTCTTCGCCGTACTCCGAGGCGTCGTCACCGACCTCGACGTGCTGGAGGTGCCGGTAGCCGACGGCCACCCCGCCTTGGAACTTCGCGTGATCGCGACCCCGGCCGAGCACCGCGTCGGCCTCCGCCTCCAGACGCTGTCCGTCCTTCAGCTCGATGAGGGGAATGTTCTCGTCTGCGGGTTCGACCTGCGGGTCCGGCGAGACCAGATCACCGCTGTACGCGGTGGCGGGTCCCTCCACGTCGATGGCGAGGGTGACGGTGTCGTCCTCGTCGAACTCGCCCTCGGGGGTCGTGAGCGGCACGAGCCCCATCCGGAGGGCGAGCACCTCGTCGAACAGGACGCTCGAGTTCTCCACGAACCGCACCGTGTCGATGGAGAGCGTCGGGACGTCCGCGAGGATGGCCCGGCGGATGCCGTTGGCGAACGCGGGCGTGATCCCTCGAACGAGGAAGCGCGCCTCCCGGTCGCCGTCTTCGATGAATTCGACGTCGAAGTCCGTTGCCATGTGATGTCGTTAGTAGCCGCTGTTCTTCGGCGGGCGGGTCCCGTCGTGGGGGATCGGGGTGACGTCCTCGATGCGACCGATTTCGAGGCCCGCGCGAGCGAGCGCTCGGATCGTCGCCTGCGCACCGGGACCGGGGCTCCGCTGGAGGTTGCCACCGGGACCACGGACGCGGACGTGGACGCCCTCGATACCCTGTTCTTTCAGGTCTTCGGCGAGCTGTTCGGCCATCTGCATCGCGGCGTACGGCGAGGCCTCGTCACGGTTCTGCTTGACGACGGCGCCACCGCTGGATTTGGCCAGCGTCTCGGCGCCCGTCTCGTCGGTGACCGTGAGCAGCGTGTTGTTGAACGAGGCGTGCACGTGCGCGATGCCCCACTTGTCGTCGGCTTCGTTTGCTGACATGGGTTACTCCTGATTGTCGGCGCGAGCCGGGTGGAGCTCGTCCGTGAGCGGACTCGTCTCGTCGAACGCGACGTCGTCCTCCTCGGCCACGGCGACCGTTCGCGACGGCGCCGTCACGCGGCTGTCGCCGACCGTGACGTGGCCGTGGGTGACGAACTGCCGCGCCTGCTGCGGCGTGTTCGCCAGTCCCTTGCGGTAGGCGACCGTCTGGAGGCGGCGTTCGAGGACGTCCGTGACGTCCAGCGAGAGGACCGCGTCCAGCTCGTCGGAGTCGCCGAGGATGCCGTAGCGTCGGAGGCGTGCGACGAACTCCTCACCCTCCTCGCCCTCCTCGGTCACGCGACCGAGGAGTTCGCGGGCCTCGCGGCGGTAGGAGCGCAGTTCGGACTGCGCGCGCCAAAGCTCCTCTTTGTTCTTCAGGCCGTAGCGGCTGAGGAGATCGGACTCCTCGGAGATCCGCTCGCCTGATAGGGGTGGTTCGGCGTCTCGTAGAACTTGGTGTTCTCACCGGGAAGCGCCATTATTCACCCTCCTCCTCTGCTTCCTCTTCCATCTCTTCTTGCAGGGCCTCGACGTTGACACCGATGGTGCCCTCGGTACGCCCGGTGGACTTCGTGCGCTGGCCGCGGACCTTCTGTCCGCGCTCGTGGCGCACGCCCTTGTAGGACCGGATCATCCGCATCCGGTTGACGTCCTGATTCCGGGTGAGGGAGACGTCGTTGCCCGTGATGTGTTCGGTCTCGCCGGTATAGAAGTCGTTCCGGCGGTTCGCCAGCCAGTCTGGAACTTCGTCGGCGAAGTTCTCCACGGCCTCGACGATGCGCTCGATGGGCTCGTCGTCGAGACGGCCGAGCGTGGCTGTTCGGTCCACGTCGGCGTTGGCGGCGACCACGCGGGAGACCCGGCGGCCGATGCCGTCCATCTCGGAGAGGGCACGCTCGACGGTCTTCGTCCCGTCGAGGTCTGTCTGCCCGATCCGGACGAAGTATCGGATGTCCTCCTCCTCGTCCGGCTCCTCTTGTTGTTCTTCGCTCATGATTGTCTCGTGTGGAGAGGCGTCGTGGCGGGGATTTGAACCCCGGAGGCGGTGAGCCACAGAGTTAGCAACCCTGCGCCTTGACCAGGCTAGGCTACCACGACCCGCTCGATGGTTACTGTCGCCCTCGTCGGACTCGGGACCGCACGCCCCTACAGTGACTGCACTCTATTCGAGTCACCGGCCCTACTTAACTATCACGAAACGGCGGAGGTGCGTGAGTCAGCGACGGGGGAGCCAGTACACCGCCAAGACGACCGCCCAGATGGTCGCGACCGTCGCGAGCACGTCCGGGTCCGTCCGGTGGAGGTGCCAGAAGAGCGCGAGCAGGGCGGCGAGCGAGCCGAGCGCGCCGACCGCCGGGATCGCGGCGCTCGCGAGCGAGTCGCGTCTGGTGTACGCGACGGCGGAGACGACGCCGAAGACGCTGATGAAGGCGCCCGACGCGAAGCTCGTGATCGACGAGAGGCTCCCGTAGACCGTGAGGATCGCCGTGAGCGTCCCGAGCACGAGGAGCGCGCGCACGGGCGACGACTCCCCCGGTTCGCTCGTCCGGCGCTGGCCGACCGACTCGCTCGTGCCGGTGTCGCCGACGGGTCGCCCCGGCGCGTTGTGCGCGGCGTCCGCCACCTGCTGGCTGAGCCGGGCGGCCGAGAACAGCGTGGCGTTCAGCGCGGACGCGGTCGAGAACACGGCGGCCGCGGCGACGAGCGCGAAGCCGGCCTCGTGGAAGACCGGCCGCGCGGCGTACGCGAGCGCCGTCTCCTCGTTCGCGGCGATGGCCGCGGGCTTCAGGAGATCCGTCGTCACGACGGCGACGAGGACGTAGAGCAGCGTCGTGACGACGACGCTGGTGTAGATGGCCCGTCGGACGGTCACCTGCGGGTCCGCGATGCTGTCGAGGTCGAAAGTGAGCAGTTCCCATCCCTCGAAGGCGACGAAGGAGAGGGCGCTCGCGGCGACGACGCCACCGCCGAGGCTGCCGAACCCGCTCCGGAGCATCCCGTGGGTGGCGCCGTAGTACGCCCCCGCGCCGCCGACGACGAGCAGGATGCACACCTTCGTCGCGACGAGCGCGTCCTCGGTCCGGCCGGACGCCCGCGCGCCCAGCGCGTTCAGCCCGACGAAGCACGCGACGGCGGCCGCGGAGAGGAGCGGGCGCGCCGGGACGCCGAACACGGACGCGACGCCGACGAGCTGGAGACCGTAGCTCCCGAAGGCGTACGCGTACATCGCCATCGTCCCGACGTAGCCGAACGTGAACACCCATCCGACGACGCCGGCGAGCCAGCGCGCCCCGGTGAACTCCTCGACGTGCTCGACGGGACCCGCGACCGCGGAGTCGCTCGCGCGTATCAGGCGGACGAACGAGTAGCCCGCACAGAGCGCGAGCAGTCCCGAGACGACGAACGACAGCCACGCAGCGGGTCCGGCGGTCTCCGCGACGACGCCGAGCACCGCGAAGATCCCGCCGCCGACCATCCCACCGACGGCGAGCGAGACGCACTCCGCGAATCCGATCCGATCTCCCATGCGCGAACGCGCGTCCGCGAGATTAAAAGAGACTGCCCTTCACGCGTCGACGTATTTCTGGTTCACTTCCCAGCCGCCGTCGCCGTCCTCGACCATGTACTCGCCGTAGTAGGGGACGCGCTCGCGGACGGTCTCGCGGAACGTCGTCGCGATCTCGCCGCGCGTCATCTCGCCCATCGAGCGGAGGTCGTCGTTGCGGTTCAGACACCCCTTCAGGTAGCCCTCGTGTGTGACGCGCACGCGGTGGCAGTTCGCGCAGAACTCCTCGTTGCCGACCGGATCGACGATCTCGACCATGCCGCCGTCGATCCAGTAGCGCTTGCGGTCGTGCATCTCGCGGTGTTCGATTCGATCGGCCCGCTCGGCGAGCCAGTCGTGGACGGCGTCGATGTCCACCGCCCACTCGGGCTTGCCCACCAGCTCGGGCATGAACTCGATGAGCTGGAGTTGGAGACCGTCGTTCTCCGCGACGTAGTCGACCATCTCGGGGACGTAGTCCGTCGTCTCCTCGAAGAGGACCATGTTGAGCTTCACGGGATCGAGACCGGTCTCGACGGCCGCTTTCACGCCCTCGATGACCCGATCGTACGCGCCGGACTGCGTGACCTCGCGGAAGGCCTCCTCGTCGAGCGCGTCCTGCGAGACGTTCACGCGATCGAGACCGGCATCGACGAGACCGTCGGCGCGCTCGGGGAGGAACGTGCCGTTCGTGGTGAGCGAGACCTCCATCGAGTCGGGCGTCCGGCGGACGATCTCCTCGAGGTCGTCGCGGAGCATCGGCTCGCCGCCCGTGAACTTCACCGCGTCGACGCCGAACCCCTCGACGACGTCGAGGAAGCGCACGACGTCGTCCGCGCTCATCTCGTGGTCGCGGGCGGCCATCGGGCCGCGGGTGTCCCCAAGCCCCTCGTTGTGACAGTAGACGCAGTCGAAGTTACAGCGGTCCGTCAGCGAGACGCGCACCCCCGTCACCTCGCGACCGAACCCGTCTTCGAGCATGCGGGTACATCGCACGCGCGGACGGATAAGGCCGCGGGTAGGGGGAGACGTCGCGGGTAGGCGGCGACGTCGCGGGTAAGGGGCGACGTCGCGGGTAGGGGCGACGTCGCGTAGGGGAGACGCGCCCACGGGTGGGGGTCACGTCGCGGTCGGAAGCGGCGGTGCGACCGGGCGTCACAACCCTTATTCACGCGACGGCGCCTAACTGCCCCATGAACGAAGCGGACGTCGAGGAGGCGTTGCGCGGTGTCGGGGACCCCGACCTCGGGGACGACATCGTCGCGGAAGGACTCGTCAACGACGTCACCGTCGAGGAGGGCGTCGCGCACGTCTCGCTCGCGCTCGGAACGCCGTACTCGCCGGCGGAGTCGTCCATCGCCGACCGAGTTCGCGAGGCGATCCGCGAACTCGACCTCGAACCGGAGCTGTCGGCCTTCCACCCCGAGCAGGATTCCGGTGCGGAGGACGACGTCCTCCCGAACGTGAAGAACGTCATCGCGGTGGCGTCGGGGAAGGGCGGCGTGGGGAAGTCCACGGTCGCCGTGAACCTCGCGGCGGCGCTCTCGGATCGCGGCGCGCGCGTCGGTCTCTTCGACGCCGACATCTACGGGCCGAACGTCCCGCGGATGGTGTCGGCGGACGAGGCCCCGCAGGCGACGGAGGAGGAGACGCTCATCCCCCCGGAGAAGTTCGGCGTGAAGCTGATGAGCATGGCGTTCCTCACGGGCGGCGAGGACGATCCGGTGATCTGGCGCGGTCCGATGGTCCACAAGGTGCTCACGCAGCTCGTCGAGGACGTCGAGTGGGGGTATCTCGACTACCTCGTCATCGACCTCCCGCCGGGAACGGGCGACACGCAGCTCACCGTCCTCCAGACGATGCCGGTGACGGGCGCGGTCGTCGTGACGACGCCGCAGGACGTCGCGATCGACGACGCCCGGAAGGGCTTGGAGATGTTCGGCACGCACGACACCCCGGTGCTGGGGATCGTGGAGAACATGAGCACGTTCGTCTGTCCGGACTGTGGCTCCGAGCACGACGTCTTCGGGAGCGGGGGCGGCGAGGCGTTCGCGGCGGAGAGCGATCTCCCCTTCCTCGGTGCGATCCCGCTCGACCCCTCGGTCCGCGCCGGCGGCGATCGGGGCGCGCCGGTCGCGCTCGACGAGGACAGCGACGTGGGCGCGTCGTTCCGCGACTTGGCGGGGAACGCGGCCGACATGGCCGGCGTGCTCAACCGCCGCGGACTCGACTGAGACCGGCAGGTGGAGCGATCGAACTGACATTATACTTCATAATTTTTCCTTGCTAACGGATAGCAAACGATTTAGTGAGTGCCGTGCGAAAATCCCGTTAGTGTCCCACGCAGGGGGCCAGGACATACACTATGACTGACGACGAACTCATCTGGCGAATCGCGGGCGGTTCCGGCGACGGGATCGACTCGACGAGCCAGAACTTCGCGAAAGCTCTGATGCGCTCGGGGCTCAACGTTTTCACCCACCGGCACTATCCCTCGCGCATCCGCGGCGGCCACACGTACGTGGAGATCCGCGCATCGTCGGAGGAGGTCAAGTCCCGCGGTGACGGGTACAACTTCCTCGTCGCCCTCGGTGACTCGTTCGCCCGGAACCCAAAGGAGGACGCCTACTACGGCGAGGAGGAGATCAAGCCCCTCGCCGAGAACCTCGACGAACTCCGCGAGGGCGGGGTCATCGTCTACGACTCGGGGCTTCTCGACACCGACGAGATCGAGAACTTCGACGAGCGCGTCGAGGAGAACGGCTGGCACGTCTACGACGTCGACCTCCGCGGCATCGCCAAGGAACACGGCCGCGAGATCATGCGGAACACGGCCGGCGTCGGCGTCACCGCCGCGCTCACGGGTCTCGACACGTCCTACGTCGAGGACCTGATGGCGGAGGCGATGGGCGGCGACATCCTCGACGCGAACCTGAACGTCCTCCACGACGCGTACGAGCACGTTCAGGAGGAGTACGACGCGGACGCCCACGACGTCGCCGTCCCGACCGGTGAGCACGACGAGGAACAGGTCCTCGTCTCCGGCAGCCACGGGATCGCGTACGGCGCCCTCGACGAGGGATGCCGGTTCATCTCGGGCTACCCGATGACGCCGTGGACGGACGTCTTCACCATCCTCACGAACCTGATGCCCGACGTCGGGGGCATCTCGGAGCAGGTCGAGGACGAGATCGCGGCGGCGTCGCTCGCCGTCGGCGCGTCCCACGCGGGCGCGAAGGCCATGTCCGGGTCGTCCGGCGGTGGCTTCTCGCTCATGAGCGAGCCGCTCGGCCTCGCGGAGATGACGGAGACGCCGCTCGTGCTCGTCGAGGCCATGCGGGCCGGACCCTCCACGGGGATGCCGACGAAGCCCGAGCAGGCCGACCTCGAACACGTCCTCTACACGAGTCAGGGCGACAGCCACCGCGTGGTGTTCGCGCCCTCGAATCCGGTGGAGTGCTACGAGCAGACGCGCAAGGCGTTCCAGCTCGCGTACGACTACCAGATCCCGGTCATGGTCCTCTACGACCAGAAGCTCTCCGGGGAACACCGGAACGTCCCGAAGAGCACCTTCGACGAGGAGCCGAACCCGAGTCTCGGGAGCACGCTCACGGAGGAGGAACTCGAGGAGCAGCCCCACGGCGAGACCGGCATCTACCACCGGTTCCAGCACGAGGGCGAGGAGGGCGTCAGCCCGCGCTCCATCCCCGGCCAGTCCGGCGGTCGCTACCTCGCGACCGGGAACGAGCACACGCCCGAGGGGCACATCAGCGAGAGTCCCTCGAACCGCGTCGCGCAGGTCGACAGGCGCAACGAGAAGATCGAGGCGATCCGCGAGAACCTCGACGCGGACGAGCGCCAGCGGGAGTACGGTGAGACCGACGCGGAGTACGGCGTCATCTCTTGGGGGAGCCACTCCGGCACCGTCGAAGAGGCCGTCGAGCGCCTGAACGACGACGGACACAGCGTGAAGGGGCTCAGCGTCTCCGAGATGGCACCCTTCCCGAAGGAGCTCGTCGCGGAGTTCATCGAGAGCGTGGACGACGTGCTCGTCGTGGAGATGTCCTCGACGGCGCAGTTCCACGGTCTCATCCAGAAGAACCTCGGACAGTACGGTGAGAAACTCTCCTCGCTGCTGAAGTACGACGGGAACCCCTTCGAGCCCGCCGAGATCGTCGAGGCGGTCGAGGGACACGGGAGCGGCGAGGAGCTCTCCTCGAACACGCGGTTCGAAGCCGCGGCAGGCGGTGATTAAATCATGAGTGCGTTCAGTGCGATTGGCGAGGAACGAGACGTAGCGCAGGACGAGTTCACGCCCAGCATCGAGCCTCAGCCCACGTGGTGTCCGGGCTGTGGCGACTACGGTGTGCTGAAGGCCCTGAAGGGCGCGATGGCGGAACTCGGCAAGAACCCGGAGGAGATCCTCCTCTGTACGGGGATCGGCTGCTCGGGGAAGCTCAACAGCTACTTCGACAGCTACGGATTCCACACGATCCACGGCCGCTCGCTGCCGGTCGCCCGCGCGGCGAAGCTCGCCAACGACGGCGTCGAGGTCATCGCCGCGGGCGGTGACGGCGACGGCTACGGCATCGGTGGCAACCACTTCATCCACACGGCCCGCGAGAACCACGATATGACGTACATCGTGTTCAACAACGAGGTCTTCGGGCTGACGAAGGGGCAGACCTCCCCGACCTCGCCGAAGGGCCACAAGTCCAAGACCCAGCCCAACGGGAACGCGAAGACGCCGATCCGCCCGCTCTCGATGAGCGTGACGGCCGGCGCGTCCTACGTCGCCCGGACGGCCGCGGTCAACCCGAATCAGGCGAAGGAGATCATCAAGGAGGCCGTCCAGCACGACGGCTTCAGCCACATCGACTTCCTCACGCAGTGCCCGACGTGGAACAAGGACGCGAAGCAGTACGTCCCGTACGTCGACATCAACGACTCCGAGGACTACGACTTCGACGTGCACGACCGCCGCTCGGCGCAGGAGGCCATGCACGAGACCGAGGACGCCCTCTACGAGGGAACCGTCCTCACCGGTCGATACTTCGTCGACGACGAGCGCCCCTCCTATCAGGAGGAGAAGCGCTCGCGCGGCGACATGCCCGAGGGCAACCTCGCGGAGCGCTACTTCGAGGACGGCGACTGGGAGCGCTCTTACGACTTCATCGACCGGCACGCCTGATCTTCGGGTTCGGAAGATATTTTTTCCGTGCCGCCAAAGTAACTGTGTGAGCAGCGACTCGACTGAGAAACGGATACTCGCGGCGCTCGAGGAGGACGCGCAGGCCTCGTACGCGGAGCTCGCGGAACGGGCCGACGTCTCGAAGCCGACCGTCCGCAAGTACGTGAACGAATTGGAGGACGCGGGCGTCATCGTCGGCTACTCGGCGGAGGTCGACCCGAAGAAGCTCTCGGGGCAGTCCATCGCGCTGGTCGGGATCGACGTCGAGTCCGAGCGCTACGTCGAGGCGACGCGCGCGCTGACGGATCTCGACTCCATCCGCTCGCTCTACACCTCCTCGGGAGACCACATGTTGATGGCGGAGGTCCGCGCCGCCGACGGGAACGCCCTCGGTGACGTCATCAGCGAGGAGATCCTCGACATCGACGGCGTGACGGCCGCCCACCCCTCCTTCCTGCAGGAGCGGCTGAAGTGAGCGACGCGAGCACGCCCGCCGCCGACAGATCCGACGCACCCACGAGACCGGTCACGCTGGAGACCGGCGACGACATCGACGCGCTCGTCGACGCCCACGACGTCGCGCTCGTCGACCTCTACCGGCCGGGCTGCACGCTCTGCGAGGCCATCGAGCCGATCGTCGGCGCGGTGGCGAAGGCCTCCGGCGTCGCCGTCGGCACCTGCAACCCCCAGTACGATCTCGACCTCGTCGACGCCTACGACGTCCGCTCGGTCCCGACGCTCCTCCTGTTCGTCGACGGCACGCTCGTCGATCGACTCGCCGAGGGGTTCCAAGGTACCGACGCCGTCTTCTCCTTCGTCGCCGACGCGCTCGACGCGCACCGCGACGTCCTCCCCGGCGAGTACCGCTAGCGACCCGAGGCGTTTTGCGGCGCGTCCCCGTAGACCGGCTGTGACGACGTACGAACGCGACTCGTGGGTGCGCGCGCCGCTCGATCGCGTCTGGTCGTTCCACCGCGGCGTCGATGGTCTCGCCGCGCTCACGCCCGGTTGGATGGGTCTCCGCGTCGAGGGCGTGACCGGACCGGACGGCGAGGCTGATCCGAACGCTCTCGATCCCGGCTCGACCGTCGAACTGTCCGTGCGGCCGTTCGGCATCGGTCCCAGACGGGGGTGGACGTCGGAGATCGTCGCGCGCGAGCGCGGCGACGGGACGGCGTACTTCCGCGACGTGCTGGTCGAGGGCCCGTTCCCCGAGTGGGAGCACACCCACCTCTTCTACGCGGACGGCGAGCGGACGCGCTGTCGCGATCGGGTGCGCTATCGGACGCCGGCGGGACCGCTCGCGCCCGTCGCGGACGAGGCGGCGAAGCTCGGTCTGGACGCCGTCTTCCGCCGTCGCCACCGCCGGCTCGCCGCGTCCGTCGAGGGCGAGTAGGCGACGTCCTCCCCTGCGCGTACCTTTATCAGGAATGCGAACACAACGCACGATATGGCAGACACGGACGTCATCGTCGTCGGCGGCGGTCCCGCCGGTCTCAGCGCCGCGCTGTTCGCGTCGAAGAACGGGCTGGACGCCGTCGCGTTCGACACGGACAAGACGTGGATGCACAAGGCGCACCTGTTCAACTACCTCGGCATCCGCTCGATGGACGGGAGCGTCTTCCTCGATCGAGCGCGCGAGCAGGCGACGGCCGACCACGGCGCCACCCTCCACGAGGACACCGCGGTCGAGTCGGTCGCGACGGACGGCGACGGGTTCGTCGTCACCGCGGACGGCGAGGAGCACACCGCGGACTACCTCGTGCTCGCGACGGGTGCGAACCGAGATCTCGCCGAGGACCTCGGCTGTGACTTCACGGACGAGGACGTCGTCGAGGCGGACGTGACGATGGAGACGTCGGTCGAGGACGCCTACGCGACGGGCGCGATGGTGCGCGCCGAGGAGTGGCAGGCCGTCATCTCCGCGGGCGACGGGGCCGCCGCCGCGCTCAACATCCTCACGAAGGAGAAGGGCGAGCACTACCACGACTTCGACGTGCCGGACGACGTGTAGCGACTCGAAGTAGCGATCCTCTTTACCGCGCGCGTCCTCGGGACGAGGCGTGTCACTCGACGCACGTCGTAGCCCGATGACGGTGCTCGCGGTCGCGGTCATCGCGGTCTCGACGAGCGCGGTCCTCGTCCGCGCCTCGCACGCGCCCAGCCTCGTGACCGCCTTCTATCGGGTGCTGTTCATGACGGCGACGGTCGCGCCGTTCGTCGGCGGCCACCGCGCGGCCGTCTCGTCGCTCTCGCGGCGCGACTGGGCGGTGATCGTCGTCTCGGGAGTCGCGCTCGCCGCGCACTTCGCGTCGTGGTTCGTGAGTATCGAGTACACGAGTATCGCCGCGAGCACCGTCCTCGTGCAGACCCAACCGATCTTCGTCGCGCTCGGCGCGTGGCTCGTCCTCGACGAGCGGCCGAATCGGGCCGTGAGCGTCGGCGTCGTCCTCGCCGTCTGCGGGGTCGCGGTCACGTCGGTGGGCGGGCTGCTCGGCGCGCCGCTCGTCGGGTCCGCGCCGCTGCTCGGTGACGCGCTCGCGCTCTGCGGCGCGGTCTGCGCGTCGGCCTACGTTCTCGCCGGGCGCGCGGTCCGCCAGCGCCTCGCCCTCGTCCCGTACACGACGCTCGTCTACGCGGTCTGCACGCTCACACTCCTCGCGCTCGTCCTCCTCCGCGGACTCCCGCTGTTCGCCTATCCGCCGCGCGAGTGGGCGCTCTTCCTCGCGATGGCGCTCCTCCCGGGGTTCTTCGGGCACACCGCACTCAACTGGACGCTCGAACACCTCGAATCGAGCGTGGTGAGCGTCGCGCTCCTCGGCGAACCGGTCGGCGCGGCGATCCTCGCGCTCGCCCTCTTCGGCGAGTACCCGGGACCGGCGACCGTCGTCGGGGGCTGTGTCATCCTCGCCGGGATCGGCGCGACCGCCCGCGGTCGAAACGCGTGAGCGCTCGGACCCGCGTGAGCGCGATCGGGCGACGACAGGGCGTGTGGATCGGGCGCGTATCGGCGACCCGTCTCGCGCTCGCTGTCACCGATCGCGTCGGTAACGACCGCTGAGCCGGCCGATACGCTTTCCCGTTCACAATCTGAACATACCGTCATATGGGTGTCACACGGGCGCAATCCGAGGTCGTCGGCGTCGCGCTCCTCCTCGGACTCACGCTCGTCATCGTCGGGGTGACGGTCTCGATCGGGTCCTCCGCGATCTCGCAGACGTCCGATCAGGCGTCGATCCAGCAGGCGGAGAACGCGCTCTCGCAGTTCGACTCGGAGGCGAGCGAGGTCGCGCTCGGACAGTCCGACTCGAAGCGCGTCGATCTCGGGAGCGCGAACGGCGACGTCCGCGTGACGGACGCGGGATCGATGACGGTGACGGAGCGGAATCTCTCCTCGGGGAACACGAGCACGATCGCGAACGTCTCGCTCGGCGCGGTCGTCTACCGGCGGAACGGGCACACCGTCGCCTATCAGGGTGGCGGCGTCTGGCGCGACGGGCAGATAGTCTCGCCGCCGGAAGTCCACTACAACAGCGGGACGCTGACGCTCCCGATCGTGAGTGTGTCGGGGAACGCACGGGGGAACGGCGGGCTCCGCGTCCACCGGGGGAGCGCGGCGAACGTCCGCTTTCCCGATCCGTCTGAGAATCGGACGAATCCGCTGACGGGCGCACGCGTGAACGTGTCGGTGCAGAGTCCGTACTACGAGGGCTGGGCGGATTATTTCCGGGAGCGAACCGGCGGGCAAGTCTTCGTGAACGACAGCGCGGAGATAGCGACTATTACGCTGACGACGCCAATTGAGCCTGTTCGGGTAGCGGATGGTATCGTTGACGAATCGGCGAATACGAAACTACAATTCTATGGAAGATCAACGATTGATGGGTATAATTCAACGATTGGCACCTACGATAACTCCAAGGGTATCCCAGTAAACGTCTCTACGGTTGGTGCCGTCAAAATAAAGTCGGCAACGATCAATGGGAATCTCATCGCGAACGGGCCAGTGACATTCGAAAACTCTCCCGATACGTCGAATATTACCGGGGCAGTCTACACAGACTCAATGGTTACGTATCCTGACTGGGTAGACGAGTCAAAAGAAACACCAGTCCACTCTAGCGAATCAAATCTGGCAGATCTTCCAGCTGCAACGAGCCGGATCTATTCGGCTAAAAATAGGGCTGAATCAAGCAACGACAACTCGAATTCTTCCGTAATCAGCGACCATTCTCTCAGCTGTCCCGATACAGATTGTGAACTTGATTCCGGGACATACTATCTCGACCGTCTTAGCGTGGGTGGGACCCACCACCTCTGGTTGAATACAACACAGGGGGACATCACACTCGTCGTTGACGGCGACGTTACCGTCGGTGGTAGCGGGCGCATCTCGACAACCGGTTCCGGACGTGTGAACGTTTTCACCACTGGAGACACGACCATTGAAGGGAGATGTCTTGTGAATACCATTAACACTACAACGGACACGCGAACGAACCGGGCAAGCGCGTTCTGGCTCTACGCTCTCCCGGATTCCTCGGTACTGATCGATGGGAGCGGTGAGTTCACAGGTGTCGTCTACGGCGCGGGAGATCAGCCACAGCCGGGTACTTCCATTGACGTACCCGGGAGTGGAACGATCTATGGTGCGCTTATTGGGGACGTAAACGGCGTCCACCAGTCCGGAGCACTCCATTATGACCACGCACTCAACTCGGCTCACACGGCCTTGAATACTGAACAACCACATACCTCCACCGTCAACTACCTCCACGTCTCCGTCGAGAACGTGACGGTCAGCGACGGGAACGCTCGTCCGGGTCGCTGAATCGCCCGCCGAAGCGCGCGCGACGACCTCGTTGAGCGCGGGGTGGACGTGGATCGTGTCGCGGATGTCGGCGACGGTGCCGCTCCCGGCGCGCATCGCGACGCAGACCTCGTGGATGAGCTGTGAGGCGTGGGGTCCGACGACGTGCGTGCCGAGGATTTCGCCGTCGGGCGCGACGAGCACCTTGACGAAGCCGGGCGGGTCGCCCATCGCCGTCCCCATCGCGGTGTCGGAGAACTCGTAGCCGCCGACGCGGTAGTCGCGCGATTCGGCGCGGAGGTCGGCTTCCGTGTGGCCGACGCCCGCGACCTGCGGGTCGGCGAAGACCGCGTGGGGCATCGCGGTGTAGTCGATCGCCTCGCGATCGCCGCGGAGCGCGTTCGCGATGACCGTGCTCGCCTCGTGGTTCGCGGCGTGCTTGAACAGGTAGCGCCCGACGACGTCGCCGAGCGCCCAGACGTTCTCCGCGCTCGTTTCGAGGTAGCGATTCGTCGCGACGTATCCCGCCTCGGTGGTCTCGATCCCGGCGTTCTCGACGCCGAGACGGTCCGTGTTCGGCTCGCGGCCGGCGGCGACGAGCAGTTGGTCGCCGTGGACGGTCGTCTCCTCGCGCCCATCGGTGGTCGCGGCGTCGAGCGCGACGCCGTCACCGTCCTCGCGGACCGCGGTCGCCTCGAAGCCCGTGCGGACGTCGAAGCGCTCGTCGTAGCGCTCGGTGAAGTGCCGCGCGACCGCCGGGTCCTCGCTGGGGAGGAGGACGTCCCGACGGCCGACGATCGTCACGTCGCTCCCGAACGTCCCGAAGTAGTGGGCGAGTTCCGCGGCGACGTAGCCGCCGCCGACGATCACGAGGTGTTCGGGCGGTTGGTCGGCCCGCAGCGCCTCCGTGCTCGTCCAGTAGTCCACGCCGTCGATGCCGTCGACGTCGGGGATCCGCGGGCGGGTGCCGGCGGCGACGACGACCCTCTCGCCGCGGATCGTCGCGTCGCCGACGGCGAGAGTGCGCTCGTCGACGAACTCGCCGGTGTCGTCGAAGAGGGTGTGGTTCTCGGAGGTCTCGATGCCGCGGCGGATCGACTCGCTGTCGCGATCGACGTGCGCGGAGACCTCCTCGGCCATCCCGGCGAAGTCCACGTCCGCGACCGCCGCGTCGATGCCGAACGCGTCCGCGGACTCGACGGTCCGTTTCACGTCCGCGCGGTGGACGAGCATCTTCGAGGGGATGCAACCGCGATTGAGGCACGTGCCGCCGAGCGGGCCGTCCTCGACGACGGCGACGTCCATCCCGCGGCGGGCGGCGACGGACGCGACGTCCAGTCCGGAGCCGGAGCCGACGACGACGAGATCGAAGTCCTGCATGCGCGGCCGGTTCGCGCCCCGGCGGGGAATAGCTTAGGACAGATCGACGACGACGGGGAGGTGATCGGAGGGATAGCGCCCGTCCCCGTACTGGTCGCTGCAGGCGGCGCGCGAGTCGACCGTCCACGCGTCGCTGACGAGGACGTGATCGATCGTCCACTCGGGGCGGAGGCGTCGGTAGTCCGTCCGCGTGGTGTTCGGGCCGTGGTCGTACGTGGCGATATCGCGCGCGTCGCGGAGCGTGCGCGTGAGGACGTCGTGGGCGGGGTCGCCGGCCTCGCAGTTGAAGTCCCCGAGGACGATCGTCGGGACGGCCGACGCGGCGGCGCGCTCGCGGACGAGTTCGGCACCGCGCTCGCGGGCCGTCCGCCCCTCGTGGTCGAGGTGGACGCAGTAGAGTTCGAGTTCGTCGCCGCTCGCGCGCTCGCGGAGGCGGGCCCGCGTGCAGACGCGCGGGTGGGCGCCGTCCCAGCCGACGCTCCCGGCGACGGTCGGCGTCTCGGAGAGCCAAAACGTCTCGTCGTCGACGAGCGCGAAGCGGTCCGCGTCGTATCCGATCGGGACGTGCTCGCCGACGCCCTCGCCGGAGCCGCGCGAGCGGCCGACGAACCGGTAGCGTTCGAGGCGCTCGCGGACGTCCGCGAGCTGTCCGGCGAGGGGTTCCTGAAGGCCGAGGACGCCCGGGTCGTGGTAGCGGATCGTCCCCGCGACCGCGTCGCGCCGGTACGTCCAGCCGTCCTCGCCGTCCTCGGGCGTGTCGACGCGGACGTTGTACGTCATGGCGCGCACGGAATCCATTACGTCCGCGTTCGCGCGCGGCGAGTGAAAAAGGTTGAGAACGCCCGCCGGCGTCGATCCCCGCGCTCTTATCCGTCCGTCGTGTAGGATCGCCGATGACACTCGTCGCGAAACTCCACCTCACCTGTCCCGATCTGCCGTTCGTCGCCGCGCTCGCGGGGACGTCGGCGACGACGGTCGAAGTGGAGGCGACGATGACGACGGAGACGGGGGAATCAGCGGTGTTCGCGTGGGTGCACGGCGGCGACTTCGTCGCCTTCGCGTCGGCGCTCGCGGACGGCGAGGGAGTCACGAGCGTCCAGTGTCTCGACGACTTCGACGACCGAAGGCTCTACCGTGTCGACGTCGAGTCGGGACCCGCGGCCCTCGTCCACCGGGCCGTCATCCGCGCCGGGGCATCGAACCTCCGCGCGTCGATAACGCACGAGGGACTCGACCTCCGCCTCCGGCTCCCCGATCGCGACGCGCTCGTCGCGTTCCGCGAGACGCTCCTCGACGCCGGCGTCGACGTCACGACGCGCTACCTCAGCGCGAGCGGCGGCGACGACGACCGGAACGGATTGACGCGCAAGCAACTCGAGACGCTCGCGGCGGCCGTCGAAGCGGGCTACTTCGCGGTGCCGCGCGAGGCGACGCTCGCGGACGTCGCCGCGGCCCTCGGCGTCTCGCGACAGGCCGCCTCGGAGCGACTGCGCCGCGGGATGGAGACGCTCGCGCGGAACGCCGTCGACGAGGCCGTCGGCGTCGCCGGCGCCTGACATTCTCGCTCGCGCCTCGCCCGGCGACGTCAGCGGCCGATTCGCGCGCGGGCGCGGGATCCGAGGCGGCCGACACCGCGGGCGAGCGCGTAGAGGAGCGCGTAGAGTGCGCTCAGCGCGACCGCGACGGTGGCGCCGAGGGCGACGAGCGCGAGCGAGCCGGCACCGGTGGCGATCGTCAGCCACTCCTCGCTCAGCGTCGGCTCGTCGGGATACGACTCGTCGAGGAACGGATCGAGCGCGGCGGCGGGGCGACGGACGAGCGCGGCGAAACAGCGCCGTGCGAACGCGACGGGAGCGGGGAGCGTCATGGCTTCCCTTCGGGGACCGGCGGACAAAAATCCGGGTGACGCGGGACTGCAGTGGGACGACTGAAAATCCGGGTGACGCGGGACTGCAGTGGGACGACTGATGGTCTCGGGGCGCGAACGGACGCGCGATGTCACGTTCGAGACCCGCCGTCGCTCTCGGCGTGGTCGTCCTCGTCGCGCTCGCCGGCTGCGCCGGTCTCTCGTTCACGGGACCGACGGGATCGACGACGTCGACGGGCGCCACCGCCGCGAACGGTACGACGACCGCCGCGCCCGCCGCACCCACATCGGCGAGCGCGTCGGGAGCGTACGCGTCGCTGTACGATCGAACGATCGACTCGGTGGTGATGATCCGCGTCGTCACGCCGACGGAGGTCGCAACCGGATCCGGGTTCGTCTACGACGACCGCGGCGACATCGTCACGAACCATCACGTCATCGCGAACGCCCGCTCGGTCGAGGTGCGCTTCGCGAACGGGACGTGGGAGAACGCGAGCGTCGTCGGGAGCGACGCCTACTCCGACCTCGCCGTGGTGCGCGTCCCCGACCGGCCGGCGAACGCGACCGCGCTCCCGCTGGCGTCGAGCGCGCCGCGACCGGGCGAGTCGGTGGCCGCGATCGGGAACCCCTACGGACTCACCGGCTCGATCACGACCGGCGTCGTGAGCGGCGTGAACCGATCGATGTCGACCTCGGACTCCTTCACGATCCCGGGGACGGTGCAGACGGACGCCGCGATCAACCCCGGGAACTCGGGCGGGCCGCTGCTCACGCCGAACGGGACGGTCGTCGGCGTGAACCGGGCGACCGAGGGCGACAACGTCGGGTTCGCGATCTCCGCGGCCGTCGTCTCGCACGTCGTCCCGAACCTGCTCGCGAACGGCTCGTACACGCACGCCTACCTCGGCGTCTCCACGACGGACGTGACGCCGGCGATCGCGCGGGCGAACGGCCTGTCGAACGCGAGCGGCGTCGCGGTCGTCCGGACGCTCGCGGGCGGACCGTCCGACGGCGTCCTGCACGGATCGACCGGCTACGCGACGGTCGACGGCCAGCGCGTTCCGACGGGCGGCGACGTGATCGTCGCGATCGACGGGACGCCCGTGCAGACCGGCGAAGCGCTCAGTCGCTCCCTCCTCCTGCACGCGCACCCGAACGAAACGGTCCCGACCACGGTCGTGCGGAACGGAACGCGGACGACCGCGAACGTCACGCTCGGGACGCGACCGTCACCGAGCGCCGCGACGGGCGCGTGACCCGTCGGCCGCGGCGGGTGGCTATTTGCCCGCGGCGGGCGAGTCGGGTGACGTGAACGCGATAGCCACCGAGGAACTCCGCAAGTCCTACGGCGACCTCACGGCGCTCGCGGGGCTGACGCTCGACGTCCCGGCGGGCGAACTCTTCGGTCTCCTCGGACCGAACGGCGCGGGCAAGAGCACGACGATCCGCATCCTCACCGGTCAACTCCGCCCGGACGCGGGCACCGCGTCCGTTCTCGACGTCGATCCCGTCGACGATCCGGTCGGCGTTCGCGAGCGCGTCGGCATCCTCCCCGAGCAGGAGTCCCCGCCGAGCTTCATGACGCCGCGCGAATACTTCGACTTCGTCGGGTCGGTACGTGACCTCGACGCCGAGACCGTGACGGATCGGGTCGAGACGTGGGCCGATCGGCTCTCCTACGCGGCGAAGCTCGACACGATGACCACCGATCTCTCGCGGGGCCAGCAACAGAAGGTGATGATCACGGCGGCGTTCCTCCACGATCCCGACCTCGTCTTCATCGACGAGCCGCTCGTCAACCTCGATCCCATCGTGCAGGAGACGGTGAAACGCCACCTCCGCGACTACCGCGACGCGGGCAACACCGTCTTCCTCTCGACGCACGACATCGACGTCGCCGCCGAACTCTGCGATCGCGTGGGCATCGTCCGCGAGGGATCGCTCGTGACGACGCGCCGGCCGGCCGATCTGGGCGAGGATCGACTCCTCGACGTCTTCCTCCGCGAGGTCGGCGGGGGAGACGCGGACGCCGGCGGATCGGGTGGCGCATGAGCCACGACCGGGCGGTCCTCGCGGCGATGTTCCGCGAGGAGTGGCGCCTGCACAGCCGGCTGTTCGGCGGGCGGCGCTTCGCCGCCTTCCCCGTCTTCGTCGCGCTCGTCGGCGGCGTGACCGCGTGGGCGCTCGCGTCGACCGGCGCGGGGACGGGAACGGTCGTCGCGGGCGTCCACGTCCTCGTGCTCCTCTTCGGTCTCCAGACGGGATCGGTCGGTCTCGTCGGGCGCGACGCGATGCGCGGCCTGCTCGACGACACCACGCTCGTCGTCTTCAGCGCGCACACGCTCCCGCTGCGCCAGCGTCGGCTCCTCGGTCTCTTCCTCCTGAAGGACGTCGTCTACTACGCGGTTCTTCTGCTCCTCCCGCTGGCCGTCGCGTTCGCCCCGCTGCTCGCGCTCGCCGCCCTCCCGCTGCTGTGGGTGACGCTGCTCTGGACGTTCGGTCTCGGTCTCTGCGCGACGGTGGCGGTCGTGGCGCTCGCCACGCGCGGACGCCCCGGGAAGCTCCTCGCCGCGCTCGGCGTCTGCGCCGTCGTCGCCGGGTGGCTGCTCGGCCTGCCGGTCGTCGCCGCGACGCCGTACGCGGTCTTCCTCGCGCCCGGCCTCGATACCGCGGTCGCGGCCGCCGTCCCGCCGCTCGCGCTCCTCGCGCTCGCGGCCGTCACCTACGATCCCGAGCACGAGCCGCCGGCGCGGACGGCGGCGAACGCGTATCGCGCGTGGCGTCGGCGCGTCCCCGCGTGGGACGACCCGGTGTTCGTCAAGACGATGCTGGACGTCTCGCGCTCCGCCGGCGGCTACTGGAAGGTGCTCCTCTCCGCGGGCGTCCTGTTCGTCGTGAGCGCCTTCCTCGTCTCGCTCGCCGAGTCCCTCGTCGGCCTGCGCGTCCTCCCCGGCGTCGCGTTCGGGTCGATCCTCGGGCTGACGGCCTTCACCACGTACAACTGGCTCACGCAGTTCGAGGACGCGACGACGTACGCGACGCTCCCCGTCGACACCGCGGCGGTCTTCGACGCGAAGCGCCGCGCCTTCGCGGTTCTCGGTCTCCCAACCGGTATCGCGTGCTACGCCGTCGCCGTGCTCTGGCAGGGCGCGAGCCCGCTCGACGCGCTCGCCGGTCTCGCCCTCTGCGTCGGCCTGCAAGCCTACTTGTTCGGACTCACGGTCGCGCTCGCCGGCTTCCAGCCCAACGAGTTCCTCTTCGACACCGTGCTGTTCGCGCTCTTCACGCTCGCCGTCGCCGTCCCGCTCGTCCCCGTGCTCGTCGTCGGCTTCGTCGCCGCGCCGCTCACCGCCCCGTGGGCGCTCGGACTCGTCGCCGTCGGTCTCGCGCTCGCGGGCATCGGCCACGTCCTCTACGGGCGCGCGGTGCCGCGATGGCGCGAGCGCTATCGGGCGTGACGTCGCCACCCCTAAAGCCGTCGCGGCCCTCCCCTCACACATGAGCGACACGGAGGCAGATCTGCCGGAGAGCGACGAGGAGTGGCGCGAGCGCCTCGACGACGAGGAGTATCGCGTCCTGCGCGAGCAGGGCACCGAGGCGAAGTTCACGGGCGAGTTCATCGGGAAGGACGACGACGGCGTCTATCGCTGTGCGGGCTGTGGCGCCGCGCTCTTCGACTCGGACACGAAGTTCGACGAAGAGGGGTCGGGCTGGCCGAGCTTCGACGACGCCATCGAGGGCAGTATCGAGCGACGCCGCGACACCAGCCACGGGATGGTCCGGACGGAGATCGTCTGCGCGAACTGCGGCGGCCACCTCGGGCACGTCTTTCAGGACGGTCCCACCGAGACCGGCGAGCGTTACTGCATCAACTCGTGTGCGCTCGATTTTGCGGATAGCGATGGCGACCAGTAGGGAGGCATCGAAGAACCGAGCGGCGACGTGAGGTGCCGCGAGAATAGCGATGGCGACCAGTAGGGAGGCATCGAAGAATCGAGCGGGGAGCAACGCGAC
>NZ_BATA01000018.1 GCF_000474235.1 Halarchaeum acidiphilum MH1-52-1
CCTCGATCCCGCCGTCGTAGTTCGAGAGGTGGAGGACGCGCTGGTCGTGCGTGACCTCGATGACGTCCTCGATGACGTTCTTGGTGCCCGTGACGGACACCTTGCTCATCCGCTCAGGTCTGAGCATGCACCGCCTCCTCGAACTGGGTGAGGGCGTACTCGACGGCCTCGGACTCGTGCTCCGCGGCCGTCTCGCGGAGCCGTTCGCGCTCCGCTTCGCCCTCCTCGATGATCTGCTCGCGCTCGGTTTCGACCTCCTCGCGAGCCTCGGCGAGGTGTTCCTCCTTCAGCTCTGTCGCACGTTCTTCGGCCTCTTGACGTATCTCGTCGGCCCGCTGCCGGGCTTCGGCGAGGCGCTCCTCCCGGGCTTGCTCGGCGTCGGCGACGATGTCGTCGGCGTCTTGCTCGGCCTCCTGAATCCGTTCTAGAACCTCTGGCCTCGGCATGGGCTAACGGGTTGGAATTGAACGAACGCGTATAAGGTAGTTGCGAAAGGGACGAGCGTCCGAAAGACAGGAACTTATGGTCCGCGCCGCGCAATAGCTCGAGGATGGGAGTCCTCGAAGACAAAGGGCGTGCCCGGCTCTTCTACCGGTACCTCTCGACGGTGTACGATCGCATCAACCCGTTCATCTGGAACGAGGAGATGCGCGCGGAGGCCCTCGACATGCTCGCGCTCGACGACTCGGACCGCGTCCTCGACGTCGGCTGCGGCACCGGGTTCGGAACGGAAGGACTCCTCCGGTACACGGACGACGTCTACGCGCTCGATCAGAGCGAGGGGCAACTGGAGAAGGCGTGGGCGAAGCTCGGGAAGCGCGACCCCGTCTCGTTCACCTTCGGCGACGCGGAGCGCCTCCCGTTCGCCGACGACAGCTTCGATGCGATTTGGTCGTCCGGCTCCATCGAGTACTGGCCGAACCCCGTGGTCGCGCTCCGCGAGTTCCGCCGCGTCGCGAAGCCGGGCGGGAAAGTGCTCGTCGTCGGCCCGAACTACCCGCGCTCGACCCTCTTCCAGAAGCTCGCGGACGCGATCATGCTCTTCTACGACGAGGCCGAGGCCGACCGGATGTTCCGCGAGGCCGGCTTCGAGCGCTTCGAGCATCGAACGATGGGTCCATCGTACAAGCCGGACGTGGCCATCACGACGCTCGCGCGCGTTCCGGACGACGCGTGAGTCGAGTGTGCGACCCGCGTCCGGACGGTCGCGAGGGGCACGCCGTCGCGAGCGATCCGCACGACGACGCGATCGCCCGCGCGCAGTTGCGGGTCGTTCGTCCCGGCGAGACGGAACGCGGCGCGTTCGCCCGCGCGCCACGTCGAGTCCGCCGCGGCGTTGAACGGGCCGGTCGGCGCGCCGTCGAACCCCCGCTCACCGACGAACGGGACGGCCGGCTGCTGGCGGAGCGGGCGACCGTCGACGGTGACGGAGACGTCGAGGCCCTCGACGTCGAGCGGGGGACCGGCGCGGTAGACGAGGTCCACCGTCCCGTCGGCGGACGCGCTCAGAGCGAAGACGGCGGGCGTCGGCGCCGTGAGGTCGGAACCGGCTCCGGCGAACGAGGCCGCGACGATCCCGCAGAGCGCGACGCAGCACGCGAGGAGGACGACGGTTCCGACGAGTGGCGCGATCGCGCGAGTGCGTTCTGGCACGGTCGTACGGTGTCGCCGGCTTCGGTGAAGAACCCCCACCCCCACCCCCACCCGCGTTCGCGGCAGACACCACGACGACGCGCGTACGGCGCCGTAACGGGGTATGGAAAGCGTTTTGCCATCGGGGACTCCACCCGAAACTGACCATGCGGCACGCCGCCCTTCTCGTGCTCGCCGTCGCCCTCCTCGCGTTCGTCGCCCCGCCGGCGGGGACTGTCGCCGCCGCGAACGGTGACGCGCCCGGCACCGCGAACGTCGTCCTCGGTGCGCACGTCCAACCGAACGGGGACGCGCAGTGGCGCGTCTCGATCAACTACGATCTCAACGACTCGGCGGATCGAGACGGCTTCGAGCAGCTATCGAGCGAGTTCGAATCGGGCGACGTCGGGCCGTCACCGGCGGTGTTCCGCACGGCGGCGAAAGCGGCGTCGGCGCGAACGAATCGATCGATGAAGATCACCGCCGTGACCCGGACTCACGACGTCGAGGAGCGATCGAACGGGACGGCGATCGGGACGCTCACGCTCGGGTTCACGTGGACGCACTTCGCGAACGTCACCGACGGACGCGTCATGGTCGATGACGTCTTCGCGTCGGGATGGCTCGGTGATCTCCGCGACGCGCAGACGCTTCGGCTCTACCCGCCGGACGGCTATCAGGCCGAGAGCGCGCGCCCGTCGGCGCAGCTCACCGACGGTGCGCTCACGTGGCGCGGCCCCCAGACGTTCGAGAGCGGCGGGCCGAGCGCGGTGTTCGTCAGGGGGGCCGGGATCCCGTGGCTCCCCGTCGGCGGACTGGTCCTTATCGCGCTCATCGCCGGTATCGTCGGCGCGTACGTCTGGCGCGGATTCGGCGGTCGCGGGAGCCTCGAAGTCCGGGGCGGCGGTGGCGACGGGACGGAGGAGACGGCACCCGCATCCGCAGAACCGTCCGAGTCCGAGCCGTCGGGTCCGCCTCCGTCGGCGACCGACGTCGAGGGCGCGGCCTCGGACGAAACGGAGCCGACGGGCGAGCGCGGGGAGTCCACGGACGCGGATACGGAACCGGCGGAGCTGTTGAGCGACGAGGAGCGCGTCGAACGTCTCCTGCGGGAGAACGGCGGTCGGATGAAGCAGGGGGACATCGTCTCCGAGACGAAGTGGTCGGACGCGAAGGTCTCACAGCTCCTCTCGTCGATGGCCGACGCGGGCCGCGTGGAGAAGCTTCGGATCGGGAGGGAGAACCTGATCTCGCTCCCGGACGAGGGCGGAGAGGAGCGCTGAGACCGCGCGTCCAGCGAGTACGAGCGTCCGATAGCGTTTTGCGTTCGCCGGGGCTAGCCACGGTCATGGCAGAGTGTCCACTCGCGGACGAATGTCCGAACTTTCAGGAACGCATCTCGGGCATGGGATGCCAGCACCTCGGCGATCGCGGCGGCATGGACTGGTGTCAGCACTACAACCAGCCCATCGAGGATCTGAAGACCGCACCGGTCGTCCCGGGCGAGGAAGTCGTCATCGAGGTCGACGACATGCACGAGTCGGGGGCCGGAGTCGGCCGCCACGAGGGAACGGGGTTCATCGTGATGGTCGACGGCGTGCTCCCGCCGGCGCGCGTGAAGGCCACGATCACGACCGTGAAGTCCAACTACGCCCGCGCGGATCTCGTCGAGAAGCTCCCCCGGGAAGACGAGGCGAGCGAGGACGAGGCGAGCGAGGGCGAGACGGACGAAGACGAGTCGGGTGACACCGACGAGGAGTCCGACACCGGCCCCACACGCGAGCGGTTGGGGAGCCGCGAGAACTTCTGGGGACAGTAGCGCCGCGAGCGAGTGGGCACGGCGCCCGACGGTCTTCTGCGACGTTCGCTACCGGGTCGATAGCCACCCGTCCGCATCGATCCGAATATCACTCGAAAATTACCTTGATTTTATTCCATAACATATGAGATAAATTCTCTACCGGCGCGGAACACGGTTCGTGTATGTCTGAGAAGGACATCACGACGTACCTCGCAGAGAACCCGCGGATGATCGGCGCGCTGTTCACGCTCGTACTCCTGCTCGCGTCCGCCGGCAACTCGGCGGCGATGTGGGGGACGACGTTCTACGGGCCGTAAATCGGCCACGGATACGATCTCGACGACATCGACACGCGGTGCTTTTCTACGAGACAGAAGGAGACTAGCTACGTCCGTTCAGAGAGGATTGAGACGTCAATCTCGTCGCTCCAATGGAGTTCTCCGTCGACGAGCAAGGGCGCACGGCCCGAAGAGAGGACCTCGTCGAACTGTTGATGCGAGAGGTCGAACTCGTGATCAGCGGGACTGGAGAGATAGCGGATAGGGGAGTCGGTCACGATTGGTGAGGTGAATGTCCCCGGTCCGACATCACGCGTAATGTAGTCGCGAATCGAGACGGTGAGCGACTCCGAGTTGATCTCATCGGAGTCAACGACAGCGACCTTGGGACAGCCGAAGGGATATTGGCAGAGCGTGACGCCGCCGTTCCCGACGATCGTGTAGTGCGAACCGGCGGCGACGTTCTCCGTGGCGACGTTGAGGGCGCCGTGGAGGTCGAAGCCGGCGTCGAGGAGGCGCGCGGCCGAGCGACCGACTGTCGTCGCGATGCGATCGTAGACGTCCGCGAGCGTGACGACGCCGCCGAGCGCGCCGGCGTCCACGAGCGCCATCCCCTGCGCGTACGAGCGACAGCCGTTCAGGATGAAGGCGTCGGCGTGTACCGCGTCGAGGGTACGGGCGTCGAGGGTCCCGTCGCGACAGCGAACCCCGTCCTCGGTGATGTGGCCGATGAAGTGGATGAAGTCGGTCTCGGATTCGAGCGCCGCGCGGGTCTCGGCGACCGTGAGGTCGAAGTGCGTCTCGATGTCGAAGTCGATCATGTCGCGGAAGCCGTAGAGGTTCGCGGCCTCCTCGCGCATCTCCGGGTCGTTGCAGACGACGGTGACGTCGATGACGGTGTCCTCCGCGACCGTCCGATCGATCCGGCGGCGGTACGATTCGACGGTCGGCTTCGAGGCGCCGCGGGGATAGTCCTCGCCGATCCACGCGTGCCCCACCGTCTCCGCGTCGACGGGCGAGACGACGCGCCCGCCGGCCTCGTGATTCGAGTCGATCGCGCGGGCGTCGTCCACGTCGTCGGGGCGCGCGGAGCGGACGAACGCGTCGACGTCGGTGCCTCGAAAGAACTCCGAGACGGTCGTCGGATCCGGCGCCGTCGCAGTGACATCCGCGTCGGGCGCCGGGGAGCGGACGAAGGGGAGGTCGTTGACGAGGTAGGGGAGCAACTCGGCGCGATCGATCGACGGTTCGACGTCCGCGGTGAGGTGCCACGCGAAGACGCCGTCGGTGACGGCGAGCGGGACGTCGAGGTACGCGGCGGTCCGGGCCGCGAGCGGGCGCTCGTAGAGCGCGGCGAGATCGAGGTCGGCGCGCTCGGTGACGGTGTCGCGCTCCGCGAGATCGACCGGATAGAGTCCCTCCGTCCGGACGACGCAGTCGAGCGTGAAACAGTGTCTGAGGAGCGCGTTCGCGGAGCGCGAGACGTCGTCGTACGGGAACGCGAACGACCGACCACCGGCGACGACCCGCGGAGACGATCCCGGAACGACGGTCGCACAGAGGTAGTACGCAAGCGTGGACACGGCGTAGACGTCCTCGTATCGTTCCGGCACCTCGATGCGGACGTCGGTATCGGGCGGCGCGAGATCGGCCGGAGCGTCGAACGAGTCACCGCATTCGATCGTCGGCGGATGGCCCCGCATCGTCGGGAAGGATCGCTCGGGGCTCGTCGTCTTCATCGCCGAGCCGAACGTCGAGACGGCGCGCATCAGGTCACGCGGCGTGTCGGTGATCGTCACCGTTCCGGCGGGATGCTCGTGGAGCGATCTGACGCCGATCCGAACGGTCGTCGGTCCACCGAAGTCGACGACGGTCCGGTCGCCCGTCGAATCCACCGAGAGTGGCGCGTCCTCGACGCGGACGTAGAGCTTGAGCCGAACGGCGGAGACGTCGATCTCGTACGTGCCGGGGCCTCGATCGTCCCGTTCGCCGGGGGTGACGTCGAGAGTCACCCGGTCGCCCTCGTGAACGAAGATGCCGGAGAGGGTCGGAAAGACGAGTTCGTCGGTGGTGACGTCGACGGCGCGCGTCAGGGGGACGCGGAACGCGTCCGTGTCGGCGGGTTCGACCGACGCGGCGTCGAGACCGATCTCGTACGTCACGGACTCGATGTGGTCGTGGATCCGGAGGCCGCCGTCGACGCGCTCGAACTCGACGTTCACCACCGCCGGCCACCCCGCCGTTCGGAACGGTCCCGAGACGCTGGCGCCCGGCGGGTCCGCGCTCGACCCACTGGCGTAACGCTCACGGGAGAGGTGACGACGCCCACCGATTCAAACGTTACGGAGGGACCGGCTGTCGGAACGCGGGAGAATCGCTTTTGTGGTGGGACGTTGATCGAACGGACGTGCACTTCGAACTCGACGATCAGACGGCGCTCGTGACGGCGAGCACGAGCGGCCTCGGAAAGGCGTCCGCGACCGCGCTGGCCGCGGAGGGAGCGAACGTCGTGCTCTGCGGGCGCGACGAGGAACGACTCGACGCCGCGATTGAGGACGTCCGCGGGGAGGCCACCGGGGACGTCGAGGGCGTCAGCGCCGACATCACGGATCCCGACGACGTGGAGGCGCTCGTGGACGCGACGGTGGAGACCTTCGGCGGACTCGATCACCTCGTGCTCTCGGCCGGCGGCCCGCCGTCCGGTCCGTTCCTCGACATCGACGAGGCGGACTGGTACGACGCGTACGACCTACTCGTGATGAGCGCCGTTCGCGCCGTGAAGGCCGCCCATCCGCACCTCTCGGAGAGCGACGCGGGCACCGTCACGGCGATCACGTCCACGAGCGTCGAGACGCCGATCGGCGGTCTCGTGCTCTCGAACGCCGTCCGACGCGGCGTCATCGGACTCGTGGAGACGCTGGCGGTCGAACTCGCGCCCGACGTCCGCGCGAACGCCGTCATGCCGGGACCGTTCGAGACGCCGCGGATCGAGGAACTCGTCGAGCAGAGCGTCGAACGCGACGAGTACGCCGACTACGAGACCGGTCTCGCCGACAAGGCGACCGGCGTCCCGATGGATCGCGTCGGCGCGCCCCGCGAACTCGGCGACGTCGTCGCGTTCCTCGCGAGCGAGCGCGCGAGTTACATTAACGGCGTCTCGCTCCCGATCGACGGCGGGCGACTGCTGGAGTAGGGGGCGGACGGCGAGAGGCGGATCAGAACGCGTCGTCCGCGCGCAGCGCGGCGACGACGTCGCGGACGCGCTGGCTCTCAGATTTCGGCACGACGAGCACTCGATCGTCGTAGGCGACGACGACGAGATCGTCGACGCGACGAGGGAGACGTGTTTGTCGTCGCTCGCGACGACGTTTCCCGCGGCGTCCCGCGTGAGGGCGTCACTCGCGAGCGCGTTCCCGTCGGCGTCGGTACCGAGGAGCCGTTCGAGGGCGTCCCACGAACCCAGATCGTCCCACGCGAACTCGACGGGAACGACCGCGGCGCGCTCCGTGCGCTCCATGACCGCGTAGTCGACGCTCACGGGATCGACGGCCGCGTAGCCGCGTTCGGGATCGCCCTCGCGCAGGGCGTCCACGAGGGGCGCGAGCGGACCGGTCCCGGCCTCTTCGAGGAAGACGTCGGGGCGCCACGCGAACATCCCGGCGTTCCAGAGACAGCCGGCGTCCACGAGGGCCGCCGCCGTCTCGGGATCGGGCTTCTCGCAGAAGTCGGCGACGTCAGCGTAGCTCCCGTGGCTCGCGTCGGGTTCGACGTAGCCGTACTCGGTGGCCGGGCGATCCGGTTCGACGCCGAAGGTGACGAGACGGTCGCGTTCGGTGGCGACGCGGCAGCCGCGTCGGACGGCGTCGCGGAAGCCGTCGCCCACGACGTGATCGGCCGGGAGCGCGCAGACGACGGCGTCTCCGACCCGCTCGCGGACGCGGTAGCTGGCGTAGGCGAGCGCGGGTCCCGTGTCCTTCGCGGCCGGCTCGGTGAGTACCGCGGCTTCCGGGACGTGGTCGCGGACCTCGTCGGCGAAGCGTCGCGCGTGACGACGTACAGTTCGTCCGCGAACGCCGCGCGGTCGGCGGCGCGCCGGAGGAGCGAGCGGTCGTCGTCACCGAACGCGAGGAACTGCTTCGGCCGGTCGCTCCGGCTCGCCGGGTAGAGTCTGGTTCCCGTCCCCCCGGCGAGGAGGACGGCGACCGTGCTCACCACGACTCCACCTGCCCGTCCCGGAGGTCTTCGAGGCAGCCCTCACAGGCGGGGTGGTCGGCGTCGTAACACGCCGGACGCCCCGCCTCGTCGAGCGCGACGGCGCGCTTCTCCGCGTGGCGACGACAGACGATGCGGACGCGACCGGCGTCGTCGCGTGGCAGGTCACCCGCCGTCCGTCCCTCGCGATAGGCGGTGACGGTCTCCGCGTAGCGCCGCCCCGCGGAGCGCGCGAGCCGGCCGACGAACCCCTCGGCGTCGTCCTCACTCATGCGCGTCCGTAGCGTTCCCGCGGGTATAGATCTGTGCCACGCGCCCGACCACTTTCGCCGCGGTACGCGAGGGTTTATACGGCGGTAGGGCGTATCTCGGGGCGTCTCCCACCGAAACACACGCGGAGACGGAAACCCGACTATGAGCGACATACAGCAGACCGCGCAGCAGCTACACGACCAGTTCTCGGAGCATCTCGACGTCGACGTCGAGGAGATCGAAGAGCGCCTCGAACGCTACGTCGAGGAGTACAAGATCCCGCTCGACGAGGCACGACGCTCCGTCGAGAGCCACTACTTGGACGAGGCGGGAATCGAGCGCGACGAACTCGGTCGCGGCGGCAATCCGACGGTGCAGGCCGCGGACGTCGACGCGCCCGACGAGTGGGTCGACATCACGGCCAAAGTCGTCGACCTCTGGGAACCCCGCAGCGACAGCGTCGCGCAGGTCGGCCTGCTCGGCGACGAGTCCGGCACGATCAAGTTCACGAAGTGGGCGGCCTCCGACCTCGACGAGGTCGAGGAGGGGCAGGTGTACCACCTCGGCAACGTCGTCACGGACGAGTATCAGGGACGCTACTCGGTGAAGCTCAACCGCACGACCACGATCGCCGAACTGGACGAGGACATCGAGGTCGGCGACGACGAGACGACCGTCGAGGGCGCGCTCGTCGACATCCAGTCCGGGAGCGGCCTCATCAAGCGCTGCCCCCACGAGGACTGCACGCGGGTCCTCCAGAACGGCCGTTGCAGCGAGCACGGCGAGGTCGAGGGCGAGTTCGACCTCCGCATCAAGGGCGTCCTCGACGACGGGACGGACGTCCACGAGATCATCCTGAACGAGGAGGCGACGACGGACCTCACGGGCGTCACGCTCGAAGAGGCGAAACAGCAGGCGATGGACGCCCTCGACACGACCGTCGTCGCGGACGAGATGCGCGAGACGCTTCTCGGGACGTACTACCGCGTGAGCGGCCCGACGCTCGGGCGCTACGTCCTCGCGAACGACATCGAGGAGTTGAACGATCCGGTCGACGGCGAATCGGTGCTGATCAAAGCGAGGTCGATGTAAGATGTCCGAATCCGCACCCACGCGCGAAGTCGCCCGCCGCGTCTTCGCCGACGAGTTCAACGACGCCACGTTCACGTTCAAGGAATCCGACGACGAGCGCGCGCCGCTCTACAGTCTCCTCCCCACCGGGGAGAAGGCGAATCGCGTCTTCCTCGTCGGCACTCTGACGGAGACCGAGGACGTCGGCGAGGACTCGGAGTACTGGCGCGGTCGCGTCGTCGACCCGACCGGGACGTTCTTCGTCTACGCCGGCCAGTACCAACCGGACGCCGCGAGCGCGCTCCGCGAACTCGACACGCCCGCCTACGTCGCCATCGTCGGAAAGCCCCGCACCTACGAGACGGAGGACGGGACCATCAACGTCTCCGTGCGCCCCGAATCCATCACCGAGGTCGGCACCGCGACGCGCGACCGGTGGGTCGTCGAAACGGCCGAACGCACCCTCGAACGCATCGGGACCTTCGACGAGGAGGGGAACGAGTACGCCCGCCGCGTCGAAGAGGAGTACGACCTCCCGCTCCGGCGCTACAAGCGGGCCGCCATCGACGCCCTCGAATCCCTCGACGAGACCGCGGACGAAGAGGAAGAGACGGCCGAGGTCGCCTGAGCGATCGTCTGACGAAGGCTTAAGGCCCTCTCTCGGCTTCCATCCGTATGGGCAACAAGAACAAGACCGTCTCGTTCCGCGTGAACGAGGACACCTTCGACGCGCTCCGCGACATCGCGGAGGAGCGCGATCTCTCGTTGTCCGCCGTCTTCCGCGACTACGTCGACGCGCTCGTCGCCCACGACGGCCGAGTCGAAGTGGTCCCGACGGACGACGTGGGGGAGGACGTCGGTGACGAGTTCCCGCCGAAGGTCGAAGTCCCGAAGAGCTTCGTTCGCGAGCACGAACGCCTCGAACTCGAAGCCGAACACCTCCGGGAGCAACTCGACGAGCACAGGGCGTACATCAACGCCCTGCGCGACGAACTGGAGGACGCAGCGGACGTCGAGAACGTCGAGGACGTCGTCCACCTCGACGACCTCGAGAGCGAGGGCGAAGAGGAATCGTTCCGCCTCGGCTAGCGTCGATCGTCTCGTCCGTCGATCGTCTCGTCCGTCGAGCGCTACGCGCTGAGCGGCGCGTCCAGCGTGCCTACGTCCCGTGCCGCCACGATCCCATGTACTCCTCCTGCGCGGTGGAGAGCACGTCGTGCTCGATCCCTTCCGCGTCGAGCTTCGTCTCCGCGACTTCTCGATCGAGTTCGTCCGGCACCGAGTGGAGACCCGCGTCGTACTCGCCTCCACGCTCGGCGAGTTCGCGCACGCAGACCGCCTGCACGCCGAAGGACTGGTCCATGACCTCGACCGGGTGGCCGAGCGCGACGGGGCTCGCGAGGTTGACGAGACGGCCCTCCGCGAGGACGTTCACGCGCGAGCCGTCGTGGAGTTCGTATTCGCGGACGCCCTCGCGGGCCTCGCGCTCGTCCACGGCGAGCTCGGAGAGCTGCTCGAGGTTGATCTCGACGTCGAAGTGCCCGGCGTTCGCGAGGACGACGCCGTCCTGCATGACCTCGAAGTGTTTCTCGGTGATGACGTCGCGATTGCCCGTGGTCGTCACGAAGACGTCGCCGACTTTGGCCGCTTCGTCCATCGGCATGACCTCGTAGCCCTCCATGTGGGCCTCGAGGGCGCGCCGCGAGTCGACCTCGGTGACGACGACGTTCGCGTTCTGGCCGGCGGCCTTCTTCGCGACGCCGCGGCCGCAGTAGCCGTACCCCGAGACGACGACGGTCTTGCCCGCCCACGCGAGGTTCGTCGTCATCGCGATGTTCGCGAGCGCGGACTCCCCGGTGCCGTGCACGTTGTCGAAGAGGTGCTTCATCGGGGTGTCGTTCACGTTGAACATCGGGTAGTCGAGGGCGCCCTCCTGATCCATCGCGCGCAAGCGATGCACGCCGGTCGTCGTCTCCTCCGTCCCGCCGACGATGTCCTCGATGAGTTCGGGGTACTCCTCGTGGATGCGGAAGACGAGGTCGCCCCCGTCGTCCACGGTGATGGTCGGCTCCGTCGCGATGACGGCGTCCATCGCCTCGTAATACGCCTCGTCGTCCACGCCGCGCTTCGCGTACGACGTGATGTTCTCGTGAGCGTCGAGCGCCGCGCTCACGTCGTCGTGCGTCGAGAGCGGGTTGCAGCCCGTGATGGCGACCTCGGCGCCCGCGTCCGCGAGCGCCTCGACGAGGACGGCGGTCTTCGCCTCGACGTGAAGCGCCATTCCGACGCGGTGGTCGCGCAGCGGCTCGCCGGCCTCGAACTGCTCGCGAAGGGCGGTGAGGATGGGCATGTGTTCGAGCGCCCAGTCCATCTTGCGGCGACCCTCCTCGACGTGTGCGTCGAGGTCGTCGAGGCGGTCGCTGATAGGTGCGGCCGTGTCCATACGCGTGACTCGACGGGACGGGTGGAAAACGCTTCGGATACCGCGCGTGTCGTCCTCGGACTCTCACTCGGCCCGAGCGACGAGATCGCGGGCGCGCTCGGTGGCACGCTCGCGTACCGCGTCCTCGTCCAGCGTCAGCACCTCGCGGTCGCGCACGAGCACGTCGCCGTCGCAGACGGTGTGTTTGACGTCGCTCCCCCGCGTCGCGTACGCGAGGTTCGAGACGGCGTCGTGCGTCGGCGTCAGGTGCGCCGCCTCGAAGTCGACGACCGCGAGATCGGCCTTCTTGCCGGCCGCGATCCGCCCCGCGTCGAAACCGAGGGCGTCCGCACCGCCCGCCGTCGCCATCTCCACGACCGCCTCCGCGGGGACGGCGCTCGCGTCGTTCGCCGCGTGCTTGCCGAGCATCGCCGCGTCGCGCATCTCGTCGAAGAGGTCGAGATCGTTGTTCGACGCCGCGCCGTCCGTCCCGAGCGCGACGGTCACGCCTTCGCGTCTGTATGCGGGGATCGGTGCCGCACCCGACGCGAGCTTCATGTTCGACGCCGGGCAGTGGACGACCGCCGTCCCGCGCTCGGCGATCAACGCGATCTCCGCCGCGTCGCTGTGGACGCCGTGCGCGACGAAGTCCGACTCACCGAGCATCCCGACGTCGTCGGCGTATTCGAGCGGTCGCTCGCCGCGCTCGTCGACGATCGGATCGACCTCGTCGCGGGTCTCGTTCGCGTGGAAGTGCAGGGGGACGCCGGCCTCGCGGGCCGCGGGGACGTACTCGCGCAGGAGTGCCTCGTCGACCGTCGTGAGGCTGTGCGGCGTGTACATGGTTTGGACGCGACCGTCCGCGTACCCGTCGTACTCGCGCGCGAAGGCGAGGCTCTCCTCGTGGTCGGCGCGCGCGTCGTCTTCGTCCTTCCCGACGCCGACGACGCCGTGGCCCAGCCGGGCGCGCAGGCCCGCGTCCGCGACGGCCTCGGCCACTTCGGGCATCGAGAAGTACATGTCCGCGAACGCCGTCGTCCCCGACTTCAGGAGTTCGACGAGCGCCAGTTCCGTCCCCGCACGGATGTCGTCGTCCGTCAGCTCGGCCTCGACCGGCCAAACGTCCTCTCGGAGCCACGTTTCGAGGGGTTTGTCGTCCGCGTACCCCCGCAGGAGCGTCATCGCCGCGTGGCAGTGCGCGTTCACGAGGCCGGGCATCACCAGACAGCCCGCGGCGTCCAGCGTCTCGTCGCCGTCGCCGGTGTCGCCCACCGCGACGATCTCGCCCGACTCGTCGTCCACGAGCACGTCGCCCTCGGTCACCGAGAGATCCGGGTGGAGGACGCGACCGCCCGCGATACGGAGCGTGGCCATACCCGTCAGTTCGGCCGGCGTCGCCTCAATCCGTCGGTTCGCCGGGCGACCGATGGTCGCCGTTCGTCCGTCGTGTTAGCCCTCGCCGGGGTTGACCACCACACCTTAGGCCCCCCTCTGCCACCTATTCGCATGAAGATCGCCGTCCCGAACAAGGGCCGCCTGCACGACCCGACGCTCGACCTCCTCGATCGCGCGGGTCTCGCCGTCGAGGCCGGCTCCGACCGCCAACTCTACGCCGACACCGTCGACCCCGACGTGAGCGTGCTGTTCGCGCGCGCCGCCGACATCCCCGAGTACGTCGCGGACGGCGCGGCCGACCTCGGCATCACCGGCTACGACCAGCACCGCGAGTCGCGCGTCGAGAACGTCAGCGACCTCCTCGATCTCGAATACGGCTCGTGTCGCCTCGTCCTCGCCGCTCCCGAGGACGGCGAGATCGAGACCCCCGACGATCTCGATGGCCGGACCGTCGCCACCGAGTTCCCGACCGTCACCGCGGGCTACTTCGACGGGAGGGAAATCGACGTGGACGTCGTCGAGGTGACGGGCGCGACCGAACTCACCCCGCACGTCGAGATGGCCGACGCCATCGTCGACATCACCTCCACGGGGACGACCCTCCGGATGAACCACCTCGCCGTCGTGGACGAGGTGCTCGATTCCTCCGTGCGCCTCTTCGCTCGCGACGACGTCGCCGAGACGCGCGACGTCGAGCGCGTCGCCACCGCGCTGCGCTCCGTCCTCGACGCCTCGGGCAAACGCTACGTGATGTTGAACGTCGACGAATCGGACCGTCCCGCCGTCGAGGAGGTGCTTCCGGGCATGGGCGGCCCGACCGTGATGGACGTCGAGGGCGAGGAGAGCGTCGCCGTCCACGCCGTCGTCGACGAACGCGACGTCTTCGCCACCGTCGCCGAACTGAAGGACGTCGGCGCGCGCGACGTCCTCGTCACCGAGATCGAGCGCTTAGTGCGCTAGCCACTCCCGCAGTCGATCGCCGACGCGCTCGCCGAGTGCCGCCGCTTTCGCGGGCACGAACCACAGGAGCGCGCTGCCGATCGCCACGGCGCAGAGGGAGATGGCGTGCGATCGCAGGCTCGCGGCGTCCGGGCTGAGGTAGACGAGGGCCGCCGCGCCCCCGAGGCCGAGCCAGACGAGACCGTAGCGGTCGTCGAGGCGGTCGGTGAGGACGGCGGCGAGGACGGCGACGCAGGCGACGCCGAGGACGGCGGCGAGCGTCGTCGTGGGCGCGAGCACGTAGCTCGCGGCGAACAGCGCGGCGGAGACGACGACCATCAGGGCGCTCGATCGGAACGCCTGCCGGCGATACGAGGGCGGCATACCCACTAATACCGGCGCGAAGGTGAAAACGATGCCCCCGAGTTTCCGGCCCCGTAACCGACGGAGCCAGTGACGAAACTCTAGCGTTCGGCGACCGAGCGGTTCGAAGAACCCGGTAGGTCGCCGATTCACTCGCCGGAGGCGAGGCCGAGGAACCCCCGATAGGGGGTGCCGACGGCTTTTAGCGTAGCTTTTGTCAGCGCGCGAAGCGCGCGCAGCAAAAGGTACTATTCGAGCAGGCCTAGCTCTTCGAGCCGCGAGACGATCTTGTCGACGGCCTTCTCGGCGTCCTCGGGTTCCTTCCCGCCGGTGATGACGAGCTTGCCGGAGCCGAAGAGGAGCGCGACGACCTCGGGACCGTCGAGGCGGTAGACGAGACCGGGGAACTGCTCGGGCTCGTACTCGATGTTTTCGAGACCGAGACCGATGGCGATGGCGTTGAGGTTGAGCTGGTGACCGAGGTCGGCGCTCGTGACGATGTTCTGGACGACGATCTCGGGTTCGTCCTCGACTTTGATGTCGAGCTCGCGGAGCTTATCGAAGACGATGCGGAGGGACTCGTGGACGTCCTCGGTGCTCTTCGCGCCGGTGCAGACGATCTTGCCGGAGCGGAAGATGAGCGCGGCGCTCTTGGGGTTCTGCGTGCGATAGACGAGACCGGGGAACTGCTCGGGATCGTAGTCCGCCCCTTCGAGGTCCATCGCGACGGACTGCAGGTCGAGCTCCTGTCCGATGCCCGTCGACGCGACCACGTTTTCAATGTTGATGGTTTCCTTTGGGTCGGTCATCCTTCGTCTTTAAGTCGTATTTAACCTTTATAAAGGTTGGCGGTCCCGACACCGACTGCCTTATATCGCCGGGTCGTCCGACAGAACGAGGGTCGTGGCCGCCCGAGACCGCCCGTGTACTGCCTCGAACTCGCCGGGGAGGACGACGCCTTCGCGTCCGCCGAGGCGGCTGCCGGGGCCGCTACCGACGTCGAACGGATCGCGCCCGGCCTCGCCGTTGCCGCCGACGTCGATCCGGCGGGCGTGCGGACGCTCGCCTACACCCGCCACGCGGACGCGCTCCTCGCGCGGACGGACGCGACGATCGACGCGGCCGTCGCCGCCCTCGACGCGAACGGGATCGACCGCGTGGGGAGCGTCGCCGTCCGCGCCCGGGACGTCCGCAACACCACCGGTATCGACACCCAGCGCGCCGAGCGCGCCCTCGGAAGCGCGCTCGTCGACCGCGGCTTCTCGGTCGATCTCGACGATCCCGACCACGAACTCCGCGCCTGCTTCAGCGACGGCGTCTGCTGTCTCGGCTGGCACGCCGTTTCCTCCTCCCGGGACTACGGGACGCGCAAGCCGACCGATCGGCCGTTCTTCCAGCCGGGGAGCATGGACCCGCTGCTGGCGCGGGCCTGCGTGAACCTCGCGGGCGTGGATCGCCACGCGACGCTCCTCGATCCGATGTGCGGGACGGGCGGCGTGCTCATCGAGGCCGGTCTCGTCGGCGCGGACGTCGTCGGCAACGACGCACAGGAGAAGATGGTCCGCGGGAGCCGGGAGAACCTCGATCGCTACCTCGACGATCACGCCCTCGTCCGCGGGGACGCGACCAGACTCGCCCTCCGAGACGACGCCGTCGACTGCGCGGTCTTCGACGCGCCGTACGGTCGCCAATCGAAGATCGAGACCCACCGCCTCGACGATCTCGTCGCGGGCGCGCTCGCCGAGGTGCGACGCGTCGCCGCGGGCCGATGCGTCCTCGTCGCCGATCGCGACTGGCGCGACGCGGCCGCCGACGCGGGGTGGACGGTGCGCGAACGCTTCGAGCGTCGCGTCCACCGATCGCTCACGCGAACGATCCTCGTCCTCGCCTAGGCCGTGAGTCGCGTCCAGACGCGCCGATAGTTCGCGACCGCGACGGCGAGGAGCGCGCCGAGGATCCAACAGCCGACGGCGACGCCGGTCTCGCTCGGCGGCACGTCGAGCCGCGCCAGTTGCCACCCCGCGTAGCTCAGCACGCCGGTCGCGAGCGCCCATCGGAAGAACCCCCCGTAGGAGACGGGCAGACGGCCAGTCTCGACGAGGGCGACGGCGATCGCCCCGCTCAGGAGCACGAGCGCGACCGCCACGACACCCGGGAGCACCGGGAGAAACGCGACAGCGAACGGGAGCGCCGCGATGCAGCCGACGACGGCGGTCTCAAGTCTCCGTCCCGCGCGACGGAGCCAGCCGCGCCCGCTCGCGTCGTCGTTCTCGTCCGTCATCGGTTCTGACATCTGTTCGTGCTGGTCGCCGCGTCGATCCGGTTCACGCGTCCCGCCCCAGTTCAGCGAGGAGTCGCGACAGGTGGACGCGGTCGTTCGTCCCGGTGTTCAGGTCGAACTCGATCTCGCCGGCGAGCCGGTGGAGTTCGGCGAGCTCGTCGCCGCTGTACTTCGATCGGCCGACGCGCAGCAGCTCGCGCAGCAGCTCGGCCCCCTCGTATCCCTCGTCCACGAGGAGGTCGTCGAGCGTCGAGCGCGCGTCCGTGAAGTCGCCGCTCGCCGCGGCGTCGAGCACCCCCCGCAGTTCCTCGTCCAATCCGACGTCCTGTAGGGCCTCGTACGCGCCGTCCATCGTCACCGCGTCCGCCTCCTCCGCGGTCGTCTGCGCGGCGAGGATGGCCTTCCGGAGGTTGCCGTCCGCGTAGCCGGCGAGGAACTCCACGCCGTCCGCGTCGTACTCCACGCTCTCGTCGTCGAGAATCGACTCCAGTACGGCGACCGTCTCGGCGTCCGTCGGTGCGCGCACGGAGACGGGGAAGCAGCGCGAGCGGATCGGCGGGATGAGCTTCGTCGGCTGGCGCGTCGTGAGCACGAACTGCGTCGCCTCGTGGTACTGTTCCATCACGCGCCGCAGGGCCTGCTGGAAGTCCTCGCGGATCGCCTCGGCGTTGTCGAGCAGGACCGTATTGTAGTCGCCCGAGACGGGCGCGTAGCTCGCCGACTCCTTCAGGACGTGGTTGATGAGGTCGGCCTTCGAGGAGTTGCGTCGGCGCTTCGGCGTGATGAAGCGCGCGAAGCGGGGGTCCTCGCTCACCTCCCGCTTCGTCATCCCGAAGAAGTCCGCGACGTTGATCTCCACGAGATCGTTCTCGGCGTCCGCGTGGGCTTCGCGGGCGAGCGCGCGGACCGCCGCGGTCTTCCCCGCGCCGACCGGCCCGTGGACGACGAGGTTCTGCGGTTCGTCGAGGGCGTTACGGAGCCGATCGCGGACCGACTCCTGTGGGAGGTCGTCGATCGCGGGCGCGTGCGTGTCGGTCCAGAGCGGCGCGTCCATCGCGCATCACTACCGTTCGCCCGGCAAAGAAAGGGACGGTTAGTGCCCGGCGGGTCGTAGGCGGACGCGGTCACCGCGCCCTCACCGCTCGCGATCGCGGCGGGAGACGTGAACCGGCCTCGACCGTTCCGAAGGCGGTTTACGCCACCCGCCCCCTTCTGTGGCTATGACCCTCTCTGCGACCTTCCTCGGCACCAGCGGGGCCGTCCCGACGGTCGAGCGCAACCCGAGCGCGCTCCACCTCCGCCGGGAGGGCGACGCCTTCCTCTTCGACGCCGGCGAGGGCACGCAGCGCCAGATGATGCGCTACGGCACGGGCTTCGACGTCGACGCGGTCTTCCTCACGCACGTCCACGGCGACCACGTCCTCGGACTCCCCGGCCTCGTCCAGACGTGGGACTTCAACGACCGCGATCGCCCGCTCGACGTCTACACCCCCCGCGGGACGGGCGATCAGATCCGCGATCTCGTCACCGCCGTCGGCGCCACCCCCTCGTTTCGACTCGACGTCCACGAGGTCGCAGCGGGCGAGACCGTCCTCGATCGCGAGGCGTACGGGATCGAGACGTTCCGCACCGAACACCGGACGCGCTCCGTGGGATACGCGCTCGTCGAGGACGATCGCAAGGGCCGTTTCGACCGCGAGCGCGCGGAGGAACTCGGCGTCCCCGTCGGCCCGAAGTTCTCCAAGCTCCACGCGGGCACCCCCGTCGAACTCGACGACGGCACGGTCGTGGAACCCGAGCAGGTCGTCGGCGATCCCCGGCCCGGACGGACGGTGGTCTACACGGGTGACACGCGCCCCATCGACGCCGTCGCCACCGCCGCAGCGGGCGCGGATCTCCTCGTGCACGACGCGACGTTCGCGGACGACGACGCCGAGCGCGCCCGGCAGACCGCCCACTCGACGGCCGGCGAAGCCGGTCGGCTCGCCCGCGAGGCCGGCGTCGAGCGGCTGGCGCTCACGCACATCTCCTCGCGGTACGGCGGCAACGTCGGCGCGCTGAAGGCGGACGCCGCGGCCGAACACGACGGCGAGACCCTCCTCGCACACGACGGCCTCACGATCGACGTCCCGTACCGGTAGGCGCGGCGTTCCGTGTCGGTTTTCCCCTCGCCGCCCCCACGGTCCGACATGACGACCGCCGCCGATATCGCCGCCTTCGTCGCCGACGTGACGTACGACGACCTCCCCGCGGCCGTCGCGGACGCGACGAAACGCCGCCTCTTCGACGCGCTCGCCGTCGCGGCGCCCGACCCGATGCGGCCGCGCGCGGCGCGAGCGCGGTCGCCGACGAGGCGGGGGCGACGTCTGCACGCGCTGGGCGGCTTCGGCGCGCTCCGGGCCGGCGGCGGCCGCCCTCCACAACGCCGCATGCGTCCGTACCTCCGACGCCGCCGACGCCTTCCTCGCGCCCGACGGGCCGAGCCACCCGAGCCACGCCGTCCCCGCGGTCGTCGCCGCCGCGGAGGCGGCCGACGCCGACGGCGAGACGCTCCTCGCCGCCCTCGCCGCGACCTACGAGGTCCACGGCGAACTCGCGTGGCACGCGCCCGCCCGCGAGCGGGGATGGGACCCGGCGATCCACGCGCTCGTCGCCGCCGCCTGCGGGGCGGCACGCGCCCGCTCCCTCCCCGCGGATGGCGTCCGCGACGCCGTCGCGCTCGCCGTCGCCAACCACGCGTCGTTCGACGCCGACGGCGCCGCTGGCCCGCTCGCCGCCCGCGCCGGGGGCACCTGCGCGTCGCTCGCCGCCGCGGGCGTCGCGGGTCCCGACGATCCCTTCGACGGTCACCCGGTCCTCGGCGCGCTCGCCACCGACGACGCGGCGGCGAGTGAGGGCGCGATCGGGAACGCCGACCGGGGGGAGAGCGAAACCGCCGCCGGGGACGCGGGCGAGGCGGCCTGCGAGTTCGGCGAGGACACCGACTCCATCGAGGCCGTCAGCGGCCACGACACCGGTTTCGATCTCGATCCGGCCTGCGAGCGCGTCCACGACGTGGCGGCGCGACGCGCCCCCGGTCCGTTCGCCCTCCAGCCCGCGCTCGCCGCCGCCGCGGACCTCGCCGCGCGCGCCGATATCGATCCCGACGGGGTGGCGCGCGTCACCGTCCGCACCTTCGACCCGCTCACACTCCCCGCGCCCGCGGACGACGCGACGCCCGAGGCGGGCGCGACCTCGTATCCGGCCGCCGTCGCCGCGGCGCTCGTCGGCGACGATCCCGGCGACGGCACCCCGCCGTCGGACGAGGCTCGCGTGCGACGCCTCGCCGCGACCGTCACCGTCGAGGAGACGCCCGGTCTCACCGCGCAGTTCGAGGCCGGCCTGATGCCCGCCGTCCTCGACGTCGAACTCGACGACGGCAGCGTCCATCACGCGGAGGTCGGCGCTATCCGGGCCACCCCACGCAGCCGATGGACTGGGACGCCCTCGCGGCGAAAGCCGAGGCGTTCCGCCCGGCAGAGCGGGTCGAGACGCTTCGCGCGGCCTGTCGGCGCGCCGACGAGGCCGCACGCGTCGGGGACGTGCTCGACGCTCTCGACTGACACCGGAAGCCGAACTTATACGCCGCGAGCGCCTACGTGTGCCCGTCGAATGAGCACTCGCACGCGCGCGCTCGACACGCTCGTCTACGGCGTGGACGTCCAGAGCGGCGACGTCCGCGGCGACGCGCCCTCCTACGCTCTCGTCACCTACGACGGCGAGTCGCTCGAACGCGACGTCGTGACGCGCCGGAAGCTCCTCCGCCTCATCGATGCGGAGACCCCGGACATCGTCGCGACGGACAACATGTACGAACTCGCCGCCGACAAGGACGCGCTCGTCCGTTTCTTGGGCGGGCTCCCGGACGAGACGACGCTCGTCCAAGTCACGGGCGACGAGCGCCCCGAACCCCTCTCGCGCGTGGCGAAACGCCACGGCGTCCCGTACGGCAAGCCCGCCATCGAGGAGGCCGAGGCCGCCGCGCGCCTCGCCGCGCGCAACGTCGGCTACGAGGTCTCCGCCTTCACCGACGAGACCACTGTGAAGGTCTCCCGCGGGCGTTCGACCGGAAAAGGTGGGTGGAGTCAGGACAGGTATACGAGACGCATCCACGGGAACGTCAAGCGCGAGAGCCGGGACATCGAGGCGACGCTCGACGACGCCGGTCTCGACTACGAGCGCGACGCCACGGAGAAGTACGGCGGCTTCTCGAACGCCGTCTTCACGGTCGAGGGCCGCCCGCAGGACATCCCGGTCTCGAACAAGCGAGCGGGCGACATCCGCGTCGAGATCGAGCGCGTCCGCCGCGACGGCATCGAGTTCGAACCGCTCGCGAAGCGCCGCGATCGCGTCTTCGTCGGCATCGACCCCGGGACGACGACCGCCGTCGCGCTCGTCGATTTGGACGGGCACCTCCTCGACGTCCTCTCCACGCGCACCGCCGACACCGCGGACGTGATCGAGTGGATCATCGAGCGCGGCCGTCCCGTCCTCGTCGCCGCGGACGTCACGCCGATGCCGGCGACCGTCGACCAGATCCGCCGCTCCTTCGACGCCGCCGGCTGGCACCCCGAGAGCGACATCCCGATCGACGAGAAGCAACACCGGACGCGCGAGGAGGGGTACGACAACGACCACGAGCGCGACGCGATGGCCGCCGCGCTCTACGCCCACGACGACCACGACGATCAGATCCGGCGCGTCACGCGCAAGATCCCGCCACGAGTCGACCGCGGCGAAGTCGTCAAGCGCGTGCTCGCGGACGAGTCCACCGTCGAGGCCGCCGTCGACGACCTCACCGAGGACGACGGCGAGGACGGCGACGACCACGAGCACGAGGCGCGCGAACTCACGGAGGAGGAACGCACCATCAAGCGCCTCCGCGAGCGCGTCACTCGCCTCGACGACCACGTCACAGACCTCGAAGCCGAACTCGACGGGAAGGACGAACGCATCGCCGAACTGGAGTCCGAACTCGAGGAGACCCGCCGCGAGGAGCGCAAGGAAGCCCGCGAGCGCCGCGAGGTCACGCGCCTCGAGTGGGAGAACGACCGGTTGGAGGACGAACTCGCCGAGGAACGCGAGCGCGCCGAGACGCTCGCGAAGAAGCTCGAACGCCTGAAGGAACTCTGGAAGCTCGATCACTCCAACTTCGCGGACGTCAACGGCTCCGGGTCGCTCACTGCCGTCAAGCCCGTCGCGCAGTTCACCCTCGACGCGATCGAGACCGCGGACGAGGACTACGGCATCGCGCGCGGCGACGTCGTCTACTTCCGCGACGCCAGCGGCGCGGGCCGGCGCACCGCCGAAGCGCTCGTCGAGCGCGACCCCCGCGTCGTCCTCCTCGACGGCGAGACGAGCGACGTCGCCGAGGAGGTGCTCTACGAGGCGGACGTCGCGTTCGGCGACGCAGGTACCGTGAGCGTCCGCGAGATCGACGAACTCGCCATCGCGCGCGAGGACGCCGTCGAGACCGTCGAGGCCGACTACGCGGAGCGCGCCGCCGAGCGCGCCCAAGAGGAGACCGAGAGCATGGTCGACTCGATCATCAGCGAGCACCGCGCCGACCGGGAGTAGCTAGGACGCCGACGGCGCGCTCGCCGCACCACGCGCCGATTCGCCCGCATACGTGCCCGACGACCACCAGTACGACGAGGAGCACCGCGACCGTGAGTAGCGCCGCGCAGAGCGCGACGGCCGCCGGGATCGACGCGAGACCGGGGACGAGTGCGGTACGGTAGCGTTCGTCGGCCAGCGCGTGCAATCGGGTTTGGAGGGCCACACTTCGACCCACCGCTACCGGACACATGGACGTCGTGCCGTTGACGCCACAGTCGTCGCGGTCGACACCGCAACCGCTAACCCCGTCCTCCCGTTTTGTCGCTTCATGGACGCCTACGAGCGTATCACTCGGAACGCCGCGGAGGTCGTGACCGAGGAGGAGGTGGAGGCGCTGGCCGAGGACCCCGACGGGAAACGGGCGTACGTCGGCTACGAGCCCTCCGGCGTGCTCCACATCGGCCACCTCCTCACGGCGAACAAGCTCATCGACCTCCAAGAGGCGGGTTTCGAGGTCGTCGTCCTCCTCGCGGACGTCCACGCATATCTCAACGACAAGGGCACCTTCGAGGGGATCCGCGAGACCGCCGAGCGCATGAAGGAGCAGTTCCTCGCGTACGGTCTCGACGAGGAGGCCACGGAGTTCCGCTACGGCTCCGAGTTCGAGAACGACGAGGACTACGTCCTCGACCTCCACGAGCTCGAACGCGAGACGTCGATCTCGCGCGCCGAACGCGCGATGAGCGAGATCAAGAGCGGCGACACCGTGCGCGTCTCGCAGGCCGTCTACCCGCTGATGCAGGCGCTCGACATCGAATATCTCGACGTCGACCTCGCCATCGGTGGGATGGAGCAGCGCAAGGTCCACATGCTCGCGCGCGACGTCCTCCCGAAGGCCGGCCACGACGCGCCGACGTGCCTGCACACGCCGCTCATCGCGGATCTCACGAGCGGCGAGGGGAAGATGAGTTCCTCCTCGGGCGTCTCGATCAGCATGGAGGACTCCACGGAGGAGATCGCGGAGAAGGTCAACGACGCCTTCTGCCCGCCGAGCGCCGACCCCGAGGGCGACCTCGAGAATCCCGTGCTCCAGATCTTCGAGTACCACGTCTTCCCGCGCTTCGAGGACGTCGTCGTCGAGCGCCCCGACGAGTACGGCGGCGACCTCCGCTACGGCTCCTACGACGCGCTCGAAGCCGACCTCGACTCGGGCGAACTCCACCCGGCGGACGCGAAGGGCGCGCTCGCCGACTACCTCGACGACCTCATCGCGCCCGGCCGCGAGCGACTCCGCGAGCTGCGCGAGGCGTGACGCCGACGCGAACGCGTCGCTGCCGACGACGGCGGTGTGAGGTGCATTTAACCGTCTGCCGGGCCTATGCGCCCCCATGAGTGAGGAACACGAGCGCGTCGACCTCCGGATGCCCGAGGGGGACGAGGTGTTCGCCGAGGTGACGGAGATGCTCGGCGCGAACCGGATCCGGGTCCGGTGCGCGGACGGCACCGAGCGGACGGCGCGCATCCCCGGCCGGATGCAAAAGCGCGTCTGGATCCGCGAGGGCGACATCGTACTCGTCGATCCGTGGGACTGGCAGGACGAGAAGGCCGACGTCGAGTGGCGCTACGAGAAGTCCGCGGCCGACCAGCTCCGAGAGGAGGGGCACCTGTAGCGTGGCCGGCGAATTCGTCGAGGAGACGGAGGGACCGGCCGGCGACGAGTGGGAGGACCTCGACGTCTCGGACGACGAGTCGGACCGTATCGCGCGCCGACAGGACCGCGAGTTCGAGTCCTTCCTGAAGCGCCTGAAGGACGCCGATCAGTTCAAGGTACAGGAGGGCGCGTTCGACGACGCGACGTTCGCCGCGCTCTACAAGCTCGTGCAGGACGGGCATCTCGCGGCGTTCGGCGGTCCCATCTCCACGGGCAAGGAGGCGAACGTCTACGAGGCCGCCGCGCCCGAGGGCGACGACGTCGCCGTCAAGGTCTATCGCATCAACGCCTCGAACTTCCAGCACATGCGCGACTACCTCGAAGGCGACCCGCGCTTCGAGGGCATCCGCGGCGACAAGAAGGCCGTCGTGCTCGCGTGGACGCGCAAGGAGTTCGCGAACCTCCAGCGCGCCCACGATGCCGGCGTCCGCGTCCCCGATCCCGTCGCCGTCCAGCGGAACGTCCTCGTGATGGAACTCATCGGCGAGGCCACCGATCCCGCGCCGACGCTCCACGACGTCACGCTGGAGAACCCCGAAACCGCCTACGACGTCGTCCGCGAGTACATGCAGCGCCTCTTCAGTGCCGGCCTCGTCCACGGGGACCTCTCCGAGTACAACATCGTCGTTCACGACGGCGAACTCACCATCATCGACGTCGGGCAGGCCGTCACCGTCCACCACGGCAACGCCGAGGAGTTCCTCCGCCGCGACTGCGAGAACGTCGCGTCGTTCTTCTCCCGGCAGGGCGTCGACGTCGATCCCGGCGACCTCTTCGAGCACGTGACCGACGTCGACGCGGACCCGAGCGGCGACGCCGACGCGTAAGCCTCCCGAACACGGGTAGCGGCGTCCGAGCGTTTTCCCCCACCGATCGGCTGGCTGGGCCCTTCGCGACGCGATAAATCCCATGTAGCGATATAGAATGCCCTCGGACGGTGTGTTGAGACTGGTCTTCTCGATGCATACGATTCTCGAACCGCTCTGTGGTTGACGGTGATTTTCTCCCGCTCTGTTTTCGTCGCTTTCCCCCGTCGCGGCAGGCGCTACTGTTTCTGTATCGGCCGACTCGCGAACGGCCCCTCTCGACGTCACGCTCCCAAACGCCCTACTCTTCCGTGCGTGCGCCACGGCGAGCGTCGTAGTCGGGACTCCGCACTGACACCCATCGGCGTGCTCTCGGACTGACCGCGTGCCCGGCACGACCCAATTTCATATCGCGATATATGATTCATCGAAGCTCCGTCGTGGCCACCGCTCGCGTGTAAGTCTTAAACCGCTTCGTCCCATACTCGACGGCATATGACTCAACACGTCAAGATTCCGCAGGACCGCATCGGCGTCCTCATCGGGGAGGGCGGGGAGACCCTGCGCCGCATCGAGCGGTCCGCGGAGGTCAGCCTCGACGTGAACTCCGACGACGGCGCGGTCGCGGTCGAGAAGACCGGCGATCCGATCCTCGGGATGAAGGCCCCCGACATCGTGCGGGCCATCGGACGCGGCTTCAAGCCGGACGCGGCGCTCTCGCTGCTCGACGACGACATGCGGCTCTTCGAGACGATCGACATCGAGCGCGCGGCGCGCAACGACAACGACCTCCGCCGCAAGAAGGGGCGGCTCATCGGTGAGAACGGACGGACGCGCGAACTCATCGAAGAGCTGACGGGCGCGGACGTCGTCATCTACGGCTCGACGTTCGGCATGATCGGCGGCCCGAACGAAGTCGACGTCGCTCGCTCCGCCGCGGAGATGATCCTCGACGGCGCCCCCCACGGCTCGGTCTACTCCTTCCTCGAACGCAAGCACGTCGAGGAACTCAAACATCAGGGCATGGAGTACCACGAGTTCTCGGGCTGACTCACCTCCCGTTTTTCTCTCAATTCAGCTAATCCAGAAGTTCCAATGCCAAGGAGAGCGGTGCCGAGAAGTGGCGACGCCGCGGCGGCGCGCTCGGCGAGCGACGCGACGAGCCGCCATCCGTCGCCCCTCACGCACCCCGTCCCCGCATCCGCGGATCCTGTGTCCGGTCGCCTGCCGGCTTAAATATGTAGAGCTTGTTATTGTCTCACACCATGTTTCCCGTCGCTCTCGACCGCGACGGCACGCGCCACCCAAAGATTTATATAGAATGGCAAACAATCAGGGAGTGATTATGGCGCAGCAGATGGGCAATCAGCCGCTGATCGTACTCTCCGACGATTCGCAGCGAACGTCGGGCGAGGACGCACAGTCGATGAACATCTCCGCCGGGAAGGCCGTCGCGGAGTCCGTCCGGACGACGCTCGGTCCGAAGGGAATGGACAAGATGCTCGTCGACTCCTCCGGTTCCGTCGTCGTCACGAACGACGGCGTCACCATCCTCAAGGAGATGGACATCGAGCACCCGGCGGCCAACATGATCGTCGAGGTCGCCGAGACGCAGGAGAACGAGGTCGGTGACGGCACGACGTCCGCCGTCATCGTCGCCGGCGAACTCCTCGACGAGGCCGAGGAACTCCTCGATCAGGACATCCACGCGACCACGCTCGCGCAGGGGTACCGGGAGGCCGCCGAGCAGGCCAAGGAGATCCTCTCCGAGATCTCGATCGACATCGACGCCGACGACACCGAGCACCTCGAACAGATCGCCGCCACGGCGATGACGGGGAAGGGCGCGGAGAACGCGAAGGACGCCCTCTCCGGACTCGTCGTCCGCGCCGCGCAGGCCGTCGCCGACGACGGCGTCGTCGACACGGACAACATCAAAGTCGAGAAGGTCACCGGCGGCTCCATCGACAACTCCGAGCTCGTCGAGGGCGTCATCGTCGACAAGGAGCGCGTCAACGAGAACATGCCCTACGCCGTTGAGGACGCGAAGGTCGCTCTCGTCGACGGCGCGCTCGAAGTGCAGGAGACCGAGATCGACACCGAGGTCAACGTCACCGACCCCGACCAGCTCCAGCAGTTCCTCGATCAGGAGGAGGAGCAGCTCAAGGAGATGGTCGACGCCATCGCGGCGTCCGGCGCGAACGTCGTCTTCGTCGACGGCGGCATCGACGACATGGCCCAGCACTACCTCGCGCAGGAGGGCATCCTCGCCGTCCGCCGCGTGAAGGACTCCGACCTCAGCCGGCTCGCCCGCTCCACGGGCGCGACCCCGGTCTCCACCGCGGCGGAGATCGAGGCCGACGACCTCGGTGAGGCCGGCAGCGTCGCCCAGAAGGACATCGGCGGCGACGAGCGCATCTTCGTCGAAGACGTCGCGGACGCCAAGTCCGTTACCCTCATCCTCCGCGGCGGCACCGAGCACGTCGTTGATGAGGTCGAGCGCGCCATCGACGACTCGCTCGGCGTCGTGCGCGTCACCCTCGAGGACGGGCAGGTGCTCCCCGGCGGCGGTGCCCCGGAGACCGAGCTCGCCCTCGAACTCCGCGACTACGCCGACAGCGTCGGCGGGCGCGAGCAGCTCGCCGTCGAGGCGTTCGCGAACGCCCTCGAAGTCGGCCCGCGCACCCTCGCCGAGAACGCCGGTCTCGACCCGATCGACTCCCTCGTCGACCTCCGCGCGCAGCACGCGGACGGCAACACGGGCGCCGGTCTCGACGCCTACACGGGCGAGGTCATCGACATGGAGGGGGAGGGCGTCGTCGAGCCCCTCCGCGTGAAGACGCAGGCCATCGAGAGCGCCACCGAGGCGGCCGTCATGATCCTCCGCATCGACGACGTCATCGCCGCGGGCGACCTCGCCGGCGGGCAGGTCGACTCCGACAACGGCGGGGACGAAGGTCCCGGCGGCGCGGGCGGCGCGCCCGGCGGAATGGGCGGCGGCATGGGCGGCATGGGCGGCATGGGCGGCGCTATGTAAAATCAGTCTCTGACTGATTTTACGTAGCCGCGAAGCCACGCTTCGCCCGCCGATGTGAAGTAGGCCCGACGCCACTCACACCACCCACGCCGACTCTCGCACCGCACGCTCGACTATCGACGCACGATTTCTTTCGACGCGATTCAGCCAGCGACGGCTATCTTTCTTCGAGGAGAGAATCCCGCCGTTTACGGCGGGGGTGAATCCGACACCCCCTCCAGAAACCACGTTCTGACGCTAATACGGATATTTGAGTGGTCTCGAGTCGTAGCATGACGTACACCGAGGCGGTCTCACCGCCCCTCTAAATGCACAGTATCGGGACTCCGAGACTCAGAACGTTCGAGACATCCATCTCGAACCGCTGTGGTGTCTCGGGACAAGATAACTCCGAATCCCCCTCCCGGGGATAGGAGTAACGGCGGTGTGGCCCCGCCAGTAGCCCAGTCATGCCGACCGGGTTAAACCAGTAAATATCCCAAATCAGCGGTGCGATGCCGTGGAAAGCCCCGTCGTACACGACGGGGAGGAGATCACCCGCGAATGGTCCGGTAACCGAAGGCGACGAAGTTGAACGCGCCGACGCCGACGAAGAGCCAGCAGGTGTCGGTGCTGTAGTCGGTGACGGCGGGGAAGCAGGCGAGGCCCGCGGCGACGAAGACCACCGCGAGTATCGCGTTGACGGTCGCGTCGTTCACGTCGACACAGTTCGCGGGAGCGATCAAAATACCCACCCTCGATCGTTCCCATTCAGACCGGGTTCTCCTCCGCGAAGACGCCCTGCGTCATCCGGTAGGCGGTGAGGAAGAAGAGGACGACTGCGAGGCAGACGGTGATCCCGAGGAGGAAGAACACGAGGACCTTCGGGATCGGGAGCCACCCCCCGATGGTGCCGAGCGCGAGGACGAGCGACACCGTGGCGACCGACGACAGGACGCTGTGTGCTCTCACGTGCGGCATTTGGGACCACAGGACCATAGGGTGCCCGGTGACTACGGGTGCGTCGCGCGTTCTAAGTGTTCTCCCGGCGTCCCCTCCGACATGGAGACGCTCCTGCTGGCGAACGAGGACGTGGACGCGAACACCCCGATGGCCGAACTCGTCGCGGCGATCCGGGACGCGTTCGTCGCCTACGAGCGCGGGAACGCCCAGATGCCCGCGAAGTCCTACATCGATCTCCCGCAGTACAACGGCGACTTCCGCTCGATGCCCGCCTATCTCAGCACCGACGAGTGGGACGCCGCCGGCATCAAGTGGGTGAACGTCCACCCGGACAACCCCGACTCGTTCGACCTCCCGACCGTCATGGGGACGATGATCTACTCCGACCCGGAGAACGCCTATCCGCTCGCGATCATGGACGGCACGGAACTCACGATGAAGCGCACGGGCGCGGCCGCCGCCGTCGCCACCGACGCGCTCGCCGTCGAGGACGCCACGTCGCTGGGAATCGTCGGCGCCGGCGTCCAGTCCTACACGCAACTGGAGGCCATCAGCGAGGTGCGCGACATCACGGAGGTCGTGGTGAGCGACCTGCGCGAGGAGCGCGTCGAGCGCTTCGTCGCTCGCTTCGGGGACGAGTTCGACGTCCGCGGGGGCACGATCAGCGAGGCGGGGCACTGCGACGTCCTCTCGACCGTGACGCCCGTCGAGGACCCGATCGTCGGTCCGCGCGATCTCGGTCCGCACACGCACGTCAACGCGATGGGCGCGGACGCGGCCGGGAAGCACGAACTCGCCGACGAAGTACTACTCGCCGCGACGCTCGTCATCGACGACTACGCGCAGACGACCCACTCCGGCGAGATCAACGTCCCGTGGAGCGCCGGAACGCTGGGCGACGACGACATCTACGGGGAAATCGGCGAGATCGTCGCGGGGGAGAAGACCGGGCGGACGGCCGCGGACGACGTGACGGTGTTCGATTCGACGGGGCTGGCGATTCAGGACGTCGCGGCCGCGCACGTCGTCTACGCGCACGCGAGCGAGCGCGAGAACGGGACGGCCTTCGGCCTACTCGGAGTCTGAGTCCGAGTCGCTACTCCCCGTCGCGGGGGCGACGGAACGGGTCGTAGAACGAGCGCACCATCGAGTTCAGCACGTGCGCGACGACGAGGAAGGGAATGAGGGGGATCACCAACACGAGGATGACGACGAGGTAGAGCAGTCCGAAGAAGTCCATCTCCTGTCGGCCGACCAGCCCGCCCTCCTCGACGTTCGGCGAGAGCGTCCGCTTCAGTTTCTCCCGGATGTTCCGCGGCGCCTGCGTGGTCATACGGGGCGCTTCGGCGCCCGGGGGATTAAGCCCCCCGGCTTCTCCTCGTCACTCCAGCCGGATCGCGGGGCGGAACGGCACCGCCTGCGTCGCCTTCTCGTCTGCGGCCTCGTCCTCCGGAACGACGTCGACGCTCGCGTCGAACTCCCGCGAGAGGAAGCCCGCGGCGTCCGCGTACAGTTCGGTCTCGTCGACGGCTTCGAGCGCCGCGAGGTCCTCGTCGTCGTACTCCCTGATATCGGCGACGAGGTCCTGCACGAGATCGTTGACGGCGTCGCCGCGCTCGCGCAGCGACTCCCGCTGCATCACCTTCCCCATCACCGCACCGACGTCGGGACCGGTCTCCGCGACCGTCTCGAACACCGCCCCCTTCCAGTCGGCGGGCGTGTAGACCGTGATGTTGGCCGGGTCGGTGCCCGTAACGTCCACGATGTCGCGGACGTCGTCCACGAGCGATTCGATCAGCTCCTCCTCGACCTCGACGCGCGCGCTCTCCAGTTCGGGATCGACGCTCGGCCACGCGGCGTCCTCGACGGGCACGCCGTCGAGTGCCTCATGCAGTTCGTTCGCGAGGAACGGCACGACGGGCGCGAGCAGGCGCAGGCGCGTGCGCAGGACTTCTTGGCGCACCCACTTCGCCGCCGGACGCTCTGTGTCCGTGCGCTTGCGATACCAGCGCAGGTCCTCCTCGAAGCGGTAGAAGGCCTCTTGGGAGGCGCTTCGCGTCTCGAACTCGTCCATCGCGCGCGTCGTACGCTCGATCGTCCGCTGGAGCCGGGAGAGGAGCCAGCGGTCGATGCGCTGCAGGTCGACGTCGCCTTCGTTGGGGACATCGAGGGCGACGACGTCCTCGGCGCGCTCGTAGAAGCGATTCAGGCTCTTGCGCGTCGAGGCGACCTCGTCGGCGCGCCAGTCGTAGTCCTGCCACGGCTGGGCGGAGTTGAGCAGGAAGAAACGGACCGTGTCCGCGCCGTACTCCTCGATGGCCTCCGCGGGGAGGACGACGTGCCCCTTCGAGGAGGACATCTTCTCGCCCTCCAACAGGCCCATCCCCATGATCGCGACGCCCTCCGGCCAGTTCGCACGCTCGAAGAGATCGGCGTGGTGGAAGAGGAAGAACGTCAGGTGATTGGAGATGAGGTCGTTCCCGGAAACGCGGTAGTCCACGGGATACCAGTAGTCCCACTCCTCGCGGAGTTCGAGGGCCTTCTCGGGCGCCTCACCGTCGACCGCGTCAGGTCCGTCGAAGAGCGCGTCGAAGAACTCCGGCGTGAGTTCTTCGGGGGGGACGTCCTCGATCCGGTGGGCGATCGTGTAGTACGCCATGTAGATCGTCGAGTCCGAGAGCGGTTCGATGACGAAGTCGTCGTCCCACGGGAGCTTCGTCCCGAGACCGTAGTTCCGAATGCACGGCCACTCCTCCAGCCAGTCGATCGTGTGATCGAACTGGTCGCGGCCCGTCTCCGGCACGACGTCCATGTTCGAGACGGCCTCGTGGGCGAGCGCCTTCCAGTCCTCGTCGTTGTACGTGAGGAACCACGTCTCCTGCTCTGCGACCTCGACCTTCCCGCCGCAGCGACAGACGACCGGCTCGGAGAAGTCGTACATCGCGTCGAACTGCCCCGATTCGCGGTAGCGCGCCGCGAGTTCGTCGCGGACGTCTTCTACCACTTTCCCCGCGTCGTCGCCGTACATGTCCCGCAGTTTCCCGCCGTGGAACTCGCGGTTGTAGACCTCCTGTGTGGCCTCTTCCAGCAGGGGGTCGTCCGCGCTCGTGATCTCGTGCTCCTCGACGGCCGCGCGCGCCGGGAAGACGTCGTCGTAGGCCTCGACGTCGATGATGGCCTTCGGCTCGATTTCCGCTACCTCGGCGGGATCGATACCGTACTCGCGCATCCGCTCGTCGTCTTCTTTGGCCGCTTGCAGGGCCATCCAGTCGTCCGGCGAGTGCGCGGGCACGGACATGACGACGCCCGTCGCGTTGTCCGGATCGACGAAGTCCGCGGGGAGGATCAGGACGTCCTCACCCGTCACGGGATTCTCGACGCGCTCACCCACCAAGGCCTCGCCGCGGAACTCCTCCACGATCTCGACATCGCGCTGCTGGAGCGTCAGCTTGTGCGCGGCGTCGTGGCTGATGAGCCACGTTTCGCCATCTACCTCGGCCTCCACGTAGTCGCCTCGGGCTTGATGTAGGCGTTCGTGACGCCGCGCACCGTCTCGGGGCGGAGCGTCGCCATCGGAACCGTGGTGCTTCCGAGTCCGAACTTCACGAGCGTGTACTCCTGTCGCTCGGCCTCCTCGCCCTCCAGCAGGTCGTGCGTGGTGACGGGGTTCTCCTCCTCGGTGCAATACTTCACGGGGTGGAAGCCCTTCTCGAGGCGGTCGTCCTCGCGGAGGGTCTCGTACTGCCACGTGACGAACTTCGAGTATCGGTCGTCGTTCGTCGTGAACTCCCGGCGCCAGTCGATGCTGAGGCCGAGGGACTTCATGTTGCGCTTGTAGTGGTTCTCGATGAAGTAGCGCGCGAAGCCCATCGGCGTCTCCAGCTCTTCGAGTTCGTCCTCGGGGACGTTGTACGTGTCGCGGAGGACGGAGAGCTGCTCCTCCTCGCCCTTCTGGAGGCGGTTCACGGCGCCGATGATCGGCGTGCCCGTGACGTGCCACGCGATCGGGAAGAGGACGTCGTCGCCTTGGAGGCGTCGATAGCGCGCGTAGACGTCCGGGACGGTGTACGTCCGCGCGTGCCCGATATGCATTCCACCGGAGGGATAGGGGTACGGCACCGTGACGAACGTCGCGTCCTCATCAGAGCCGGGATCGGCTTCGTACCTCCCGCCGTCCTCCCAGCGCTCCTGCCACTTCCGTTCGAGTGCCCGCGGCTCGTAGGTCATGCTCCGTCGTTCACCGCCGCGGGCAAAAAGGCCTCCCATCCCCGAGCAGTTGGGGGAAACGCTTTCGTCCGACCGCGCCGACGGCCAGCTCGTGGATGACTTCACGGCGCGCGTGCACGCCGCCCTCCGCGACGCCCTCGCCGAGCGCCTGCCCGCGCGGACGTGGGAGACGGAGTGGTACGCGCGCCGGACACCCGTGGACGTCGCGGGCATCCTCGACGCCGACGTCGACGTCGACGGCGATCCCCTCGTCCTCGTCGAAGTCGAGATGCGGCGAGCGGACCCCGCGAACAACCCCGTGAAGATCGCGCGCTACGCCCACGAGGGCGACTTCGAGCGCGATGTCCGCCTCGTCCAGTTGTTCAGCAACTACTACGACCTCGACTCGGGTGGGATCTCCTCAAAGCGGGAGAACGCCGAGTTCGTCGGCCGACTCGCCGGTGAGCACGTCGCCGGCATCACTTACGCCGCCCTCGACCTCTCCGTCACGCCGCCGAAGCACGGCGCGACGCCGAGCGAGGAGTGGGGGGCGGCCGTCTCCGCTGCCGCCGACGACATCGCCTCACTCCTCCGGGAGTAGCCCGGAGTGCCGGATGTCCTCCAGCACTTCCTCGGCGTGCCCCTCCGGCGACACGCCCGCGTACGCCGCTTTCACCTCGCCGTCCGCGAGCACGAACGTCACGCGCTCAGCCGCCCCGCTCGAATGATCGACGCCGAAGGCGTCCGCGATCTCGCCCTCGGGATCCGCGAGCAGGTCGAATTTCAAACCGTGCTTCTCGCAGAAGTCCGCGTGGGAGTCCGCGTCGTCCGTCGAGACGCCGTAGACGTCCACGCCGGCCGCCTCGTAGGCGTCGAGTTCCGCGTTGAACCCCTTCGCCTCCACCGTACACCCCGGCGTGTCGTCGCGGGGATAGAAGTAGAGGACTGTCGGCGTCGCGAAGTCGAGTTCCACCGTCTCGCCGTCCTGCGTTTCCGCCGTCACCGTCGGTGCGTCGTCGCCGATATCGAGCATACGTGAGTGCACGCGCCGTCGCCACTTCGTCGTTGCGCCCCGCTCCTCCGTTTAAGTGTCTCTCGCCACAAGTAATATATACGACCGAGGTGCGCCCGGTCATTCTCCGGTCGCACGTATCACGCCGCGGAGCGACGGCGCTGCGACTCACCGCTCCTCCGTTTAAGTGTCTCTCGCTACAAGTAATAGATACGACCGAGGGGCGCCCGGATTTCTCGGGCGTCTACACCGATCCCGACGAGCCGCGCGGCCGTTCACTCGACGGCGATATGCTCCTCGTTCGGGCCGTCCTTCGGGAGTCGAACCGTCAGTACGCCGTTCTCGTGACGCGCCGACGTCCCCGCCTCCTGCACGTCGCCCGGCAACGTCACCGCGCGCTCGATCGACTCGTGGTGCCGCTCGCGTCGAACGTAACGCTCCGTCACCGAGCGTTCCGTCTCACGTTCCGCGCGCACGCGGAGCGTCCGCCCGTCGAGTTCCACGTCGATGCCGTCCCGATCGTATCCCGGGAGGTCCGTTCGCACCTCGTAGGCGTCGCCCGTGTCGGCGACGTCCACGGGTGTCGGGTGACGCTCGCCGCCCTCGAACGCCGCGTTCAGATCCTCGATCGTCTCACCGAGTTCATCGAACGGATCGCGTCGGGCCATACGTCCACCGACGGCCCAGCCACGCAAAAAGCGGTCGGCCGCCGCGGCGCCCGCGGTCGGAGACGAGGTCGCGGCCCTCGCCTCGCTCACGGGTCGTCCCTCCCCGTTCGCTATCAGTGGCGACTCCCATTGGTCGTCGAAACCACTCACACCACGTGCTCGACATCGTAACTCCCGAGCTTCCGCACCCATCCGCCCTCGGCGAGCGCTTCGATCTCCGCGAGCGCGTCCTGCGTCCGATCCTCGAAGAGTCCGCCGTCGACGTCGAGGTGGAAGACGTAATCGCCGAGGTGTTCGCCGCTCGGGCGCGACTCGACGCGCGTGAGGTTGACGCCGCGGTCCGCGAACGGCTCCAAGAGTTCGAGCAGGAGACCCGGGTAGTTCGCGTCCGGGTAGACGACGAAGCTCGACTTTCCGCCGGCCTCGGAGCGCTCCGCTGGCGGCGCGAGGACGAAGAAGCGGGTCGCGTTCGAGCGCCGGTCTTGGATGTCCGCGGCGATCACCTGCAGGTCGTCCGTCGCGTTGTCCGGGTGGCCGATACCGGCGATCGCGGGGTCCTCGGCGGCGAGTTCGACGCCGCGTGCGGTCGAGGCGACGGCCTCGATGGTCGCGTCGGGGTAGTGTTCGTCGAGGTACTCGCGACACTGCGCGAGCGCCTGCGGGTGGCTCGCGACGGTGTCGAACTCCTCCGATCGGGAGAGGAGACCGTGTTTGATCGGCGTGATGACCTCGCGGACGACCGCGACGTCGCGGGCGGCGAGCGCGTCCAGCGTCTCCGTGACGCTGCCCTCGATGCTGTTCTCGATGGGGACGACGCCCCGCGCGGCGTCGCCGTCCGCCACCGCGTCCACGATGTCGCGGATGGACTCGCGGAACTCGATGTCGTCGTCGCTCGCGACCGCCCCGGCGGCGCGGTGCGAGTACGTCCCGGCGGGTCCGAGCGTGACCGTGCGCATACCACGAGGTAGGATCCCTACCCGGGAAAAGACCGTCGGCGCCGCGGCACCGTTCCCGCCCGTACGGGACGGAAACGCTTTCCCCGCCGACCGTCTTGCGTCCATCCACATGGAGGTCGCCGAGGCGGTCCCGGAGTTCGCGGACGCCTTTCCCTTCGAGGAGTTCAATCGGATGCAACGCGAGGCCGTCCCCGCCCTCACGGAGCGCGACGGCAACGTCGTCGTCGCCGCCCCGACCGGATCGGGGAAGACCGCGCTCGCCGAACTCGCGATCTGTCGGGCGCTCGCCGCCGGCGGCACCGCGCTCTTCATCGCACCGCTGCGCGCGCTCACCAACGAGAAGGAGGACGAGTGGGAGCGCTTCGAGGAGATGGGCTATTCAGTGTACGTCGTCACGGGCGAACGCGACCTCGACCCCCGGCGCGCGGAGCGCGCGGACGTCCTCGTGATGACGCCCGAGAAGGCCGATTCGGCGACGCGGAAGCACGATTCGCCCCGATACTCGTTCGTCACGGACGTCGACGTCGTCGTCATCGACGAGGTCCACCTCCTCGACAGCGAGCACCGCGGGTCCGTCCTCGAAGTCGTCGTCTCGCGCTTCCGACGCCTCTGCGACCCGCGGATCGTCGCGCTCTCCGCGACGATGCCGAACGTCGAGGACGTCGCCGCGTGGCTCGACGCGCCCCCCGAGTGCACCTTCGAGTTCGGCGACGACTACCGTCCCGTCGACCTGCACGCGGACGTCACGACGTACGTCCACGGCGACAACTCCTTCGCGGACAAGTACAGACGGCTCTACAAGGCCTTAGACCGCGCCGAACCCCACCTCCGCGAGGACGGGCAGGCCCTCGTCTTCGTCTCCTCGCGACAGGACACCGTCCGCGCGGCCGAGAAGGCCCGCGACGAACTCGCCGAGCGCGACGTCCCGATGG
>NZ_BATA01000017.1 GCF_000474235.1 Halarchaeum acidiphilum MH1-52-1
GCGCGCGCGACGACGTCGCGCGGCGCGAGTTCGGCGTCGTCGTGGACGTCGGGCATGAAGCGCTCGCCGTCGGCAGTGCGCAACACGGCACCGGCACCGCGCACCGCCTCGCTGACGAGCAGGGGGTCCTCGCCGACCGTCGCCGTCGGGTGGAACTGGACGTACGCGAGGTCGTCGAGGTCCGCGCCGGCGCGCGCCGCCATCGCGAGGCCGTCGCCCGTCGCGGTGTCCGGATTCGTCGAGCGCGGGAAGCACGCGCCGACGCCGCCCGTCGCGAGCACCGTGGCGTCCGCGACAACGGCCTCCCCCGTCCCGTCGGGCCGGTCGAGGAGCGCGCCGCGAACGCGGCCCTCCTCCGTCAGCAATTCGAGCGCCGCGGTGTCCTCCAGCATCGTCACGTCCGGGTGGTCGTCGAGGTGCGCGAGGAACGGCGCGAGGACGTGCTTGCCGGTCTCCGCGCCGACGTGCCGGATGCGCGCCTCGGAGTGGGCGCCTCGCGGCCGTAGTCGTCGGCGAACGGCACGTCGAGCGTCTCGACGAGCACTTCGCGCACGGCGTCGTCGGCGTTCCGGACGAGGACGTCGACGGCGTGCGCGTCACACCGGCCGTCGCCCGCCTCGACGACGTCCGCGGCGAACGCCTCGGGGTCGTCGCGCGAGACGGCGACGCCGCCCTGCGCCCAGTGCGTCGTCGTCTCCTCCGGCCGGGTGGCTTTCGTCGCGAGCACCACGTCGGCGCCCGTCTCGGCGGCGGCGAGCGCCGCGCTACACCCCGCGATGCCGCTCCCGAGGACGAGGACGCGCGTCATAGGTCGAGCATCCTGTCGAGGGCGGTTTCGGCGCTCGCGGCGACGTCCGGGTCGACGCTGACGACGTTGTGCTCGCGGCCGGCGGCGAGCTCCTCCAGTATCCACGTGAGGTAGTTCGGGTCGACCTGCCGCATCGCGTTGCAGTCCATGCAGGCGTCGCCGCAGAGCGCGACGACGTCCGTCTCGTGCCACCTATCGAGGTGCTCGACGAGGTGGATTTCGGTGCCGACGACCACCGTCTCGTCGTCGGCGGCGTCCTCGACGGTCTCGGTGATGGTCGCCGTGCTCCCCGTCTCGTCGGCGGCGGCGACGACCTCGGGCCGGCACTCGGGGTGGACGACCACCGTCGCGTCCGGGTGGGCGTCGCGGGCGTCCGCGACGTGGTCGGCCGTGAATCGCTCGTGGACCTGACAGTATCCGTCCCAGAGGACGACGTCCGCGTCGCCGACGTCGCCGCTCGACTCCTCGGCCCACGGGTCGAACTCGACGGAGGCGCCGCCGAGACCCATCGCGTTCGCGGTGTTCCGCCCGAGGTGCTTGTCCGGGAGGAACACCACCGTCTCGCCCCGATTGAGCGCCCACTCGAAGGCGTCGTCGGCGTTCGAGGACGTGCAGACGAGACCGCCGTGCTCCGCGCAGAACGCCTTCAGGTCCGCGTAGGAGTTCATGTAGGTGACGGGAATCACGTCGCCCTCGGTGGCGTCCGTGATGCGCTCCCACGCCGCGTCCACCTGAAGGGCTTCGGCCATCCCCGCCATCGGGCAGGACGCCTCCATCGACGGCAGATAGACCGTCTGCTCCGCGTCCGTGAGGAGGTCCGCGCTCTCCGCCATGAACGTCACGCCGCAGAAGACGACGTGTTCGGCGTCGCTCGCGGCGGCGTGCTCGCTCAATTGGTAGGAGTCTCCGATGTGGTCGGCGTGCTCGACGATTTCGCGGCGCTGGTAGTTGTGCCCGAGGACGAGGACGTCGTCGCCGAGCGTCTCGCGCGCCGCCGCGATGCGCTGTGTGCGTTCTTCCTCTGAGAGTCCGCGGTAGTCGGACGGGAGCGCTTCGAGGCCCCCGTATTTGAACAGACTCAGTTCGCTATCGACCTCTGTCGTCTCCATCTGGACCATATGTGATTACTGTCCTACTATCGTCATACAGATGTGTCTGTGAAAAACTTTTGTCTTCAAAATCTGAATGCGAGAGCCGCACCTCTCACGGGGGCGGGTTCGGAGAACTCGGATTCGACTGCCGTCTATCCGACTCGTCGTTCCGCTCGACGGCGGGTGAGGGCGGCGTTCAGCGCGCGTCGTACGCGACGTCCCCGCCGACGACCGTCATCGCGACGTCGACGTCGGCGATCGAGTCGGCGTCCCACGGCGAGCGATCGAGCGCGACGAAGTCGGCCGCGCGACCGGTCGCGAGCGTCCCGAATCGCCCCTCGTCGCCGCCCGCGTACGCGCCGCCGGCCGTCGCCGTCCGGAGCGCCGCCGTCGTCGAGACACCGTCTTCGACCGCCGCGTTCACGGCCGCGAGCGGATCGAACACCCCTCCATCCCCACCGCCGCCGAACGCGACGCGCGCGCCGGCATTGAGGAGCGTCGCCGCCGCGTCACCGTCGGCCGTCACCGCGACGACACCGAGATCCGCGAGCCGCGACGCCACCGCGGACGTCACCTCGCGCACGTCGATGACGCGGTGTCGCGACGCGCCCGGATCCGCCGTCACGCCCCCGTAGTCGTCGAGGAGGCCCCGGATCGCATCGGGACGCGTGGCCCGCGCGGCGATCCGGAGACCCGCGTCGTCCGCTCGCCGGCAGACGTCGCGCCGCACGGCCGGCGTGATCGCGTCGCCGTCGTCCCCCGTCTCGTCGACGGCCGGAACGGAGAGCGCGCCCGTCCGCACGCGCTCGCTCCCGTGATCCGTGCGCGCGCCGAGCGTCTCCAGCGCGTCGAGCGCCGCGTGCCCGTGGACGAGGGCGACGCGGAGCGAGAGCGCGCCGTCGGCCGCCAGATCGCGATAGGCACCTGCGACGTCGGGACGCACGACGGCGTCGTGGACGGCCGTGACGCCCCGCTCGTTCGCGCGCTCCGCGGCCGCGCGGAGAGACGCGCGCGTCGCCTCCGCTCCGTCGTCGTCCGCGAGGGTGGCGGCGGAATCGACGAACCCCGGCAGGACGGTGCGCCCGTCGAGGTCGATCACGTCCGTCTCGACGCCGACGCTGAACTCGATCTCGTAGTCGCTGTCGAGTCGCACGATTCGGCCGTCGCGCACCGCGACGGCGTCGTACGTCTCGTCCGGTTCCCCGAGCGTGTAGACCTCGCCGCCGACGAAGACGACGTCCGCGTCCGCGTGCATACGCGAATAGGGGGGTCGGCGGCGGGAAGAACGTTCGGGAACCCCCCGCGCTACGTCATCGACGACCGGAGCGCGACGGCGTACGCGACGAGCGCACCGATCGCGAGCGCCGCGTAGCCCGCCCACGGGCCGCGTATCCAGCCGACCGTCGCGCTCGCGACCGTCTGGATCGCGACGAGCGCCGCGAACGTCGCGATGTAGAGGGCGACGAGCGCACGCGCGAGCCGGCGGGGCGCGATCGCGCGCCGGACGGCCCAGAGCGCACCACCGAGACCGACGAGCGCCGCGGCCGGCAGACCGTACGCGATCGATCCGGCGGGGCCCGGCGGGGCGAGCGGTGCGATCAGCGCGTAGCCGACCGGCGCGGCGACGAAACAGCCGAGCACCGCGCGGAAGACGGTCGTCGCGTCGAGACGAGCCATACGCCGCCCTACCGACGGGCGGGGGAAGTACGCACCGATACGCATAGGGGGGTGGCTCGCAGACCGTGTGCCATGACCGACACGGACGCCGACGCCGACGCCGAGGCGCTCGCCGAGCGAGTGCGGGAGGGGGACCTCCGGCTCTACGAACTCGACGACCACGCGGACGCCGCGACCGCCGCCGCCGCCCGCCGTCGCCTCCTCGAACGCGAGACCGGCGCCGCCCTCGACGTCACCGGCGACTACGCCTTCGACCCCGAGTCGGCGGCGGACGCGAACGTCGAGAACCTCGTCGGCGGGACGCAACTCCCGCTCGGCGTCGCCGGCCCGCTCGCCGTCGACGGCGACGCCGCCTCCGACTCCTACCACCTCCCGCTCGCGACGACGGAGGGCGCGCTCGTCGCCTCGATCAACCGCGGCTGTTCGGCGATCACGGCCGCGGGCGGCGCGAACGCCCGCGTGACGAAGCGCGGCATGACGCGCGCGCCCGTCTTCCGCGTCGCCGACGTCACCGAGGGCGCGGAGGTCGCGCGCTGGGTGGACGAGAACGTCGAGGAACTCCGCGAGACCGCCGAGGCGACGACGAGCCACGGCACGCTGGAGGACGTCACCCACTACGTCGTCGGCGACAACGTCTACCTCCGCTTCGCCTACGACACCGCGGACGCGATGGGGATGAACATGGCGACGATCGCGACCCGCGCCGCCTGCGAGGTCGTCGAGGCCGAAACGCCCGCGAGCCTCGTCGCGCTCTCGGGCAACCTCTGTGCGGACAAGAAGCCCGCCGCGATCAACGCCGTCGAGGGGCGCGGCCGGACCGTCACCGCGGACGTCCGCGTCCCCCGCGACGTCGTCGAGGAGCGCTTCGGCGTCGCGCCCGAGGCCGTCGCCGAGGTGAACACCCGGAAGAACCTCGTGGGGAGCGCGAAGGCGGGAAGCCTCGGTTTCAACGCCCACGCCGCGAACGTCGTCGCCGCGGTCTTCCTCGCGACGGGGCAGGACGCCGCGCAGGTCGTGGAAGGGGCGAACTGCATCACGACCGTCGAGGCGAGGGAGGGCGAGCTGTACGCCTCCGTCAACCTCGCGAGCCTCGAAGTCGGCACCGTCGGCGGCGGGACGACGCTCCCGACGCAGGCCGAGGCCCTCGACGTGTTGGGCGTTCGCGGCGGCGGCGACCCCGCCGGGAGCAACGCGGACGAACTCGCCGAAGTCATCGCCGCGGGCGCGCTCGCGGGCGAACTCTCCCTCCTCGCCGCGCTCGCCTCCCGGCACCTCTCCAGCGCGCACGAGGAACTCGGGCGCTGAGGAACCCGAAGTCAGACGCGCCGCGCGCGCTCGACGACGTCCACGCCGAGACCGAGCAGGAGGACGTAGGCCCCCGCGAGGAGACCGACGGCGATTCCCACCCACGAGAGCGCGGGGACGCCGACGACGTCACCGATCGCGAACGCCGCGTACCCGACCGTCACGACGGCCATGCCCGCCCCGCGGCGACGCTCGCCCGCGAGGACGTCCGCGGCGGTGTACCCGAGGAACACGACAATGAGGAGCGCCCCGAGCGGGGCGCCGCCGAAGTCGAGCGCCGCCGACGCGACGAGACCGACGAGGAGAACGAGCACCGAAGCGGCCCGCACGTAGACGTGTATCGGCCGTTCGCTCATACGTCGCCGTATCGAACCCATCACCGTAAGCCTTCCCGCTCGATCGCTCAGAGCAGGCGATAGACGCCGCCGTCGGCCGTGGCCTCGCCGCGCCGCGCGAGTCGGTCGAGAGCCTCACGGGCGTACGACTCGCTCACGCCGTGCTCCTCGCAGTACGCGGCGACGTCGTCCGCCGTGGGCGAGTCGAGTTCGCGGACCGCCTCGACCACGCGCTCCCGTCGAGAGATGGAGCCACCAGCCGACGATACCCGCTCGTTCGCGTCGCGCGCCTCGTCGGCGTCCACGCCCGCCGCGTCGAGGTACTCGTCGTCGCTCACCACGTCCTCGTCCGCGCGCTCGCCCATCTCGGCGTAGGAGTCGAGTGCCGCGAACGCCTCGCCGTGCCCCGAGCGGTTCGCCAGCATCGACGCGCGCACCTCGGCCGCGTGCGCGCGGTCCTCCGTCGTCACGAACTTCTTGCGTTTCGCGTGGGCCTTCGACGTCCCGCAGCGCGGGCACTCCGTCCGCTCCGGGCGCCCCTCGACCACCCAGAGCATCGAGCAGTCGCTACACCCGACGACGGCGTACATGCCACACGCTCCGGCGCTCTCGGACATAAGTCCGACGCCGGACGACGCGGTGTTCGTGACCCCGCTCCCCGTTCGCGTTTCCGTCGTTCGGAGGAGTGAGCGTGAGCGAACGACGAGGAACGACGCCTGCTCACGCCTCGCTACCGCTCAGCGTTCGCTTCGCCGCGATTCTCGCTCGCTGTCGCTCACTCCGAATCGCGTCCTTCTTCCACGGCCGCGACGAGCTCCTCCGAACGACGCCTGCTCACGCCTCGCTACCGCTCAGCGTTCGCTTCGTCGCGATTCTCGCTCGCTGTCGCTCACTCCGAATCGCGTCCTTCTTCCACGGCCGCGACGAGCTCCTCCGCGTTCTCGGTGATGACCTCGAAGTCGCCGGCCGCGATGGCGTCCTCGTCGATGAGCGACCCGCCGGCGCCGACCGCGACGCGCCCGCCTCGATATATTCCTGTGCGTTCGACGGGCCGACGCCGCCCGTCGGGACGATGTCGAGCTGGCCGAGCGGGCCTTTGAGCGCGCCGACGTGCGCCGGACCGACGGACTTCGCGGGGAAGACCTTCACCGCGCTCGCGCCGGCCTCGATGGCCGAGACGGCCTCCGTCGGCGTCATGATCCCCGGGAAGGAGGCGACGCCGTAGCGATTGCAGGTCTCGATGACCGCCTCGTGGAGCGACGGCGAGACGACGAACTCCGAGCCGGCGCGGAGGGCGGCGTTCGCCGTCTCCTCGTCGATGACCGTGCCCGCGCCGACGTGCACCTCGGTGCCCTCGAAGTGGTCGGCGAGCGCGTCGATACCGTCGATCGCGCCGGGCGAGTCCGCGGTGACCTCGATGGTCGTGACGCCGCCCTCGCGGAGGGCCTCGCCGGTCTCGATCAGCGTCTCGGGTTCGAGGCCGCGCATGACGGCGACGACGCCGCACTCCGTGAGTTCCGCCAGCGTCGGATCTGCTACCATACCCGTCGGTGGCGCGCGTGAGAGCATAAAGGCCGGTGGAACGATCGAAGCACAGACGTGCATATCTCAGCGCGAATCGAAGTCGCGGTGGGCACGTCGATGGAAACCCCTTAGTCGTCGGGCGACGCAGGGGTGGTATGACGAGCGTCAAGGACCTCCGGGTCGATGAAGCCCCGACCCGGGAGGCGCCCGGCCGCGGTCGGTTCGCGTTCACCGACGATTACAGCGTCTTCGACTGGGGAAAGATGCCCGATACGATCCCCGAGAAGGGCGCGGCGCTCTGCACGATGGGCGCGTACAACTTCGAGTTGCTCGAAGCCGCGGGCGTCCCGACGCACTACCGCGGTGTGGTCGGCGCCGGCGACGCCGACCGCATCGTCGATCTCGACGCCGCGGGCGCGGCGCCGACGGAGATGGCCATCGACCTCGTGCAGGTGCCGGACCTCCCCTTCGCGGACGGCGACTACGACTACGACGCCTTCCACGACGAGGCGGGATCGAACTACGTCGTCCCCCTCGAAATCGTCTTCCGGAACACCGTCCCGGTCGGCTCCAGCCTGCGCTCGCGCGGGTCGCCCGCGGACTACGGTCTCGATCTCGCCGAGTGGCCGGCCGAACCCGTCGCGCTCGCCGACCCCGTCGTCGAGTTCTCCACGAAGTACGAGGAGCAGGACCGCTACGTCGGTCTCGAAGAGGCGGATCGGATCGCGGGCGACGCCGCCGTCGCCGACCTCGAATCGCTCGCCCGACGCGTCAACGACGTCGTCACCGAGCGCGCCGAGGAGGCGGGATTCGAGCATCAGGACGGGAAGATCGAGTGCGCGTACGTGGACGGCGAAGTCGTCGTCGCGGACGTCGTCGGGACGTTCGACGAGAACCGCTTCGCCTACCGGGACCAACAGGTCTCGAAGGAGGTCGTCCGGCAGTTCTACAGGTCGTTCGATCCGACGTGGGTCGAGGCCGTGAGCGACGCGAAGGCCGAGGCGAACGAGCGCGGTATCGCCGACTGGCGCGAACTCTGCGGGACGTCGCCCGATCACCTCCCCGCGGACGTGATCGAGACCGTCGCCGACCTGTACCGGGCGGGCACGAACGCCTACACGGGAACGCAGTGGTTCGACGCGCCCGGGATCGATGCCGCCGTGGACGCCGTTCGCGACCTCTAGTTCCCCTCCGTCATCGTCACCGGTTCGTCCACGTCGACGGCGTCGGCGTCGTCGCGACCCACCAGCACGAGGAACGCGTACACCGCGGCGCCGAAGACTCCGGTGAGCGCGACGGCGAGGAACCAGAACGGGCCGTTGCGCTCGTGCGTCGCCGCGTGCGCCCCCGCGGCGATGCCGAGCACGCCCCAGAGGAGGGAGACGAGGACGACGGGATCGTCGGCGGCCATGCCAAGGGGTGTGATCGGCGTCCGGGTAGCCGTTTCGGCCGCGCGACGGGTGCGTCCACGCTCGCCGACCGCGGGCCACCTCTTTGTGCGCGGCGCACCAACGGCCGCCATGATCGTCACCGAGGCCGGTGGGCGCTACCGATTCGTCACCCAGACCGACCACGCGGCGCTCTCCGGACGCTTCGCGCGCCACTGGGGTGCCGGTGAGTGCGCCGTTCCGTCACCGCGCGTGCCGCTGCTCGTCGCCGCCGAATCCCACGATCAGGGGTGGAGCGATCACGACTGTCGCCCGCGCGTCGACGACGACGGCGAGCCGGTGGATTTCGTGGCCGTCGACGGCGACGACTGGACGGACTTCTACACGCGCGGCGTCGAGGTCGTCGCGGACATCGATCGCTACGCCGGCCTGCTCGTCTCGCTGCACGCCGCGGGCCTGCGACGCGGCGGCTACGGCGTTCGCACCGAGATCCTCGACCTGAGCGATCGGGACCCGTACGGCGTGTTCGTCGACCGCCAAGAGGCCTATCAGGACGAGCTCGCGGCGTCGCTCGACCTCCCGGAGCGCGAGCGCGACCTGCTCGACGACCTCCACGCGGACGGGAGCGCGCCGGCGGGCGCGATCCGGAGCGACCTCTGGAAGGGGTATCTCCTCCTGCAGGTGCTCGACTCCCTCTCGCTCTACGTCTGTCACAACGCCCGCTTCGAGCGCGCGGAGATCGGTCCCGTCCCCGTCGCGGGCGACGAGACCGCGACCATCGACGTGACGCCCGTCGGACCGGCGACGCTCCGCCTCGATCCCTACCCGTTCGACGTCGCGTCGCTCTCCGCGACCGTCCCGCGACGCGTCGTCCCCGCGGACGCCGACGACCTCGCGGACGCCTTCTACGACGCGGACGTCCGGCGCTTCGAAGTGACGTTCGTTTCGTGAAAACGCCGGCGAGCACTCTGTACTCGCGGTGGGGACGTCGCCGCGACCGCACCGGTTCGAGTACCGGGCGCGCGGTCAAAAAGCGGCGTCTGGATCAGTCGTCGGTGTTCGGTTCGACGGGTTCGGGGCGCTCCGTCTCCAGCGACTCGTCCGTCGGCTCGCGCGGGTTCGCCTCGCGCGCGGCGGGCGAGAGACCGAGTTGGTAGTCGGATTCGTCGCCGCGGAACTCGACCGCTCCGCGGTGGATGGCGACGTCGTCGTTGAGGTGGAGGCGCAGGCTCTCGAAGAGCACTTCGGCCTCTAAGGGTTGCCCGCGGGCTTTCAGGTCGGTGCGGTCGGCGTCCGAGGGGACGTCGAAGGCGCGCTGGGCGATGATGGGTCCCTGATCGAGGTCCGTGGTGACGTAGTGGCCGGTGACGCCCGCGATGCGGACGCCGGCGTCGAGCGCCTGCCGGTACGGCTCCGCGCCGGGGAAGGCCGGGAGGAGGCTCGGGTGGACGTTGATGATCCGACCCTCGTAGCGGAAGACGACGTCCGGGCTGAGGATGCGCATGTAGCGCGCGAGCGCGATGCAGTCGGCGTCGTGCTCGTCGAGGAGGTCGAGCATCCGGTCCTCGTCGGGTTTGCCCGACTCCGTGCCGACGTCGTAGAAGGGGACGTCGTGTTCGGCGGCGATCGGTTCGAGGTCGTCGTGGTTGCCGATGACGACGCGGATCTCGGCGTCGAGTTCGTCGCGGCGCTCCAAGATGTACTCGACGGGGTGAGACTCCTTCGTGACGAGGAGCGCGATCCCGCGCGCGACGTCCTCGTCGGGGAAGCGGACGGTGACGTCGACGCCGAGGTCGGCGGCGATGTCGTCGAGGGTGTCCCGGAGGGTGTCGCGAGTGCACACCATCTCGGAGATGTCGGCGTGCAGCGTCATCCGGAAGACGCCGTCGCGGACCGCCTGATCGATGTCCTCGATGTTGATTCCGCGCTCGAACAGCGAGGAGGTGACGTTCGCGACGATTCCCGTCTTGTCTCCTCCGACGACGGTGATCTCGGCGAACTCGCTCGTCATCGCGACCACCTCCGATCGGTGTCGAACGCAGACATACAGCGTGTGGGACGTGACGCGCGGTGAAAAGGACCCCGTCTTCGAATCGACGGGGAGCCACACGAACGTGTAACACCTCGTCGTTTCAGAAGCCTTTTTGACCACGGTCACGCACTCACGGGCGATGAGCGCCTACACCGCGACGGTGACCGTCCGACTCAAGCGCGGCGTCCTCGATCCCGAGGCCGAGACCACGAAGCACGCGCTCGAACGCCTCGGCTTCGAACTGGAGGCGCTGCGATCGACGGACCGCTTCGAGCTCGACCTCGACGCCGCGGACGCCGAGCGCGCGGCGGAGCGCGCCGAGGGGATGGCCGAGCGCCTGCTCGCGAACCCGACGATCCACGACTACGACGTGGACGTCACGGAACGCGAATGATCGCCGTCGTTCGCTTCGGCGGGTCGAACTGCGATCGCGACGCCGTCCGCGCGCTCGAAGCGGTCGGTCTCGACGCCGAGATCGTCTGGCACGAGGACGGTCTCCCCGCGGACGCCGACGGCGTCGTCCTCCCCGGCGGTTTCTCCTACGGCGACTACCTCCGCGCGGGCGCGATGGCCGCGCGCTCGCCCATCATGGACGACGTGCGCGACGCCGCGAACGACGGGGTTCCGGTCCTCGGCGTCTGCAACGGCGCGCAGATCGGCTGCGAGGCGGGATTGACGCCGGGCGCGTTCACGACGAACGCCTCCGCGCGCTTCCAGTGCGAGCACGTCCACCTCCGCGTCGAGAACGCCGAAACGCCGTGGACGCGCGCCTATGAGGAGGGCGACGTCGTCGAGTTCCCCATCGCGCACGGCGAGGGGCGCTTCGAGATCCCGGACGCGGAGTTGGCGGAGTTAGAGAACGACGACCGCGTGCTCTTCCGTTACTGCGACGCCGAGGGAAACATTACTGAAAAAGCGAATCCGAACGGCTCGACGGGCAACGTCGCGGGGATCGTCGGCGAGTCGGCGACGGTCGCGGTCATGATGCCCCACCCCGAACGCGCCGCGCTGCCGCTGCTCGGCGGGACGGACGGACAGGGCGTGTTGGAGGGGTTCGCGTAACTGGCAGAGCCAGTTACGCGAGCACGGCAGACTCCGTCTACCCCAGTTCGCGTGAGCGCTAGCGAACGCGAGCAAGTCGGAGTTCGCTCCGACCCAGTTTTCCCGGACCACCCCTCTGAGTGGCTACGACGGCGTCCCGAAACGACGGCCGACGACCGCGCGCAGTTCTCGCAGGGCGATGGCGACGGCCGCCGCGAGCGTCCCGAGGGCGAGCGCGGTGGTGAGCGCGGGGACGAGGAGACCGGGGTCGGCGACGTAGTCGAGGTCGGCGCGGACGAGCGCGATCGCGGCGGCGTGTCCGAAGACGACCGCGGCGTCGCTCAGCCACGCGAGCGCGAGCGCGCGCCAGCGGGAGTAGACGAGCGCCGCGACCGGGACGCCGAACACGGCGTACGCGAGGGGCTGGTAGGTCGGGTAGGTGGCGTACGACCAGAGCGTGAACGCGGCCGCGGGGACGGCGGCGGCGACGATGACGGCGAGCGCTCGGCGGCGGCTTTCGGGTGGCCCGAAGAACCGCACCGACGGGGGACGCTCGCTCGGTGGCGTCCATCGGCGGAGCGCGGTCCCGGCGACGACGGCGGCGAGACCGACGCCGATGCCGAGACCGACGACAGTCGGGAGGGACGTGAGGAGGAACTCCCGGCGTGCGCCGCCAACGGCCGACCACGTACCGAGCGCCGCGCGCGCGAGCAGCGACGCGACCGGCGAGACGAGCGCCGCCGCGAGCGTGGAGAGGACACTGTTCCCGTAGTAGTGGACGGCGACGGCGAACAGCGGCGCGACGATGAGGACCGCCCCGCCCATGGTGTTCGCGCCCACCGTGTAGGCCGCGCTCGACCGCCAGTAGGCGACGGAGGCGAAAAACGAGACGGCGAACGCGACGGCAACTGTGACCGCGAGACGGTATTGCACGTCGCGCTCACCGAGAAGGGCGTGACGGGCGTCCATCGGGCGGTGCGACTCGCGGGCCGAGTATACGGCTTGGGGCCGCCACACGGTGCGCTCTCACGGTCGCTCCCGCTCGGGAGTTCGAGATCCCGAAGAAATCGCGTTATCAGTAGTTGCCAATAGGTTTCTTCATTCAGATCAGGGGATGAAACAGCCGATCAGCACCGTATCTGTACTGACCGATAGGCGCGTCCGCGATATTATGGACGGGAGCAAATATCACCCAGAGAACTGGTACCGATTTTCGACAGACTTGACGAAGTCGAATGCCTTGACGAGTTGAACCGGGCCCTCGTGACATCCTCCCCAGCGTAAACGCCGGGGCTTCCCGTGCCGCAGGTGGGATATTTGCCGGTTCACGACACGACCTGTTCTCTCGATTGGAATGTCCCGCTCTCGCGGTCGAACAAGTATGTCGATGGCTGTGACACACAGCCGTTACTCCTATCCTCGCCGTGAGGACTCGGAGTTATCTTCTGGCGCATATTCTCCGCTCCGTTACAATCCGCGTTCCCGACCAACGCACACGACGAGCAGACGTACAAGCCACGGTGCTTGCGGTTCGTCTTCGTATCATCGCCACACCGCGAGCAGGTCTTCGAGGTGTCCCACTCGTTTTCCTTCAGTACCTCGACACCGCGTTCTTCGCCTTTGTAGTCGAGGTACTGGTAGATACGGTCGAATGCCCACGAGTGCAGTTTCTTGTTCCCCGTTTTGCCCCAGTCAGAGTCACGAACGTCTTCTGGCCAACTCACCGCGAGTGTTCCAACATCGCGTTCGACACACTCGGTGATGATGGCGTCCGTGAGAACGTGGTAGAAGTGCGTCTCCCGCTCTGTGAGTTTCCTACGTGCCCACATCGACTTCTTCGAGGGGCCGTTCTCACCCTCGGTGTCATACTCTGCTCGGGTGAAGTAGTGTTTGTCCTGCTTGAGCGAGTTGCCGGGGTAGAGGACGTACTCGGCAGGGAACGCGACCGTGGCGATGTTCGTGATGCCGAGGTCAATGCCTGCCACTCCGCCGCCTACGGAGTCGTTCGTTTCAAGTTCGACCTTGCAGACGAAGTGCAGTTCCCACTCATCGCCGTTCCAGACGGCGCGAACGTTCTGTACCTGATTGACTTCTCCAAGGTCAACGTCCGGGCGGGTCTGATACTTGCAGAGCAGGAAGTCCGACCAATACTCTTTGAGGTTCGACCCCTTGCTGAGTCGGACGCGGTTGTTCTCGGGGTCGTGTTTGAACCCATCTTCTTTGAACGTGATTGTACTCTTAGGGCGTGTGTCGCCGTGTTTGCGGTAGCCGGGTGGATTCGCCGTGTCGTCCTTCTGCCGCAGGTCGAACCACGACTGGAAAGCGTCGGAAAGTTCTTCAATGGCTTTCTGACTGGATTGTGCGTTCAAGTCTTTCCAGCACGACTGGTTCTTCATATACGATTTGAGCGACCCTTCGTCTGGGATTTTGCCTGTTGCGTTCCAGATACGGTCGGCTGTCCATCGTGCGACGTTCCAGATTTTCGAGGCGGAGTCTCCGAGCGAGTCGAGGCCATCGCAGACCTGCCGGTGGTTCCGAATGGAACCAACGTAAGTCCGTGTGACCCCAACCGCCATACATAGCCTCTGTAACTACTGCTATTTAATGGCTCGATTGGCGTAGAATATCCGACTTGCTATCGACGATGGATTATCTCGGAGGTGTCGGATTCACACCCGGCCTGAAGGCCGGGATTCTCTCCTCGAAGAAAGATAGCCGTCCCTCGGTCCTGCGGGCGACTCATGTGTCGCCCGCAGACAACGGGAGGCTCGCAGGCTTTTGGTCGAGCGTTTCCCAGCGAGCCGAAGGCGAGCGCAGGAAAAGGTCGCACACCTACGTACCGCTTCAGCCCCTCCATTTTTAAGAGAAGATCAGAATGAAGAAACCGTGCGAACGACTGCGCTTACTCCGCCAGCGGGAGGTTGTAGCTCGCCTCGCGCTCGACGACGGCCTCGTGGGTCGCCTCGCACTCGCACTCGACCTCACCGAAGACGCTCGGGTCCTGCCGGAGGTCGAAGTCCTTGATGGCCTCGTAGACGAGGTCGTCGCACTCCCCGCAGTTGTGCGGGCCGCGATCGGAGCCGTTGCCGACGGGATCGGAGACGACGATGACGTCCGCCTCGGCGGTGTCCTCCAAGACCTCCGCGACGGACCAGAGCCACGGCGGGCGATACCCCCCGCGGAAGTGGAGTTGGTCGACCATCGTGTAGCGCTGGACGTTCGTCGGATTCATCGAGACGGTGTGGACGCCCTCGACGGCGGCGCAGCGTTCGATGGATCGCTTCATGTCGTCGATGGCCTCGGCCTCCGAGAGGAAGGGCGGCTTCATCAGGAGGTAGGCCTTGACGCCCGCGTCGACGGAGCGCGCTTCGGCGGCGGCGTCCTCGAAGTCCGCGAAGTCGAAGTACTTGTTCACGCAGTCGTGGCGCACGCGGTCCGTCGCGGTCTCCAAGCCGACCGCGACGTCGGTCTCCAAGCCGACGTCCGTGAAGTCGGAGACGCGTTCGGCCTCGACGAAGTCGGGGAGGCTCTCGACGACGATGCGCTCGCGGTCGGCGAACGTGTCGGCGATGGCCCGCCGGGTCTCGGCGGGCACCTCGCGCTCGTCGAGGAACGACCCCGAGGTGTAGATCTTCACGAGGCCGGATTCTTCGTCGGCCTCCTCGGCCTCGTGGTCGAGGCAGGCGTCGATCTGGTCCATCAGGGCGTCGTGGCCGACGCTCCCGCCCTCGACGGACTCGGCGACGTAGCCGCACATCGTGCAGCCGCCGGCGCGCGCCCAGCGACAGCCGCCGGTGTTGAGGATGATGGTGAGGCTCTGATAGACGCCGTCGGGCGTGTTGTCCTCGTCGAGCCACACCCGCGTCGGCTCGTGGGGATCGTACTCCTTGGTGCCTTTCTCCGCGCGGAGTTCGCGCATCACCTGATTGTGCGCGTCCATCCCGCGCCCCTGCTCGTACACGTCGGGGGAGGGCTTGCTCATTACCACGTAGAAGCCCGGGCGCGCGTAAAACCCCCGCGGTCCCCGCGATCGACCCCGACGCGGCGGCGATAACGCTTACGCGGGCGGCGCGAGTCACCCCGCGCATGTCCGAGTCGCTGTCGACCGCCGTCACGGTCGAGCACGAGTTCGCGGCCACCCCGAAGGCCGTCTGGGTCACTCTCTCCGATCCGGTGACGACCCGCGACGAACTCCCGGAGTGCACGGGACTCGAACCGGCCGACGGGCGCGATCTCCCGGTGGGGTCGCTCGCCCGCCTGCTCGCGGCCGACGAGGCGACGCGCGACGCGCGCACCGTCTCGCTCGGCGAGGAGTACGACGCGACGGTCGGCGCGAGCGTGCGGAACGTCGGCGTCGAGATCGACGTCGGCGTCACCGTCACCGAGCGCGACTACCCCGACATGGCGATCGAGGGCGATATCGGCGGGGACGACGCGGAGGCGTCGATGGAGGCGACGCTCACCGTCGACGAGCGCGACGATGAGGGCTGTCGCGTCACGTGGCGCGCGGCGGCGGACGTCGGCGGCCCGCTCGCGACGTACGGTCGGCGCCCCGTCGAGTCGGCGGTCGCGCGCGTCGCGAACGACTTCTTCGCCGCCGTCGATGCCCGATTGGCCGCATGCGACGGTCCCGAGAGCGAGCGGGCAGTCACGGATCCGGACTGGCCGTGAGGGCGCCGAGCGCGCCGAGAGACGCGCCGGCGGCATCGGCGAGGAAGTCGAGGACGGCGGGATCACGCGAGGGGACGAGCGCCTGCGCGAGTTCGAGACCGCCGCCGTAGAGCGCCGCGGCGAGAGCGAGGACGGCGAGCGCCCGGGCATCGTCGCGGCGGAGCGCCCACGCGCCGGCGAGGACGAGCGCGGCGCCGCCCGCGGCGTGCAGGAGTTTGTCCCACGGGAATCCACCGGCCGTCGGCGCGCTCGCGCCGGGGAGGAGCGTGGCGACGGCGACGAAGAGGGCGAGGGCGAGCACGAGGAGGTGCCGCCGGGTCACGCGAGGAGCGGGAGACCGAAGCGGATCGCCCAGAGGACGGCCATCCCGACGACGATGGTGGCGAGGACGTCCTCGGTGTAGTAGGCGACGCCGACGGCGACGACGGCCGCGACGATCTTCGCGTGCCCGAACGTGCCGACGAGCGTCGGCTGGAGCGTCACGACCTTCGGGACGACGAGCGCGGCGAGGACGGCGGCGGGGACGAACGCGAGGACGCGCTCCGCCCAGTCGGGGAGTTCGCCGACGCGGCCCAGCAGGCCGATGAACGAGAAGCGCACGAGGAACGTCGGGACGGCGATGGCGGCGACGAGCGCCCACGTCGTGAGCGCGTCGTAGGTCGTCACCGGTATCGCGCCCCCGTGAGCAGGCCGGCGACGATCCCGCAGACGGCGCCGGCGAGCAGGCCGAGGTTGAGCGGCCAGCCGGCGCCGTAGACGGCGACGACCGCGGCGACGACGGCCGCGACGGCGCGCGGGCGGTCCTCGATCATCGGGACGAGGAGTGCGAGGAAGATCAGCGGGACGGAGAAGCTCAGCCCCCACGACGACGGGACGCTCGCGCCGACGACGATGCCGACGGCGGTGGCGACCTGCCAGACCGCCCAGAGGGTCGCCGCGACGCCGAGGTAGTACCAGCGGCGATCGACGTCGGAGTCCCGATAGGCCGAGAGCGCGAGCGCGAAGGCTGATCGACGAGGAGGTACGACATGATCGCGCGCCAGCGCGCCGCGTACTCCCGGAAGTAGGGGGCGAGGGTCGCAGAGTACATCCCCATGCGGAGGTTGACGATGACCGCGGTCGCGGCGGCGACGAGGAAGGGCGCGCCGCTCTTGACGAGCGAGAGCGCGGCGAGCTGCGACGCGCCCGCGAAGACGAAGACGGAGAGTCCCATCGCCTGCGCGACGGAGAGTCCTGCGTCGGTCGCCGCGACTCCCGAAACGAGGCCGAACGGGACGATGCCGAGGAGGATCGGGAGCGAATCCCGGACTCCGCGGACGAGCGCATCGCGTTCCATGGCGGACGTTCGATTCGGGGCACGGTGAAGGTCACGGAGTCGCGTCGAGGTGCGGGGCGAGGCGGTGGGGCAGGGCGGAGCGGTGGGGCAGGGCGGTGGGGCGCGGAACGGATCGGTGCGATGCGACGCCGGCGGGAGGGTTCTTGCCGGCGTCGGTCGTCCGGGCGGTATGGTCCCATGGAGTCGAGTGCCGGGCGTCGGCACGCTCGCCATCGCCCACGAGGGCATGCTGGCGTCGCGCCTCACCGGGTAGTCAGCGCCCGAGGACGACCGCGGTCCGCACGTCCAGCGCCGTCTCGAACTCCGCGCGCCGGTCCTCGCGGTCGCCGGCGAGCAGGAGGGTGGTCTCGTGGGCGCGCTGCACCGCCGCCGTCTCCGCGTCCGTGAATCCGAGCGCATCTCCCGCCCGGTCCCAGAAGTCCACGTCGGCGAACAGGACCACGCCGTCCGAGGCGTCGAGCGCGCGCTCGTACTGCCGACCGAGGGCGCGCTCTTTCCCTCGGAAGTAGTCCGCGATGCGCGCGAGGAGCGCGTTGATCGCTTCGAACGGGAGGGGGATTCGTCGGCACGCGGCGTCCGGAATCGGGTGCAGATCGGCCGAGGTCACCGCTCCTCGCTGTGTCGAACGTCCACGACGACGCCGCGCGTCGCGTCCGCCATCGCCGACCCGTGGACGGTCGCGCGCCCGACCGCGAACGCCTCCGGGCCCTCGACGACGACCTCGTCGCCCGGTCTGATCGAGTCGTCAGCGGACACGACGCCCGGCGCGAGGACGTTCCCGCGCGGGACGAACGCGTCGATCTCCACGCGCTTCGTCGGCACGTCGCTGGCGTCCCACGCCCGCGCGCCCGCGAGCGAGAGCGAGAGCGTGCCGTACTGCGGGACGAGCGCCGCGAGTTGCTCGCCGTCGCCGTCGAGCGCCTGCAACTTGGGGTAGCGCCCCTGAAGCTCGAAGTCGTCCGCGGGGAACAGCCGATCCCCGGCGCCGTCGCCGAACTGGTAGTCCGCGACGGCGCGCAGCGTCGCGGCCTCCCGCTCCTGCACCCAGATCTGGTCCTCGCCCTGCAGGGCGGCGTTCAGCTCGCCGAGCGACTCGTCCGTCGTCGGGTGGTCCTCGACGGTGTACGTGACAGAGATGTCGCGCTCCGCGGTCGCGCGCTCGACGATCTCGCGATACCCCTCGGTCGGGACGTGCGCGACGATCCGCGGGTAGTCCGCCCGGTCGAGGTAGCGTCCCAGTACTTCGGAGACGAACTCGATCTCGGTCGCCGACCAGTCGCCCGTCACGACCGAGTCGTAGTGCTGGGCGGGGTAGGTGAGTTCGAGTTCGGTCGGGACGACGCCGATCGGCGACGTCATCGAGACGACGTGGCCCCGATAGCTCGCCGCGTCCTGAAACTGCCGGTGGCTCTGCGAGTCGGAGTAGGGTTTGCGCGCCGAACACGGCACGAGGAGGAGCGGGTAGTCGTCGAGACGCGGCGTGTACCGGGAGGTCACGCGCTCGGCGAAGCGCTGGATCTCGACGCGTCGCAGGGTGTCCTCGCTGGCCGACAACAGGAGCGAGTCGCGCTCGACCGGCGTGCGCTCCTCCACGTACCCCCACTGCTGGTCGAACTCGCGGAACGCCGCGGTCGTCCACGCCTCGTGGCGGGCCTGCCCCTCGACGTAGTCGCGCAGGCGGCCGTCGCGGACGCGCCCGCGAACGCGTGCGAGCTCGGCTTCGAGGGCGTTCACGTTGTGCGCGACGCAGTCCTCGCGGTCGAACTCGGCGATCGGTTGCCGGCAGGCCGGACAGGCACACGGCAGTTCGTCGAGGTCGGCGAGGTCGTGTTCGCCCTCGGTCGTGAGGTAGCGCCCCTGCGTCCCGCGGACGACCGCCCGGTCGCCGTCGACGAGGTCGACGCCGGCGTAGACGAGCGTCGCGACGTTCGACGGCGTTGCGACGCCCGAGAGGTAGAGCGCGGTGTCGTCGGGGACGGCGTCGCGGACGTCGAGGACGGCGTCGCGGAACGAACTCGCGTGGCCGACGAACCCCGGCGCGCCCGAGACGACGTAGACGTCCGCGCCGTGATCGGCCGCCGTGTCGGGCGAGACGACGACGCCGCTCGGGTAGTCGACGTCGGGGTGCTCGACCGCGAAGGACTCCTGTACTTCGGCGGCGGTGCCGCGCGGGAAGCCCCGGTGGGGGAGGATCGTCACCCGCGACTCGTCGCCCTCGGGCACCTCGCGCTCGGCGTTCCAGAGGCTCCCCGCGTCCGTCACGACGTCGTCCGCGAGACACGGCGTCGTCACGGAGTCGGCGAGGCGCAGCTCGCCGATGCGGGCCGCGGCGTCCCGCTCGTGGACCTCGAAGTAGTCGGTCATTGGCGACTGTGGGGGGCGAGAAAGGAAGGGTCTTGCCTTAGCGCGTCGCGTTTCGCGCCGCCGCGTTGCGCGTCCCCGTCTGCTCGTCTCGCACGGATCGCGCTCGGTCGGTCGGCTCTACGAGGCGATCCGCTCACGGCTCCGCCGTTCGCTCGTCCGACCGAGCCTACTCGGTCTGCTCCTCGGGACCGGTCAGCAGGTCCTCGGCGAGGTCGACCGTCGCGACGCGCGGCGGCACGTAGTCGAGGGCGTCCGCGGGCCACGACTCGTGCGCGAGCGTGAAGTCGGCGTCCGAGTGTTCGCCCGCGAGGCGCGCGACGCCCTTCGCGGCCGCCTCGTACCCCTCGCGGTCCATGTTCGTCGGGGTCTCGGCGGTGAGCGGGTAGACCTCGGAGAGGTCGCGCGGATACGGCCCGAACGGCGGCTTCACGTACCAGCACTCATCAAATCCGTCGTGTCGCGGTCCTTCGGTGAGGAGGACGTGCCCTTCGGGGGAGAGTCGTTCGAGGCGCTCGCGGTGTCGGAGCACTTCGGGGCGACGCGCGGACTCCGCGGAGGCGTAGAAGAAGGTGTCCTTGCTCGCGGGATCGCTCGCCCCGTACTGGCGGGCGTGATCGAGGAAGGCCCGGTAGCCGTCGAGGGTACGCGGGTGGGCGTGCGCGCGCGCCTCGACGAGTTCGAGCAGGTCGCCGTCCCGGATCGCCTGCTTCACTCGCCGCAACTCGGTGAAGGAGACGTGGAGGTTGTGCTCGGCGAGCAGTTCCTCGCGGGCGGCGTCCGGCATCCGGCGCACCTCCTCGGGGGTGTGCTCGGTGCAGATCGGACACGCGCAGGGGAAGTGACGGAGGTCGGACAGCTGTTCGGTGCCGTGGACGGTGAGGTAGCGGTCGTCGCGGGCGTAGAGGGCGTAGGCCGCGGAGTCGAAGAGGTCGCAGCCGAGCGCGACGGCGAGCGCGAACATCATCGGGTGGCCCGCGCCGAAGAGGTGGACGGGGGCGTCACTCCCCAAGCCGCGTTTCGCGCCCGCGACGGCGCGCGCGACGTCGTCGTACCGGTAGTCGTTCATCATCGGGACCGCCGCGCCGACCGGGAAGACGTCGAGATCCGTGCCGTACGCGTGCTCGCCGGCCTCCTCGCGGAGGTCGGGGTACGTCGATCCCTGCACGGGCGCGTTGACGAGCATGTCGCCGACGTCCACCGTCTCCGCGAGTTCGAGGCGCTCCTGCGTCGTGCGCAGTTCCTCCTCGGCGCGCTCGCGATCGACGTCCGGCGGCGTCGGGATGTCCACGGGCGTCCCGACGTCGCTCCCGATGTCGCGCTGGAAGCGCAGGATCTCCTCGGTGTCCGTGTCGATCTCGCCGTACTCGGAGAGCTGGAACGACCCCGAGTCCGTCATGATCGCGCCGTCGAAGCCGAGCAGGTCGTGAAGACCCTCCTCGCGGGCGCGCGACGCGAGCGCCTCGTCGCGCTTGATGATGTAGGAGTTCGTGATGAGCATCTGGGCGCCGAACTCGGCGAAGCGCGCGGGGTCGACCGTGATGACGTTCGGGTTGACGACGGGGAGGAGCGCGGGCGTCTCGACGGTCACGCCCGCCCGCGGGACGTGCAGGTCGCCGACGCGGCCGCCGGCGTCCTGCGCCCGGATCTCGAAGACGTCTCTCATTGGGCGGGCTTCGCGCGGAGAACGGCTAAGGGTTGTGTTGTGCGCCGGCGTCCGCGACTACGCGAGCGGGAAGAGCGTCGAGTAGACGAGGACGGCGACGAGACCGGAGACGGAGATGATGGTGGTGAGCGCCGTCCACGTCTTGATGGTCTCGGCCTGCGTGAGACCGCCGATCTCCTTCACGAGCCAGAAGCCGGAGTCGTTGTACCACGAGCAGATGTTCCCGCCGGCACCGATGGCCATGACGAGATAGGCGGGATGAACGGTGAGCTGGGGGACGAGGGGCGCCATGATGCCGGCGGTGGTGAGCATCGCGACGGTGGCCGAACCCTGCGCGATGCGGACGATGGCGGCGATGAGCCACGCGGTGATGAGCAGCCCGATGCCGATGTCCGCGAGCTGATTGGCGAGGAAGGTCCCGATGCCGGACGCCGCGAGCATCGCGCCGAACGCGCCGCCCGCGCAGGTGATCGCCGCGATATTGCCGCCGTTCTGCAGGGCGTCGGTGAGTTCGTCCTGCCAGACCTGTCGGGGGAAGTCGTCCATCCGCAGGTAGGTGAGCGCGGCGAGGAGGGCGGCGACGGTCAGCGCGAAGTTCGCGTCGCCGACGAAGGAGGTGAGCGGCGCGTAGTTCTGCAGGACGGGATAGCGTCGCCGAAGGAGCTGACGATGGTGTTGGAGGCGACGAGGACGATGGCGGCGGCGATGGGGAGACCGGACTCGGCGAAACTGGGAAGCGCGTCGGATTCGCGCTGCGCGCGCTCCTCGAGTTCCTCGGCGGAGGTGCCCATCGCGTCGCGCAGCGGGATGTCGATGCGTGCGTTGAGGAAGCGCCCGTAGACGATGCCGGCGACGAGCGCGGACGGAATCGCGGTGGCGAGACCGACGACGATGGTCGTGCCGAGGATCGATTGGCCGCCCTGACTGAGCTGATCGGCGACGGCGAGCGGGCCGGGCGTCGGCGGCACGAAGACGTGCGTGGTCGCCGCACCGGCACCGACGACGACGAGGTAGAGCGCGTAGTTCTTCCCGATGCGCGCGCGCATCGAGCGGGCGAGCGGCGCCATCAGGTAGAAGACGTTGTCGAAGAACACCGGAATCGCGAGGAAGGAGGAACTCCCCCAGAGCGCGAAGTCGACGTTCTCATCCGAGAGGGTGGAACGGAACGAGCGGACGATGCGGTCGGCGGCGCCCGACTCCAGCATCGACTTCCCGATGATGGCGGCCATCAGGATGGGGATACCGATGCCGGCCATGTTGTTCCCGAACGCCGTCGCGACGTTACCGGGGACGTTCCCGAACGCGACGTCCGGGAGGAAGTAGGCGTTTGTCGTACCGACGAGCAGGGCCGCGATGACGAGGCCGACGAACGCCGGGAGGTCCCAGACGACGAGCAGCAGGACGACGACGGCGACGCCGACGGCGAACGCGGTTATCGGTGGGAGTGCTGCAACCATGTGCGTGTCACCGACTCACTCTCACCCGAATAAATATCTATTGAAATGATCTACAATATTTCAATTATAGATCCAGATATACGCAAAATAATTGGAGATAGTTCTCGATGAGTTCTCAGAAATGCCATATGATCGCGAGAGGGGTGCCGCGGACGCGACGACGCCGTCGCTCACCGGCCGCGATGGATCACGGGAGAACGAGAACGGCTATCGGCGCGCGGTCACGAGCGGGCGGTCTCGGACGCGGGACCGAGCGTCTCGTAGTAGAGCACGGCGAGCGCGGTGCGCGCGTCCCGGCAATCGCCGTCGCGCACCGACTCGTACAGCGCGTCGTACGGCGTCGTCCCCACGTCGATCGCCTCGTCGAAATCGAGGTCCTGACTCGCCGTCGGCGTACACCCCTCGGCGGCGAAGTAGTGGTGGACGGTGTTCGTGACGCCGTTCGACGGTTCGAGCGCCGTCAGGGCGGTGAGATCGTCGGCCTCGTAGCCCGTCTCCTCGCGGAGTTCGCGGCGCGCCGCGCGCTCGAAGTCGGCGTCGTCGGGTTCGACGCTTCCGGCGGGAAGCCCGCGATTCACCCGGCCGACCGCCTGTCGCCACTCCTCGATGACGACGACGTCGCCGTCGGGCGTGAACGGCAGGATCACGACCGCGGGGGGTTCGTCGAGGTGATCGTAGTCGCTCTCGGTGCCGTCCGGCAGGACGACGCGCTCGTGGACGACGTCGAACCCCGGGCAGGAGTAGGCGACGTCGCTATCGATCGACTCCCACGCGAGATCCGCGCCGTCGGACTCGTCGCTCATGCTCGCGAGATCGGTCGCCGCCCCCCTCGCCGTTACGGTTCGCCGATCAGAGTTCGACGCCGTCGAGCGCGTCGCCGAGTTCGCGCACCTCCGCGTTATAGGTCTCGACGAACCCGCGGAACGCAGACGCGTACGCGCGGACGTCGCCGGGCGACGGCGGGGCGTACTGCGAGACGAGGTAGACGCCGCCCTCGCCGCCCGCGCGGACGTACGTCGCCCGATCGGCCTCGCGCTTGAGTTCCCAGCGCGTCCCCTCGACCGTCGCCGCGAACGTCCCGTACTCCGTCGGTTCGACGCGGTGGAGTTCGGCGGCCATCCGATCGGCGGCGTCGCGCATCCGGGCGACGATCCGGTCCCGCTCCGCGGCCACCTCGCCCGTCGAGGCGACGTCCGGGACGGCGATCGAAACGCCGTCGAGGACGCCGCGCAGCGACTCCACGTAGTCGACGAACGCCGCGACGAACGCGTCGTAGTGTGCCATCGCGCTCGCGAGATCGCGCACGTCCGGATCGGTCTTCGTCGAGACGACGTAGACGTCGAGACCCGAGCGCCCCTCGAATCGCAGGAAGTCGAGGTCGCCGGCCTCGTACTTCAGCGTCCACTCACCGCCCTCGACGCGGAAGGTCCGACGGCCGTAGTCGCCGCCCTTCAGGCGAGCGAGTTCGCGCGCCAATCGCCCGGCGTGCTCGCGGACGGCGGCGACGACGCGATCGCGCTCCGCGACGGTGGCGTCCGCGGTCGGCACCGGAACCGTCAGCTCCGCCTCGACGTCGTCGCTCGCGGTCATACGCCCGGGAGGTGACGAACGCGGATACGTCTCGCGTTCCGCTCAGAGGTGTCGCGCGATGGACGTCGCGACGTCGTCGACGAGGAGGGCGACGTCGCGCGTGCCCCCTCGATTCGGGCGAGGAACCGCTCGATCGGCATTCGCGGACGCTTGGCGCGGCGGGCGAAAAAGCGTTCGCGTCAGCGACCGCGACGCGATCTCGCGGTCCACTCCCATCCGAGAGTCCGTGCCGTCTCCGCAGGAGATAGCGCATCGACACCCACCGGCATTCTCATCCACTGCGCGACCCGGGAAACGCAGTCGACTTCCGGCGATGAGACACCGAGCGATTCGTCTCCCGTATCTGTACGAGATTCTGCGTCGGTTGTCCCGTCGCCCGTTTCAAGAGAAATGATGACGGTTCGCTAGTGAGAGCGCGCTTCAGGCGGTGACGTTAGTCCGGATCGTGCTATTGGAGACTCCATCGCCGGACGCAACGATATTGCTCCCTTCGTTACATAGAATTGAAGCGCCAATAGTGGAGGTGCTGTTCACCCAGTCCCCATTGTGTATACATGCAACACTATCAGTATCCGGCCCGAACGATGTCGGGGTGACAGATACATAACCAGTAGAATTTCCGGAATCCACCGAAACTCCTGCTTGCGCGTTCTGCTGGAGATTCCCACCGAGTCCGAGGACGAACGTACCGATCACGGCCGCGAGGATCACAGTGATCGCGACCATGAGGATGACCCCGATGACGGGTGAGACGGCACGGTCGTCCGACACGAGCTTCGTGATGCTTTCTTTCATGGGTTGGTCCGCCGAACGTGGCCGCAGAAGTGATATAGGAGTCTCACGACTCTTGACGTGTAGGCCGGAAGGCGGGGGCCTCGATGCCTACACGGATCCTTTCTGCTGGCGTGATCGGCGTCTAGATGGAGTGTCGCCGTCAGGAAACTTAAAGTAGATGGCCGAAGTCGGGGAGTGACTTCCGCGAAAGCTTTGTTACGGTGTACGAGAGACACGCGCGCCACAGAGACGGCTCAGTGACATCTCTGCGGTCGAGTCCGACAGGGACCGACGCGATCCGACCCCGACGAACCCGGACTCCCCGGGGAGCGAGACCGGTTCGAGTCCGCGACGCGACAATCGGATCACGAAGGCGGCAAACGTCGGCCGGAGACGTTCCGCCGGTGGCCGACCGCCTCGACGAGGAGGGCGACGTCGCGATCCCACGTGATGATCGCGCGATCGTCTCGCTGGCTCGAATCCGCTTGGCGACACGACGTCCCCCACTCGGAACGCCTCGCTGTCGCTCGGCGTTCGTTGAGTGCGGGAAAGGTAGTGGGCCGGCGCGAATTCGAATCGCGGTTACGGCCACCCGAAGGCCGAAGGATACCAAGCTACCCCACCGGCCCGCACTCGAATGGTGGGTCGCGTCGCCTTTAACGCTTCCGAAAGGGCGGGGGTCAGTAGTTCGTGTAGCCGTCCGTGTCGAGGTAGTTGTGCGCGACCGTGATGGTGTGGTCGGCGTGGAGCACTTCGGGACCGACGCGGACGCGTTCGTCGCTCGCGTCCGCGAGGAGCGCGCGCTCGGCGTCCGTGAAGTCGCGGTGGTCGGAGAGGACGAACACCGGATCCGTCGGGGGTTCGACGTCCGCGAGCGGGTCGCCGTCCTCGTGGAGTTGAACGACGGTGCCGTCGCGCGCGGCGGCCTCCACGGTCGGCTCGAAGCCGCGCTTGGAGACGTGGACGCCGGGCGAGGGTTCGGCCTCGCGGTGGCCGATGGCCCGTGATTTGGCGTCGATGGCCTTGCGGAGCATCCCCGCGATGTTGCGCTCGTCGGGGTTGAGATAGCGCAGGTCGCTCCCCTCGAAGCGGACGGTGAGTGCGTCGGCGAGGACGAGCGAGACGCGGACGCCTCGCGGATGCCGTGCGAGAGGAACACCGCGGCGTTGACGCACCGGCAGAGGACGTCGAGGCGACCCGCGCCGCCGGCGAGATCGGCGAGGTCGAAGTCGGCCGTCGTGGGGGCGTCGTGGCCGTGGACGACGAAGTGGCGCATAGAGGGGAGAACGGCCCGTCGGGCTTGAACTCGCGACACGCCGCCGGTCAGTCGTCGCGCGCGGCGGCGCGACGCTCGGGGATCAGATCGAGGGCGGGGGCGGTATCGCCGAGCAGGAGGAGGGCGTAGTACCGCAGCGCGGCCTGCACGGGCGCGGTGACGAGACCGATCGCGAGGAGGAACGCGACGCCGCCGAGCAGGAGACCGACGACGAGCCACGTCCACGCGAGGACGCCGCTCGCGCCCCCGAGGACGAACGGCAAGCCGAAGAGGAGACCGAACGGGATGCCGACGACGAGCACGGCGACGAGCGCCCCGATGCCGACGATCACGCCGGCGACGAGCGTGAAGACGAAGTTCAGCACGACGAACACGCCGTACTCGCTCGGGTTCGCGCGGACGACGCCGAGGAGGCGACGCCACGCGGCGACGACCCCGACGTCGGCGTGGGACATGATCGGGACGACGAACGCGCGGGTGAAGCCGACGGCGACGGACGCGAGGAGCGCGAGGAGGCCGACGACGGGCAACAGGAGCAAGAAGAGGACACCCACAGGTAGTCCGACGAGGAGGGGGCCGACGGCGAGCGCGAGCGCCGCGAGGACGACGAGGCCGACGGCGACCTCGAAGGCGAGGACGCGGACGCCGTCGCGCCAGTGCGTCGCGAACGGCCGGCGGATCGCGACGTCGCCGGTGACGAGCGCGTCGACGAAGACGAACTGGAACGTCGCCGAGATGGCGCCGGCGACGAGCGCGAGGACGACGAGACCGGCGACCGCCGCGATAATCGTGGCAGCGTCGATCGACGGGAGGCCAGCCGTCCCCATCGGGCCCATTCCCGGGCCGCCCGTCGGTCCCGCGCCGGGCCCGCCGACGTCGGTCGAGCCCGTGAGCGGGGAGGTGGCGGCGGTGCCACCGGAGAGCAGCGCGATGAGGGCGAGTTTCGGCCAGTCGCGCGGCGCGAGGCCGCGACAGAAGGCGGCCGTGACGGAGATCGCGTCGTCGATGTCGTCGAGCGCGTGGAGGGACACGGGCGGACGGTCGCGGGCCGGCGAGGTAACGGTTTCCCCGCGAAACCGAAGGGTTCCTCCCGGCGCGCGACGATACGCCGGGTATGAGCATCCTCGCGGACGCCCGGGCCGTCGTCGAGAACGGCCCGGTCTGCGACGCCTGTCTCGGTCGGCAGTTCGCCGACCGGAGCTTCGGGCTGACGAACGCCGAGCGGGGCGCGGCCCTGCGGGTGAGCGTCGAACTGGCCGACGACGAGCCACACGAGGACGTCGCCCCCGACGACTGTTGGGTCTGCGAGGGCCTGTGCGCGACGTTCGACGAGTGGGCCGAGCGTGCCGTCACAGCGCTCGATGACGTGGAGTTCGCCACCTATCAGGTGGGGACGCGCGCCCCGCCGCTCGTCGAGGAGAACGAGGCGCTGCTCCGCGAGAGCGCCGACCTCGACGAGGGCGGCGAGCCGTTCAAGTCCGAGTTCAACCGCGAGGTCGGCAAGCGCGTCGGCGAGCGCACCGGCACCGAGGTGGACTTCGAGCGCCCGGACGTCCTCTTCCTCCTCGAGATAGATGCAGAGACCGTGGACGCGCAGGTGAACCCGGCGTTCGTCTACGGCCGCTACCGGAAGCTCTCGCGGGAGATCCCGCAGACCGAGTGGCCGTGTCGGGAGTGCAACGGCACGGGGCGACGCGGCGGCGAGCCCTGCATCCACTGCGACGGCACGGGGTACATGTACGAAGAGTCGGTCGAGCAGTTGGTGTCGCCGCCGATACTGGACGCGATGGACGGCGACGACTCCTCGTTCCACGGCGCGGGGCGCGAGGACATCGACGCGGAGATGCTCGGGACCGGCCGGCCGTTCGTCGTCGAGGTGAAACACCCCGAGAAGCGCTTCCCGGACGTCGACGCGCTCGAAGCCGAGATCAACGAATACGGCGACGGGAAAGTCGAGGTCGAGGGCCTGCGTCTCGCCACGTACGACATGGTCGAGCGCGTGAAGGAACTCGACGCGTCGAAGACGTATCGCGCGCGCGTCGCGTTCGACGGGCCGGTCGAGGCGGACGCTTTCGAGGCGGCGCTCGACGAACTCGACGGCGCGACGATCGAGCAGGACACGCCGGAGCGCGTCTCGCACCGCCGCGCGGCGAAGACGCGCGTCCGCGAGGCCTACGCGGTCTCGGGCGAACTCGAAGACGAGACCCACGCGGTCGTCGAGATCTACGGCGAGGGCGGTCTCTACATCAAGGAACTCGTCTCCAGCGACGAGGGGCGGACGACGCCGTCGCTCGCGGGACTCCTCGGTACGTCGTGTCACGTCACCGAACTCGACGTGCTCGCCGTCGAGGGCGAGGACGAGGACTTCGAGGACCCCGATTTCTTCCTCGACGCGCCCGAGGGCGGGGTAGAGCACGAGTGACGCGGCGTTTCGGCGTCGACGAGGCGGGGAAGGGACCGGTGCTCGGGTCGATGTTCGCGGCCGCGGTCGCCTGCGATCCCGACGATCTGCCCGACGGGATACGGGACTCGAAGCGGCTGTCGCCCGCGCGCCGCGAGGCGCTGGACGCCGAGATCCGCGCGGTCGCGGACGTCGGCGTCGCCGAGATCGGCGTCGAGGAGATCGACGACCCGGGGACGGACATGAACACGCTCACGGTCGCGGCGCACGCGCGGGCGCTCGCGTGCGTCGCCGTCGACGGCCTCGCGGGCGTCGTTGACGGCGGCGACGTCGATGCGGAACGGTTCGGCCGGCGAGTGGCCGAGCGCCTCGACGCCGACGTCGACCTCGCTTCGGAACACGGCGCGGACGAGCAGCATGAAATCGTCGGCGCGGCGAGCATCGTCGCGAAGGTCGCGCGCGACGAACACGTCGGGAGGCTGGCCGCGGAGTACGGCGACGTCGGGAGCGGCTACCCGAGCGACGAACGAACGCGCGAGTTCCTCCGCGAACACGTCCGCGAGCACGGAACGCTCCCGGACTGTGCGCGCGCCTCGTGGCAGACGTGCGACGACGTCCTCGCGGCGGCCGCGCAGTCCGCGCTCGGCGACTTTTAACGGTTTTACGCCTCGGCCGCGTCCTCTCGCGGCGAATGGGAACCGAACGCTACGCAACGCCGGACGCGGAGACGGTGGCGGCCGTCGTCGGCGAGGCGCTCCACGAGGGCGCGATCGTCACCGCGGAGGTGCGCTGTGAGGTCGAGTACGACGGCCGGACGAGCGGCTATCTCGGGCCGGGCGATCGGCTGCTCGTCGCGAAACCCGACGGCACCTTCCTCGTCCACAAGCCGGCGAACCACAAGCCCGTGAACTGGATGCCCTCGGGGGGCACCGTGACGGCGGACGTCGCGGCGGCGTCGGGAGAGCCAGTGATCGTCGCGCGGCGCTCGAACCCCCGCGAGCGCCTCGAAGTGCGCGTCCACGAGACGTACGGCCTGACGCGCTTCGACGCCGCGGACGGGGTCGAGTACGAGGAGTCGGGCACGGAGGCGGAGATGCACGACTACATCGAGGCGCACCCCGAAGAACTGGAGGAGGGCCTGCGCGTCGTCGAGCACGAGCGCGAGACGAAGTACGGCTACGTGGACTTCTACGCGAGCGACGCGTCGGGGACGCCCGTCGTGATCGAGGTGAAGCGCGTGCAGGCGACGCTGACGCACTTCGACCAGCTGAAGCGGTACGTCTCGCTGTACGACGACACCGGCGACGTCCGCGGGATGCTCGTCGCGCCCGCGGCGTCCGAGCGCGTGAAGCGCGCGTGTCGCGACGCCGGTCTCGAGTTCGTCGCGCTCCCCGACTTCGAGACGGAGGCGGACGGAACGAACGCGTCGCTCGCGGACTTCAGCTGAACGGCCAGACGCGCCAGAGGCGACAGACGCCGCCGACGCACGCGACGAACGCGAGGCCGCCGAGGGCGGAGAGGAGGAGGCCGCCCGGGCGGGAGCTCAACGACCCGTAGATCGCGACGTAGAGCGCGACGAGCGCGACGAGGAGCGCGAACAGCGTCGCTGCGACGTCGAGGACGGTGTCGCGGAGGACGTCGCGGCTCGCGCGGTACGTCTCGTCATAGCGCTCGGAGGGCATACCGCGGAGAACAGCGGAGAGCGAGAAGAGCGTTGGGTCGCCTCAGTTCTCGTCGGTGAGCAGGTAGCGCAGGATGTCACCGTAGGCGGGCCGCGTGAGCAGCACGCCGACGAGGACGCCGAGGATGGTGACGATGGCGAACCCGCGGAGGTCGCCGAGCGAGAGGACGGCGAGCGGGCTCATCGCGACGATGGTGGTGGCGGCCGCGCCCCCGATGATCCAGAAGGCCTTGCGGAAGCGGCTCTGGAACACCCGATCCGAGGAGACGGCTTCGGTCGTCACCTCGTCGGCGATGATGACGAGGTCGTCCACCCCCGTCCCGATCACGGCGATGAACCCGGCGATGTGCGAGAGGTTCAGCGAGAGGCCGGAGACGGCGCTGAATCCGAGGAGGATGACGACCTCGCTCAGCGCGGTGACGAGCATCGGCGCGGCGATCTTCACGCGCCCGTAGCGGGCGTAGACGACGAGGCTGACCGCGATGGCGGCGATGAGTCCCGTGAGGAAGCTGAGGGGCTTGAAGCGCTGGGCGAGCGACGCGTCGATGTGGTAGACGTCACCCTGCTGGAGGTTGAGCGACGCCGGGAGCGCGCCCGCGCGGAGGTCGACCGCGATCTGTCGCGCCTGACTCATCGAGTTCGTCTGGAGGACGAACGAGTTCGTCTTCTGGAAGTCGCCGCGGTTCATCGTGTCCGCGAGGCTCTGGCCCATGCCGTACGAGCCGACGACTTCGTTGTCGCGGGTGGTGATGAGGCAGTACTCGTCACCCGGCGTTCCGTTCGGATACTGGCAGTTGCTGACGCCGGCGCTGCTGGTGTAGCCGTACTGCTGCATCGCGTTCGAGAACGTCTGCCCGCCGGACGCCGTGAGGGTGATCGGGACGACCGGCACCGAGCCGAACGAACCCTGTTGCATCTGGGCGTCGCTGACGCGCCGGATGTCCTCGTTCGTGAGGACGGTGTCGTTCACCTGCGCGCTGTCGTTCGCCGGATGGGACGCGACGACGCGGACCTGCCCGCGGCTGCTCACGAGCTGCCGGACCTCCGCGAGGTCGGCGTTCGGCACCTCGACGACGATGTAGTGGGCGCCCCCGCCGACCGAGGACTGCACGGAGACCTGTGCGCCCGAGAACCCGAGCGAGTTCACCTTATTGGAGAGCGTGTCGACGATGTCGCTCCGCGTGGCGGCGGTGACGCCGTCACGGACGGTGAGCGCGCTCGTGTCGAGTCCGGCCGCGCCGAGCGCGTCGCGGAACTGCGCGTGCGTGACGTTCGCGAACACCTCGACGGTGTCGCCGTCACTCGACGTGCGCAGGCGGACGTCGCTCGAGGAGACGTTGCCGAGGTTCGCGGCGATCGACTGGGTGATCGTCTCCTGCTGGGACCCGTTCGACGGCAGGGAGGCGTTCTCCGCGGTCACGCCGACGACGGGGGCGCGGACGCGCGTCCCGCCGGAGAGCTGGAGACCGTACTGGAGGTTCGTCGGGCCGCCGCCGGTCGTGGATGCGTTCCCCGTTGCGGACCCGCCGACGACCGGCGCGGCGCCGGGGACGAGGAGCGCGCCGAGGCTCCCGATGAGGAGGATGGCGAGGACGATGACGCGCCAGTTCGAGCGGAGGTCAGGGGCCATCTATCGACCCACCCCCTCGTACTTGTACCAGCGAAGCAGGCTGAGGTTGAGCATGTACGTGTTCATCAGGTCTGTCGCGAGGCCGAAGACGAGCACGAGACCGATGCTCGTCAGCAGTTCGATCCCGAACGCGTACGCGACGACGGCCATGACGGCCATCGCGGCGAGCGACGTGACGGTCATCGTCACACCGGTCTTCATCGCCCGATCGACGCTCTCGTAGAAGCTCCCCGAACGCCTGAGGACGTGGTTCGTGAGGAGGATGTCGGAGTCGACCGAATACCCGATGAGCATCAACAGCGCGGCGACCGTCCCGAGCGAGAGCTTGATGCCGAAGATGTTCATGAGCGCGAGCGGGATGACGATGTCACCGAACGCGGAGAGGACGACGGCGCCGCTCGGGACGAACGACCGGAAGAGGACGAAGACGATGATCGCCATTCCGACGAAGGATCCGAGCAGGCCGAGGAGGGCGAAGCGCTGCGACTGCGCGCCGAAGGTCGCGGACGTGCTGGTCGTCGAAACGACCTCGTAGCCCGCGGCCTGCGCCTGATTCTGGAGGGCGGTCGCGTTCGTTCCCGACCCGAAGGTCGCGACGTACGTGCTGGCGCGCGAGGGGATGGCCTGCACGGAGGAGGCGGGCGTCGAGAACGCCTGCCGGACCGCGCCCTGTGAGGCCGCCTGTGCGGACGTAGCGTGTAACGTGAGTTCCGTCCCGCCCGTGAACTCGAGACCGAGCGAGACCGGCGTACCGTTGAGGACGTACCACGCGGCGAGCACCAGCAACGCGAGGGCGAGCACGGCGAGTGGCACGCCCGCGAGCTGCCGGTTCGAGTACCGGGTGTAGTCCACCTCCGGAACGTCGAACGAGGGCATATGCGTTCGAGTAGCGGCGGCGGTTCGGATAAGACTTCGCTTATGCCGTCGGTCGGACGGTCTCGTTACCCAAAGATCACTGGACGTCGCCGACGAACCGCTCGGGCACGTGATCGAGGACCGCGTCCGGCGTCGCCGCGACGAGACGCTCAGCGAGCGCCACCATCGGCTTTCGAATCGCCGCGTAGCCGACGGAGACGGCGACGCCCGCGACGACGAGCGTCCGGAGCGTTCCGCTCGCCGCGAGGTAGCCCGGCACCGCGAGGGCGAGACCGACCAGCGCGTCCTCGGGCGCGCCGTCGTAGCGGATCAGCCGCCGCGGGCGCCACCACCTGCCGTGGAAGTGGTCGTACACCGCCCGCTCGCTCGTCCCCTCCCACGGCCGGAGTTCGAGACCACCCCCTAACGCGTCGCTCGCCGCGTGCAACGCGGCCGCGAGGAGGAAGACGACGGCCGCGAGCGCGATCGTGGTGCCGATCACGGCGTACGCGAGGGCGCCGAGCACGGCGAGCATGACGCCGTACACCGGGAAGTGCAGCGTCTTCCGGTGGCCGGCGTAGAGGTCGAAGTCGGGGAACAGCCCGCCGAACGCGCCGGCCGCGAGCACGAGCGGCGCCGCGTCACCGGTCAGCGCGCTCGCGCCCGCTCCAACGAGCAGGCCCGCGAGCGCGTGCGTCGTCGCCATCATACAGCGTCGCCTAGGCGAGGTCAGAACAAAAGGCCGTCGCCGACCCCCCGCTAGGGGAGGTAGCGGACGTTGATCAGGCCGGGTTCGAAACGGACCTCGACGCGTCTCGCGCCGACGCGGGCGGCGCGCTCGACGGTGGCCTGATCGTCCACGACGTCCGCGACGGCGTCCTCGGTATCGGACTCCGGCACCGCGAGGACGTGAATCTCGCCATCGCCGGCGCGCTCCGCCGTCGCGAGGTCGCCCTCGGGGAGACCCTCGGCCATCTCGCGCGCCTGCTTCGTGGGCGCTTCCTCGCTCGCGAACACCTCGACCGTGTAGCGCGCGTCGACCTCGACGACGGAGTACGTGACCTCCATCGGCGGATCGGGCGCGACGGTCGCCTCCACGACCTCGCCGGCCTCGACGCCGGGGTTATCCGAGAGAGTGTAGACCTGCCCGCCGTGGACGTCTGTGAGCATCGCCGATCCCTCCTCGGCGTGCGTCACGAGGAACGTGCTCGACGTCTCCTGCTCGCTCATACCGGTCTTACTCCGTTCGGCCTTTTCCGGGTTTCGCCGCGCGAGAGGATCACACGCGCCGATTGGCAACTCTCTTGGTCGCGGCGGCGCGTGAGACGGTATGGACGTCGACATCGGCAACGCGCTCGCTTCGGCCGCCTCGCCCGGGGTGCCCCGGTCGTATCTCGATCGGTTGGACGCGCGCGTCGCCGACGCGCACGAGCGGATCGAACGCGGCATGGCCGACGGCGAGTTCGGCTACGCGGCACTGAACCTCCCCGAACGCGTCGATACCGGCGCGATCCGCGACGCCGTCGCCCCGCTCGACGGCGCGGAGGCCGTGCTCACCGTCGGCATCGGCGGGAGCGCGCTCGGCGCCGCGACGCTGACGGACGCGCTCGACACCGAGGGCGAGGCGTACTACCTCGACAACGTCGATCCCGCGCAGGTGTCGGATCTCCTCGACGATCTCGACCTCGAATCGACCGCCGTGAACGTCGTCTCCCGGTCCGGGACGACCGCCGAGACGCTCGCGAACTTCCTCGTCGTCCGCGACGCCTACGAGGCGCGGGACGTCGATTGGACCGAGCGCACCCTCGTCACGACGGGCGAGTCGGGCAACCTCCGCGACCTCGCCGACGAACACGACCTCCCCGTGCTCCCCGTACCCGAGGGCGTACCGGGGCGCTTCTCCGCCCTCTCGACCGTCGGTCTCGCGCCCGCCGCGATCCTCGGCGTCGACGTCGAGACCGTCGTCGAGGGCGCGCGGCGCGAGCGCGAGTCGCTCGCCGGCTCGCTCTACGAGACGCCCGCGTACGCCTACGGCGCGATCGCGTACGCGCTCGACGCGCGCGGTGCGAACGCGAACGTCGCGATGCCCTACCACGAGTCGCTCGAAACGTACGCGGAGTGGTACGCCCAACTCCACGCGGAGAGCCTCGGGAAGGACGGTCTCGGCCAGACGCCGGTGCGCGCGCTCGGCGCGACCGACCAGCACAGCCAGCTCCAACTCTATCGCGCCGGCCCGAACGACAAGCTCGTCACGTTCGTCCGCGCCCGCGACGGCCCGGACGTCCCGATCCCCGAGGCCGACCTCGACGGCCTCGACTACCTCGCGGACTCGACGCTCGGAGGGCTACGCGACGCCGAGTTCGAGGCGACGGAGGCCAGCCTCGCCGACGTCGGCCTTCCGAACGTCCGCGTCACGATCGATCGCGTCGACGCCGCGTCCGTCGGCGGGTTGCTCTACGGCATGGAGGCCGCGGTCGTCCTCGCCGGCGAACTCTACGACGTCGAGACGTTCACCCAGCCCGCCGTCGAGTGGGGGAAGGAGGTCGCCCGCGACCTCCTGCGCGGCGCCGACGCCCTCGACGAGAAGGAGACGCTCCGCGTCACCCGAGAGTGAGTCGGATTCCCGCGAACGCCGGTCTCGTCGGCCGCGCGTGGGCGGTCGGCGTCGTCGCGTTCGTCGCCGTCGTCGGCCTGCTCGCGGGCACGCTCGTCCAGCTCGTCGTCACGTCCGTCGCGAGCGCGTTCGACCCGCCGACCGCCCTCCGGCTCGCCGTCGCGCAGGCCGGGTTCGCGCTCGCCCTCGCGTTCACCGCGCTCGGCTACGTCGTCGTCACGCGCCGCCCGCTGACCTACTTCGCGTCCGCCTCGACCGGCGGGACGCGCTCTGGGCCGCGGGCGGTCTCCTCGCGACGTTCGTCGTCCTCGCCGTCACGGGCGCGCTCGCGAGCGCGCTCGGCGTCGGCGGTGCGATGCACAGCAGCGTCGCGGAGATCCGAGCGACGCCGTGGCTCGGTCTCTGGCTCGTGCCGGTCTCGCTCCTCCTCGTCGGGCCGGGCGAAGAGCTGTTGATGCGCAACGTCGTCCAGAAACGCCTCTACCGCGCCTTCTCGCGACGCGGCGCGGTCGTCGTCGGCGGGCTCGTCTTCGCGCTCGTCCACCTGCCCGCGTACGCGACTGGTGGGGCGGACGCGGCGGCGCTCGCCGTCACGCTCGCGCGGCTCTGCTGCGTCTCGCTCGTGCTCGGCGTCGTCTACGAGCGAACCGACAGCGTCGTCGCGAGCGCGCTCGCCCACGGCGCGTACGACGCGATCCAGTTCGGCGCGCTGTTCGCCCTCGCGTCCTAGTTCGGGTTCTTCCGCGCGAGATCGGAGCCACAGACGGGACAGCGCTCGCGGTTCTCGTCGAACTCGCGACCACACCCCTGACACTGGAAATTCCAGTCGCGGCGCTCCGTGATCCCCTCCTTCGCGATGACGTCCGTGTCGAGATCGAGGGCGTCCGCGACGTTCTGCATCGCGTAGTCGTCCGTGACGAGCACGGCGTCGAGTTCGAGCGCCGCGGCGAGCACGCGCACGTCCGTCTCGGAGACGACGTCCGCGTCGCCGGTGCGCGTCGCGGCGTCCCGCACGCGTCGGATCGCGGCCTCATCGGGGACGTGGACGCGCATCCCGGAGCCTTCCATCGCGTCGAAGCGGTAGCCCGCGGCGTCCTTGAGTTCCTCGCGGACGGACGGGACCGTCGCCGACGGACCCTCGACGTCGTACTCGTCGATGAACGCCGACGAATCGAGGACGTGCACTAGCGACCGACGACGATGTAGTCCTTGACGGCCTCCACGCGCCCGACGGGGATGCGATAGCGTCCGTAGTCGTCCGTCGGGAAGTCGAGGGATATCTGGTTCGTCTCCTCGGTCTGCTCGACGAGCAGGTCCGCGAGCGACCCGCTCTTGAGATCCATCGTGATGTTGTAGAGCAACCCGAGTTCGGTGCCGTCCGATCCCATGACTGCCTTCCCGGAGAGGTTCTCGGCGAGGATGTCGGCCATACTCGTCCTGTATTCCGCATCCCACTTAAACGGTCGGCTCGCGTCGACGCGCCCGGATCGCGCTCCCCGCCACTCCCGGAGAGACGGATTCGGGGGGTTTACCTGTCGCTACCGTCTGAGTTTGGACAACAGCCGTTCTGGCGTGAGTTTCAATGTCTGAAGAGACACAACACGGGGGACTCAGAACCCCCATCGTCGCAGTCCTCGGTCACGTCGACCACGGGAAGACCAGTCTGTTGGACAAGATACGGGGTTCGACCGTCATCGAGGGCGAAGCGGGCGCGATCACCCAGCACATCGGCGCGACCGCGGTGCCCCTCGACGTCGTCGGTGAGGTCGCGGGCAGCCTCGTCGATCCCTCGGAGTTCGACCTCCCCGGCCTGCTCTTCATCGACACGCCGGGCCACCACTCGTTCACGACGCTGCGCTCCCGGGGCGGGGCGCTCGCCGACATCGCCATCCTCGTCGTCGACGTGAACGACGGCTTCCAGCCCCAAACCGAGGAAGCGATCAAGATCCTCGCGGACTCCCAAACGCCGTTCGTCGTCGCCGCGAACAAGGTCGACACCATCCCGGGATGGCAGGTCCACGAGGACACACCGATCCAGCAGACCCTCGACGCCCAGAGCGACCGCGTCGAACAGCAGTTCAACGAGAAACTCTACGAGATCATCGGCGAACTCTCCGACGCGGGCTTCACCTCCGACTTCTACTGGCGCGTGCAGGACTTCCGCTCGAACGTCGGCGTCGTCCCCGTCTCCGCGATGACGGGCGAGGGCGTCCCGGACCTGCTCGCCGTCCTCATGGGTCTCGCCCAGCGCTACATGAAAGAGGACATGGCGATCGACGTGCAGGGTCCGGGCGCGGGGACCGTCCTCGAAGTCAAAGAGGAACGGGGCTTCGGGACGACGCTCGACGTCATCCTCTACGACGGCACGGTGCGCGCGGACGACACCATCGTCGTCGGCGGGGTCAACGGCCCGATCGTGACGGACGTCCGCGCGCTCCTCAAGCCGCGGCCGCTCGCGGAGATCCGCACCGAGAGCCGCTTCGAGAAGGTCGACGAGATCGCGGCCGCGGCCGGCGTGAAGATCGCCGCGCCCGACCTCGACGACGCGATCGCGGGCGCGCCCGTCCGGGCCGTCCGCGGGCGCGACCTCGACGACGTCATCGCCGACGTGCAGGAGGAACTCGCGGAGGTCGCCGTCGACACCGGCGAGGAGGGCGTCGTCGTGAAGGCCGACACCCTCGGGAGTCTCGAGGCGATGGCGAACGCGATGGAGGAGGCCGAGATCCCGATCATGCGCGCCGAGGTCGGCGACATCGCGCCCCGCGACGTCGCGATGGCGACGACGGTCGACGAGGAGGAGTACCGCGCCATCCTCGGCTTCAACGTCGACACGCTCGGCGACGCCGACGATCGCGCCGAGCAGGACGACGTGCAGGTCTTCCGCAGCGACGTCATCTACCAGCTCGTCGAGGAGTACGAGGGGTTCGTCGAGGACATCGAGCGGCGACAGAAGGAGGCCGTCTTCGAGAACGTGATGCGTCCCGCCCGCTTCCGCATCCTCACGGACCACGTCTTCCGCCAGTCCGACCCCGCGGTCGTCGGCGTCGAAGTGCTCTCCGGCACGCTCAAGCGCAACACGCCGGTCGGCTACTTCGAGGGCAACGAACTCGAACGCGTCGGCGTCGTGAAGGGCATTCAGGATCAGGGCGAGGACGTCGACGAAGTTCGGGCCGGCAACGAAGTCGCGGTCAGCATCGACGGCCCGACCGTCGGACGCGGCATCGACGAGGGCGACGAACTCTGGGTCGACCTCCCCGAGAAACACGCGAAGGTCCTCGAACAGGAACTCTTAGAGGAGATCCCGACGGACGAACGCGAAGCGCTCCACCAGTACCTCGAAACGCAGCGCAAACGCGACCCCTTCTGGGGGAAGTAGTTCCGACCGCTCCGCCGCAACGTTTTCGAGCGCGGCGCCCCCACGATCACCTGATGTCGATATGCCGAGCGACGACCGGCCCACTGACGAACCGGCCCGCGTCGAACGCATCGCGAGCGAACCGATGCCGACGCGCGACGACCTCGTGCTCGTCGCGATCCCGCTCGCGCTCCTCGCGGGCGGGATCGTCGGACTCGTCACCGGACTCGGTCTCCGAACGGGCGTGACGATCGGCAGCGTCGTCGCGCTCTGTGCGCTCGGCTACGCGATCTTCGGTGACCCGCCGATCGAACGGAACGGTGGGAGAAACGTCAGCTGAATTACTTCGCGATCGGGTCGTCCGAGCGCTGCTGGAACACCTGTTTGACTTGGAGCGCGGCGGACGCCGCGAGACCCTGTGCGACCTCGGCGCGCTCCTCCGCGGGCACGAGGTCGGTATCGCCCTCGTCGAACTCCGGAGTGAACCCCGCGCTGACCGGGTTGCCGGCAGGGGGGCGGACCGCGACCGTCGCCTGCGTCCCGTGTTGGCCCTCACCGATTTCGGCGCCGACGACGTACTCGTCGGGCAGGTACTCGCGGGTCTCCGCGGCGATCCGCGCGAGGCTGTCGCGGAGCGCGCGACGCTGCTCCGGCGTCAACGCCGCCTCGTCGTCCTCCGTCGGATTCCCGGCCGGTCCGGCGTACGGCGTGTTGCCGTTCATACGCACACGTAGAGGCTACGCGGTTGAAATGCCTTCCCCCGGCCTAGAGGATCGGCTCGCTCTCGCCGTAGCACGCGACGACGACCGCCGCGGCGTACTCGCCCGGGGCGGCCTCGACCGTCGTCGTCTCGACGTGCTCGTCCGCGAAATCCCAGTCGCGCAGATCGCGGCCCGCGTCGAGTCCGGCGCGGACGCGCTCGGCGACGTCCGCGGGATCGGTCTCGTCCGCGACCTCGTAGAACAGTCCGGGACCGTCGGGATCGCGCGTCCAGCCGAGACCGGCGGAGACGTGTCGCGGTCCCGCGGCGTTCGCGTGCGCCTCCACGACCGTCAGGCGCTCGCCGGCCGGCCCGAGGTCGGACGCGGTTCCGACGGTCTCGACCGTCGCGTCCGCCGGAATCACCGACGAGACCGCGACGAGGTTGTAGTTGTGGACGTTCGCGTCCGCGAGCGCCGCGTCGTACGCGGACATCGCCGTGGGGGCCGTTCCGGTCCCCCAGACGACGCTGATCGTGTCCATGGCGTCGCTTGTCCCCGATGCCGTGAAGGGGTGTCGGTTCGGCGCGGAGTCGCTACTGGACGTACGCGGCGTAGCCCGGCGTGCCGTTCTCTTCCTCGCGCTGGATCTTCGCGAGGGCGTCCTCGAAGTCGGCCATCGTGACCTCGGTGCGATCGTCGCGGATGGCGAACATCCCCGCCTCGGTGCTGAGCGATTCGAGTTCGGCGCCGCTGAACCCTTCGGTGTCGCGAGCGAGCGTCTCGTAATCGACGGTCTCGGCGAGATTCATCCCGCGCGTGTGGATGTCGAGGATGCGCTCGCGGGCCGCCTGATCCGGCTCGGGCACCTCGATGAGGCGATCGAAGCGGCCCGGGCGCAGGATGGCGGAGTCGAGCATGTCGAAGCGGTT
>NZ_BATA01000016.1 GCF_000474235.1 Halarchaeum acidiphilum MH1-52-1
CCCCCCCAATTCGCTAGAATAGATCTTTGTGGTAGTAATATGAGTATAACTCATGGCCGAGGGGAACGGGGAATCGACGCGAAGCGGCTACTGTCCGCGCTGTGACGCCGAGCGAACGATCCGCGTGACCGTTCCGTGGCAGGACGATATCTGTACTGAATGCTACAATTCGGTTCCGAGCGAATCGTGAACGGGTATCGGCCATCGATTACCTGAATTGAGGCGCTAAGCCCCCTTCCTCAACGAGCGAGCGGAGCGAGTGAGTAGGGGGGATACAGCGTTCACGAGAGCTTTGCTCTCGTGCGCGAACGAGACGCGAAGCGTCTCGTCAACGCCGCACAGTTCTCAATGCGCGTCTTCGTGATCTGTCTCATGGATGATTGCGTACACAGCGGAGTCAATTCTATCAGATCTACAACCTCACTACTCCGGATCGTGCCTCTTAAGTGTAGGCGGGCAAAACGAAGAGTTGAGTTCGATTCATGCACCAGTCCGCGAGAGCGCGACTGGGAAGGGTCGATGTACGCTCCCGCGTCACCTGCGGGACGTGCGATGACGACCGTGTGTACGTGTAATCCAGGCGCTCACTGGACTCGTCTGCCGTCGTGGCAGAGTCGAGTCTGATTGAACGTCACAACGATTGACAACGTGGCTACTGTGCCGCCTGGTGGATGGCTCGGCTCGAGTGCCGACGACGGACGTGCCAAGCTGCGATAAGCCTGAGGGAGCCGCACGGAGGCGTAGAACTCAGGATGTCCGAATGGGAATCCCTCTAACAATTGCTGTGCGCAATGGGGAACGACCGGAATTGAAACATCTTAGTACGGTCAGGAAGAGAAATCGAATGAGACGCCGTTAGTAACCGCGAGTGAAGGCGGCTCAGTCCAAACTGAAGCCTTCTGGGCGATGTGGTGTATGGGCTGACTTTCATCGAATGAACGATCGTGGGAAGTCTCCTGAAACGGAGCGCGATACAGGGTGACAGCCCCGTATAGCGATCAAGTAGTTCGTGCGTCAGTTCCAGAGTAGCGGGGACCGGAAATTCCTCGTGAATGTAGCAGGCATCGACTGCTAAGACTAAGTACTCCTCGAGACCGATAGTGAACAAGTAGCGTGAGCGAACGCTGAAAAGCATCCCGAGAAGGGAGCTGAAATAGAGCCTGAAATCAGGTGGCGATGGAGCGACTGGGCATGAAAGGCCCTCTGGAGAACGAGGCGCGTGCAAGCGCGTAGTAGGAGTCAGAGGGAGCCGATGTCCGGTCGTACGTTTTGAAAAACGAACCAGGGAGTGTGTTTGTTTGGCGAGTCTAACCCGAGTATCGGGGAAGGCATAGGGAAACCGACATGGTCGCAGCATTGCGAGGACCGCCGTCTTCAAGGGCGGGGAGTCAGACGAACACGACCCGAAACCGAGTGATCTACGCGTGGGCAAGGTGAAGCATGGCGAAAGCCATGTGGAGGCCTGTTAGGGGTGGTGTCTTACAATACCCTCCCGTGACCTACGTGTAGGGGTGAAAGGCCCATCGAACTCGGCAACAGCTGGTTCCGACCGAAACATGTCGAAGCATGACCTTCGCCGAGGTAGTTCGTGAGGTAGAGCAACCGATTGGGGAGTCCGCCTCCGAGAGGAGTCGGCCCCCCTGTCGAACTCCGAACTTACGGACGCCGTGGACGCGAGGAATCCGGTGTGCGGGGTAAGCCTGTGCACCGTAAGGGAGACAACCCAGAGTAAGGTTAAGGTCCCAAAGTACGAGCTAAGTGCGATTGAAGGTGGTCTCGAGCCCTAAACAGCCGGGAGGTGAGCTTAGAAGCAGCTATCCTCCAAGAAAAGCGTAACAGCTTACCGGCCGAGGTTCGAGGCGCCCAAAATGATCGGGGCTCAAGTTCGTCACCGAGACCTTACGGCACCCTTAAGCGGGTGATCCAGTAGGTCGGCGTTCCGTTCGGGTGGAAGCATGGGCGAGAGTTCGTGTGGACCGGATGGAAACGAAAATCCTGGTCATAGTAGCAGCGTTAGTCGGGTGTGAACCCCGACGACCGCAAGAGCAAGGGTTCCTCGGCACTGCTGTTCAGCCGAGGGTTAGTCGGTCCTAAGTCCCACCGTAATTCGAATGGGACAAATGGGAAACTGGTTAATATTCCAGTACTGTTGTGCAGTGAAAGTCGACGCCTCGGGGTATATCGAGCCGGACGATCGTCCGGTCGAATCGTCGAAATCCGTGGAAGCCGTAATGGCAGGAAGCGGACGAATGGCGAGAGAGGGAAACTCGATTCAACCTGGGGCCCGTGAAAAGACGAGCACGACATCCGTACCGAGATCCGACACAGGTGCTCTGGCTTAGAAAGCCAAGGTCTGTCGGGAACAACCGACGTCAGGGAATTCGGCAAATTGGTCCCGTAAGTTCGCGATAAGGGATGCCTGCCTCGGGATGAGGCAGGTCGCAGTGACATGGAAGCTCCGACTGTCTAGTAACAACATAGGTGACCGCAAATCCGCAAGGACTCGTACGGTCACTGAATCCTGCCCAGTGCGGGTATCTGAACACCTCGTACAAGAGGACGAAGGACCCGTTAACGGCGGGGGTAACTATGACCCTCTTAAGGTAGCGTAGTACCTTGCCGCTTCAGTAGCGGCTTGCATGAATGGATCAACGAGAGCTTCACTGTCCCGACGTTGGGCCCGGTGAACTGTACGTTCCAGTGCGGAGTCTGGAGACCCCCAAGGGGAAGCGAAGACCCTATAGAGCTTTACTGCAGGCTGTCGCTGGGACACGGTCGCTGATGTGCAGAATAGGTAGGAGGCATTACACAGGTACCCGCGCTAGCGGGCCACCGAGTCATCAGTGAAATACTACCCGTCAGTGACTGTGACCCTAACTCCGGGAGGAGGACACCGGTAGCCGGGCAGTTTGACTGGGGCGGTACGCGCTCGAAAAGATATCGAGCGCGCCCTACGTCCATCTCATCCGTGTCGGAGACGCGGAGAAGAGTGCAAGAGCATAAGATGGGCTGACAGTATTCTTCACAACGAGGGATGCTGACGCGAAAGCGTGGTCTAGCGAACCTATGAGCCTGCTTGATGCGGGCCATAGATGACAGAAAAGCTACCTTAGGGATAACAGAGTCGTCACTCGCAAGAGCACATATCGACCGAGTGGCTTGCTACCTCGATGTCGGTTCCCTCCATCCTGCCCGTGCAGAAGCGGGCAAGGGTGAGGTTGTTCGCCTATTAAAGGAGGTCGTGAGCTGGGTTTAGACCGTCGTGAGACAGGTCGGCTGCTATCTATTGGGGGTGTATTGGTGCTTGACGAGAACGTTCGTATAGTACGAGAGGAACTACGAACGGTCACCACTGGTGTACCGGTCGTTCGAGAGAGCGCGTGCCGGGCAGCTACGTGACACGGGGTAAGAGCTGAACGCATCTAAGCTCGAAACCCACTTGGAAAAGAAGCACCGGTGAGATCACTCGTAGAAGACGAGGTGGATAGACTCGGGATGTACGCGCCGAGGCAACGAGGCGTTGAGTCCGCGAGCACTAACGATCGAAGCCACACATTCATAGACTCGGGCACTGCCCGCGGCGGGCGAGTCCGGGCGTAATCTGGATTACACGTATACATGGTATCTCGAGACCGATAACTGGTGTTAGCTACGGTTCGATTCCGTAGATCGGCGTTGAGGCGGCCAGAGCGGTGAGGATACACCCGTACCCATCCCGAACACGGAAGTTAAGCTCACCTGCGTATGAGGTAGTACTGGAGTGCGCGAGCCTCTGGGAACACTGATTCGCCGCCTCGCCATTCATAGCCGGGATCGGATTCGGTCCCACGCGCGCTTTCAGACTCGAGGAGCGACGGCTCTCGCGTTCGAGTCTTCGGCGCGTACCGCTACGTTTAAGCGCGCTAGTCCGTTATCCCAATTCGTGCCAAGGTGGCAGAGTCCGGCCTAACGCAGCGGCCTGCAGAGCCGCCCACCGCCGGTTCAAATCCGGCCCTTGGCTCTCCTTCGTTCTTGATCCATACCTGTGGCCGTCGATCGCGTCGGTCGTGACATCGACGGCAGTCGGGGTGTCGTCGAACCGCTCGATAACCCGCCGAAATCGCCGCCGGCCGCCATGAGGGATGGCAGTCGCTTCCGGTGTTTGACACCGACGAACGCACACCCCGCCATCCATGTACTCTTCTGATCACCTATACTTCTGCTCGCGTCTGATCTCCTCGCTGTGCCCGGATCAGACTCCGCTGACGGTTTCTCGATAGGACCTGACGGACGCGAGGGCGTCCTCGACGGCGTTCGGGACGACGTCGTCGTCGTCGTCCGCGTCTGCGGCGATGTCGTGGAGGGCGTGCGTGTGGCGGGCGAGGCGACCGTGGTCGGGACCACGATCGCGATCGGCGAGTCCCGCGAGGGCGTCGGCCTGCTCGCGCAGTCGCCCGGATAGCTCGTCATTCTCACAGTTCGCGGCGGCGGCATCGAGCGTTTCGCTGGCGTCTCGGAGTGCATCGAGTCCCATACTCGATTCGTCGCCGAACGGACACCTAAGCGTTTCGTCGTGCGGCCGGCACGCAACTTACGTAGCTACGTCGCCAAACACGGGCAATGAGTGACGCCGGCCCGCTGCAACCGGATCGCCCGGACGCCGAACGGGAGTTCCGCGTCGACGCGCCGTTCGACCCGGCGGGGGACCAACCGGACGCTATCGAGGCGCTCGCGTCCGGCTTCGAGGCGGGAATGGACGCCCAGACGCTCCTCGGTGTGACGGGCTCGGGGAAGACGAACACGGTCTCGTGGGCGATCGAGGAAGTTCAGGAGCCGACGCTCGTCATCGCGCACAACAAGACGCTCGCGGCGCAGCTCTACGAGGAGTTGAAGAACCTCTTTCCCGAGAACGCCGTCGAGTACTTCGTCTCCTACTACGACTACTACCAGCCGGAGGCGTACGTCGAGCAGACGGACACGTACATCGACAAGGACGCCTCGGTGAACGAGGAGATCGACCGTTTGCGCCACTCGGCGACGCGCTCGCTCCTGACCCGCGACGACGTCATTGTCGTCGCCTCGGTGTCGGCCATCTACGGGCTGGGGGATCCGTCGAACTACGTGGACATGTCGCTCTCGGTCGAGCGCGGCGAGACGTTGGAGCGCGACGAACTCCTCTCGCGCCTCGTCGATCTGAACTACGAGCGCAACGACGTGGACTTCACGCAGGGGACGTTCCGGGTGCGCGGCGACACCGTGGAGGTGTACCCGATGTACGGGCGCTACGCCGTCCGCGTGGAGTTCTGGGGTGACGAGGTCGATCGGCTGACCAAGCTCGATCCGCTGGAGGGCGAGGTGGTCTCGGAGGAACCCGCCGTTCTCTTCCATCCGGCGGAGCACTACTCGATCCCGGAGGAGCGTTTGGAGAATGCGATGGCGCAGATCGAGGCGGACATGGAGGAGCGCATCGCTCACTTCGAGCGCGAGGGCGACCTGCTCGCCGCCCAGCGCATCGAGGAGCGCACGACGTTCGACTTGGAGATGCTTCAGGAGGCCGGCTACTGCTCCGGGATCGAGAACTACACGCTCTACTTCTCGGGTCGCGAGATGGGCGATGCACCCTACACCCTCCTCGATTACTTTCCGGACGACTTCCTCACCGTCATCGATGAGTCCCACCGCACCGTCCCGCAGATCAAGGGCCAACTCGCGGGCGACAAGGCGCGCAAGGAGAGTCTCGTGGACAACGGTTTCCGGCTTCCGACCGCGTACGCGAACCGTCCGCTCTCCTTCGAGGAGTTCGGGGAGAAAGCGGATCGAACGCTGTACGTCTCGGCGACGCCGGGCGACTACGAGCGCGAGCACTCCGGGCAGGTGGTCGAGCAGGTCGTCCGGCCGACGCACCTCGTCGATCCCGCGGTCGAGGTGTCGCCTGCTGACGGCCAGATCGACGACTTGCTCGCGCGCATCCAAGCGCGGGCCGAACGCGACGAGCGGACGCTCGTGACGACGCTGACGAAGCGGATGGCCGAGGATCTCACCGAATACCTCGAGGAGGCGGGCGTCGCCGTCGAGTACATGCACGACGAGACGGACACCTTAGAGCGCCACGAACTCGTTCGCGGTCTCCGACTGGGCGAGTTCGACGTCCTCGTCGGCATCAACCTCCTCCGCGAGGGACTCGACATTCCCGAGGTCTCCTTGGTCGCCGTACTCGACGCCGACCAGCAGGGGTTCTTGCGCTCGCGGACGAGCCTTATCCAGACGATGGGGCGTGCGGCGCGCAACGTGAACGGGACGGCGGTGCTCTATGCGGACGAGACGACCGACGCGATGCAGGCGGCCATCGATGAGACCGCGCGCCGCCGCGAGATCCAGCGGGCGTTCAACGAGGAGCACGGCGTCGAACCCACGACCATCGAGAAGGAGGTCTCGGACGCTAATCTCCCGGGCGCGAAGACCGACACCGGGAACGCGACGGGCGGGGAGACGCCCGCGGACGCCGAGGCCGCGGCCGAGCGGGTTACCGAACTCGAAGCGCGCATGGAGGAGGCGGCGTCGAATCTCGAGTTCGAACTCGCGGCGGACATCCGCGATCGGATCACCGACCTCCGTGAGGAACATGATCTCGACGCGGGCGACGCCGACGGCATCGCGCCGGAGGCGGACGCGGACTGGTAGTCACTCGACCTCGATCTCGACCGCGTCGGCGTCCACGGGCGTCTCGATCACGTTCGCGAGATCGAGTTCGACGAGGTCGATGTCGTTCGGATCGAGTCCGCTCTCGTCCCCGCTGACTCCGCCACCGAGGTGGTGGCCGTAGCGCCCGACGAGCGACGTGAGTTCCTGCGGAACGACGTACGTCGTCGCCGCGCCGCGCCCGACGCGTTCGAGCGCGTCGAACCCCCGATCGATGACGGCCCGTTCGCCCATCGACTCGGCGGCGCGTGCGCGGAGGACGGTCGCGGCGGCGTCGCCCTGCGCTTCGAGGATGGTCGCACGCTTGCGTCCCTCGGCGCGGAGCACCGCGGCCCGCCGCTCGCCGAGGGCGCGCTCGATCGACGCTCCTCGCGTCCCCTTCGCTTCGAGGATGGCCGCGCGCCGGTGACGCTCCGCGGCGCTCTGGCGCTCCATCGCGTGCACGACGCCGTCGCTCGGCATGACGGACTTCACCTCGACGCCTTCGACATCGACGCCCCACGCGGCGACCGTCTCGTCGAGTTCGTCGTGGATTCGGTCATTCATCGTCCCACGTTCGCTGAGCGTATCATCGAGTTCCATGTCGCCGATGACGGCGCGCAGCGATGTCTGCGCGAGGTACGCGACGGCGTCGCGATAGCCGTCGATTTCGAGGAAGGCCCTCTCGGCGTCGACGACGCTGAGGTAGACGACGGCGCTCGCGCGTACCGGCGAGTTGTCGCGCGTGATCGCCTCCTGCGTCGGCACTTCGGCGGTCTGCGTGCGCGTATCGAAAGCGTGCGTCTCAGTGACGAACGGGGGGACGACGTTGATCCCCGGACCGAGGATCCCCTTGTACGCCCCGAGGACCGTGTACGGCCGCCGCTCGTAGGCTTGTACGATCTCGACGCTCTCGACGGCGACGACGAGAACGGCGGCGACGACGAGGACGCCGAGGAGGTACGTCCACCCGTACGCGGGCGCGAACGCAGCGGTGAGGGCGACGACGCTCGCGACGAGGGCGTGCCACGGCCGGATCCGCGCGCTCGCGCGACCGAGCGTGCGGAAGAACCGCCGCATCGAATCGTCGCGCCGCATCGAATCGTCGTCCCCGGACATATGCGACTCATCCCGCCCGGCGACCTTAGCCGTTGTCCCGTCTCGCCCCTTCGCTGCTCAGAGGCGCCGGTCGAGCCGTTCGGCGATCGCGGGACCGATACCTTCGACGTCGCGGAGTTCGGCGACACTCGCCGCGCGGATCCCGTCGATGCTCCCGAAGCGCCGGAGGAGGCGGGTGCGCGTCTCGGGACCGACCCCTTCCACGTCGTCGAGCGCGGTCTCGACGCTGTCGCGCAGGCTCTGGTGGTACTGGACGGCGAAGCGGTGGGCTTCGTCGCGGACGCGCTGGAGGACGTGCAGTTGTGGGGCGTCCGACGCCCAGTCGTGCGTTCCCTCGGGCGTGACGACGACTTCCTCGCGCTTGGCGAGCGCCACCGCCGGTATGTCCCACTCCACCTCGTCGATGGCGGCTAGCGCGGCGTCCAGTTGCCCCCGCCCGCCGTCGACGAGCAGGAGGTCGGGATCGGGGCGGTCGTCGCGGCCCGAGACGGCCCGCTCCGCGCGCCACGAGACCAGCCGATACATGTTCGCGTAGTCGTCGTTCTCGTCCTCGAGTTTCTTCCGTCGGTAGTCGGACTTCTCGGCGCTCCCGTCGACGAACGTCACGTCGCTGCCGACGACAGCCGTGCCCTGTGCGTGACTGACGTCGACCCCCTCGATGCGCGTCGGTCGCCGATCGAGTCCGAGCGCGTCGCGGAGCGCCCCGAGTTCGTCGCCCCCGCCCGCGCGACGGTGGGCGTTCTTCAGCGCGAGGTCGACGAGCTTCGCCTCCCGGCCCGCGCCGGGTACGCGGACGGCGACGCCCTCCGCGCCGAGCCATTCGCGCAGGTCGTCATCGCCGGGATCCTCCGGGAGGAGCAGGGCGTCCGGGAGCGCGCGCTCGGCGTAATACTGCGGGACGAACGCCGCGAGCACGTCCGCGACGCGCTCCTCGCCCTCGGGGGCGGTGAGCGCGTGCTGGTCGCGATCGACGAGCTGGCCGCCCTCGCTGTGGAGGCGCGAGACGGTGGCGGTGTCGCCCTCGATCGCCACTCCCAGCACGTCGACGTGGCGCTCGTCGCTCTGTGCAGCGACGGCTTCCCCACCGCCGCCGTGGAACGCCCGCACGGCTTCGAGGCGGTCGCGGAGGTTCGCGGCCCGCTCGAACTCCTGCGCTTGCGCGGCGCGCTCCATCTCGCGCTCGATGGGATCGGCGAGCGCGCCCGTCTCGCCCTCGAAGAAGCGCTTCGCCGCTACCACGTTCTCCGCGTACGATTCGCTGTCGATCTCGCCCGTGCACGGCGCGGAGCAAAGCCCGATGTCGTGATCGAGACAGGGGCGTTCGCGGCCCTCGAACTTGTGATCGGAACACCCGCGCAGTCCGTACGTCTCGCGGATCGCCTTCACGACCGTCTCGACGCACTCGTGGTCGGTGTACGGGCCGTAGACCGCCGGCACGCTCACGGCTTCGCCGTTCGCCCGTTCCGAGGTGCGTCGCGCCTCGCCACTCTCCTCGGGATCGCGCGTCACCTCGATCCGTGGGAAGGCGTGAGCGGTCAGCTGCACCATCGGATAGGACTTGTCGTCCTTCAGCCGGACGTTGTACTTCGGCTGGTGGCGCTTGATGAGGTTCGCCTCCAAGAGAAGCGCCTGCGTCTCGGTGTCCGTCACCGCGAAGTCGAGTCCGTCGGCGCGCTCGACCATCCGCGCGATGCGGGCCGAGCGGGGATCGGTGTACGAGCGCACCCGCGCGCGCAGGTCGACGGCCTTCCCGACGTAGAGCGTCGTCCCGTCGTCGCGCTGGAACTGGTAGACGCCGGGATCCGTGGGGAGGGAGCCTGCGGCCTCGCGCACCGCGTCCGTATCCATCGCCGGACCTAGCGCCCGCGGCCGTTTGAACGTCGCGCTCGCGCTACCCACAGAGCCAAACGCCCGCGGGCCTACGGGCGACGTATGAGCGACGACGACACCGCCCGCGTCTGGTTCGTGGGCCGCGAGTACACCGACAAGGGGATGCTCACCATCCGCTACGCGACCCCGGACGGCGAGGAGCGCTTCGAGAAACAGCAGTCGCTGAACGCCCCGGATCCGACCGCCGCCCGCGAGGTCGATCCCGCCAAACTCGTCGCCGTCGAGGACGACGACCGCGTCGAACGCTACCGGACCGAGGTCGCGCGCGTCCGCGAGTCGAACGATCCCGACGATCCCGTGTGACGTGGCGGACGCAGACGGTACCGCGGACGCGGAACCGGTGTACGCGACGCGCGCGCTCGTTGAGGCGCTCTGCGACCTCGCCGCGGACGCCGACCCCGAGACGCTCTCCGTCGCGCTCGCGACGCGCCCCGCCGCCGACCTCGACGCCGACGACGGGACGGGAGCGCCCCTCACGGGCGTCCCCGACGACGCCGCGGTCTTCGCCGAATTCTACCTTCCGGACGCCGGCGGCGCCCTCTCCGCTGTCTTCGGCGTCGATCTCGCGACGCCGTCCGGGCGGACCCGCGGGCGCTTCCTCTCGCATCCGCGCGGCGATCCCGACCCGTCGCTGACGGACGATCTGGCGGCGCGGCTGCTCGTCGCCGTACCGCCGTGGACCGCAGAAGACGTCCGCGCGTACGACCGCCGGGGGCGACGCCGGCTCGTTCTCGTCGCGGCCGGCGCGCCCGAGGAGACGGTCTGACTCGCTCTCACTCACGGGTCCGCCGGTTCGCATTCGCGGCGTTTCACGCTGCGCCCCGCTCATCGCTCCCCGCTCGGTACGTCGCGGAGCCTGCCGGCTCCGCGCTATTCCTCCATTCCGAGGAGGTCCGCGACGAGCGCTTCGGGATCGAAGCGCGTCAGGTCGTCGTACCCCTGCCCGGTCCCGAGGAAGAGGATCGGTTTCCCGGTGACGTACGCGACGGAGATGGCGGCGCCGCCCTGCGAGTCGGCGTCCGCCTTCGTCAGGATCGCGCCGTCGATCTCCGCGGCGTCGTCGAACTCCCGCGCGCGGTTGACCGCGTCCTGTCCGGCGACGGCCTCGTCGACGAAGAGCGTCATGTCGGGATCGACGACGCGATCGATCTTCGCGAGCTGCTCCATCAGATCGGAGGAGGTGTGGAGCCGGCCCGCGGTGTCGCCGAGGACGACGTCGATATCGTTCGCCTCCGCGTACTCGACGGCGTCGTAGATGACGGCCGCCGGGTCGCCGCCCTGCTCGTGCGCGATGAGCTTCGTGTCGAGGTTCTCCGCGTGCTCGCGCACCTGCTCGTTCGCGCCCGCGCGGTACGTGTCGCCGTTCGCGATCACGGACGAGAGCCCCCGGTCTTCGAGGTATTTCGAGAGCTTCGCGATACTCGTCGTCTTCCCGACGCCGTTGATGCCGGTGAAGACGATGACGACGGGCTTCTCCGCCTCGGCGACGCGCTCGTCGAAGTCGAACTGGCCGACGCCGATGACGGAGAGCAGTGCGTCACGTAGCGCCTCGTCGACGAGGTCGCCCGTCGACTCCGTGAACTTCCGCTCCTGCCCGACGAGCTCCTCGCGGATCTGATCGAGGATGGCCTCCGCGACGCTCATCTCCACGTCGCTCTCCAAGAGCGCCATTTCGAGCTCCCAGAGCGGGTCCTCTAGGTCCTCCTCCTCGATGACGACCCGCCCGCGGACCGCGGACTTCGCCTTCTTCGCGAGACCGAACCGGGACGAGCGCTCGCCCTCCGCCTCACCCTCGTCGGCGTCGGCTTCGGCGTCGGATTCGGCGTCGACGGCGGCCTCAGATGTTGGCGCGGTGTCCGTCTCTGTTCCGGTCTCGGTTTCCGATCCGGTCGCGACGCTCGACGTTTCGATATCCGTCGGCTCCGACTCCGTCGCCGCGGCCGTCGCATCGGCGGATTCGGCGCCCAATTCGGCTTCGCTCGTCGGCGCTTCGGTCTCAGCGCCTTCGGGCGGCGACGGCGGTTCGCCCGCCGGTTCGCTCGCCACCGATGCTCCGGTTTCGGGCGCTTCCGACGGCTCGGCTTCTTCCGACGATTCGCCCTCCGTCGACGACTCGGGTTCGGTGGCCGCGTCGGCCGGCGCCGACTCGACGTCCGCCGTCTCTTCGCTCGGTTCCGCGGCCTCGGCTTCGGACTCCGCGTCTTCCGCTTCGACCTCTTCCGCGTTCTCCTCTGCGACTTCCTCGGCGTCCTTGCGGAACCGACCGAGCTTCTCCTTCAGCCCGTCGAACATGCGGGGTTACTCGTCGCCGTCGCCCTGCTGTTGGGACTGCTGCATCTGCTGTTGCATCATCTGTTGTTGGGCCTGCTGGGCCTGCTGTTCGAGCTGCGCGCTCTCCTCCTCGACTTCGGTGATCTCCTCGCGCACCTCGTCGATGCGCTCGTCGACCGTCCCCTTCTTCGTCTCCAGACTCTCGACGGCGCCCTCCTCGGTGCGCTCGGCCGCGTAGTCCGCGCCGAGATCGACGATGACCTCGTCGATGTCCTCGACTTCCGCGCGGACGTACGCGCCGCCGCCGACCGGCACCTGCACCATCGAGCCGGTCTCGATGGTGCCGAGCGCCTCGATTGCCTCGTCGATCTCTCGCTTCTCCGCCTGCAGATCCTCGACCTCGGCCTCGAGTTCCGCCTGTTCCTCCTCGAGAGCCTGAATCTGCTGGGAGAGTTCCTGTAGCTGCTGTCGACCGCCGCCGCCGCCGCCTCCGAGACTCATGCGTGAAACCGGGGCCGCGAGCGGGAAGTATCTTCGGATCCCCGGAGAAAGCGGCGGCGCAGGCCCGCGAGAACGAAAGGCGGAGAGAAGTCTAGATGTAGCCGAGGGCGTCCTCGATGCGACCGAGTTCGGGACCGGTCGTGTCCTCACCGACCACGTAGCCGTGCGCGTTGGCGACGAGACCGGAGCCGACGAGCGGGGCGCCGTAGTTGATCGTGCCGATGTCGGCGGGGACGCCGAGAACGTCCTCGAGCGCGTCTAGCTCGTCGTCGGTCGTCTTCGGGTGACAGAGGACGCCGTCGTTCGTCGCGACGGCGGCCGTTCCGACGGTCTCGACGTCCGCGATGCGTCCACGCGTCACGGGGACGTCGAGGGTGTCCTTTACGACCTGCACGGCCTCGCGGTCGAGGTCCGGGTGGACGTAGGCGCCCGTGTCGTTCGCGAGGACGACGTTGCCGGCGGCGTTGACGCGTCCCGGGAGCGATCCGACGCGCAGGCCGGTCTCCTCGGCGATGCGCTCGCGCTCCCGGTCGCGGACGCGGCCGCTGACGAGGAGTCCCGACCCGTTGCCGGCGGCGAGCGAGCCGACGGTGCTCGATCCGCCGATCGTCGTGCGGACCGCGGGCACCGCCAACTCGTCCGCGACCGAGTCGACGAGCTCGTCGCCGAGGTCTGGACGGACGAGCACGCAGTCGTCGGTCGCACGAGCGAACACGCCCACGTACGGCGATCCGGAGAACGAAGCGCGAAGCAAGGCGGGGTTACTCGTCGGCGTGCTCGGCCTCGACGACCGTCTCGCCCTCCTCCTCGAAGCGAGCGGCGCGCACGCGGAGCTTTCGCGGCGGGTTCTTGTTCGAGCGCGACCAGATGGCCTCGTTGATGGAGGGATCGAGGCGGACTTCGTCCTCGTCGGCGGCGAAGTGCTTCGCGAGGTGCTCGCGGACGAGCGTCGCGGCCTTCCCGGCGCGCTCGTGCTTCGCTACGGCCTGCAGATCGCGCAGCGGGACGGTGACGATGCGCTCCTCGAAGTCGCTGGCGCTCATCGTTACTCGTCCGTGTCGCTACGCCGCCAGTGGCGGCGCTTCGGGTTTCGCTGCACGTCGCGGTCCGTCTTCATCATGACCCACGCCGGGACGCGACTGTTCTGGCGCTCCAGCTTCGCCAGCCGCTTCTTCTTCGCCTTGGACTTCTTGCCCATAGTGGTACGAACGTTCAGCCGCCGCACTTAAAACGTTGTTCTTCTCGCCCGGCCTCTCGGGGGGTCGCCCGACCAGTTAAGGGCCTGTGCGCGGACACCCCGTGTATGGCCAACGAAGACGCCGAACTGGAACACGATCTGCTCTCCGACGAGGCTCGCGAGCGCCTGCGCATCATCGCCCGCACCGCGCTCGGCGACAGCCTCCGCTCGGTGACGTACTTCAACCACACCGACTACGAGCAGGTCTATCTCCGCTCGGATCTCCAGCGCGACGCCGACCTCTCCGCGTTCATCGGCGCCGAGTGGCAGTCCTTTCAGCTCACGCAGGACGCCTACGAGGGTAGCGAACTCGGGGAGTACGACTACACCATCCGCGCGTTCACCAACGGCTACCTCCTGCGCGTCACCACCGATCGCGAGGGGGTCTTCCTCACGACGGACGGCCTGACGATGACGGACGTCGAGTCCTGCGCGACCGCGCTCGAGGAGACCCTCGAACACTGGCGCGAGGGGAACCTCGGCGAGATCGAGGACGCAGCGGAGTAGCTCAGCGCCCGAGCTCGAATCGCGCTCGTGTCTCGTATTTTGGACCCTCGTTCGTGAGCGTGCTCTCCGTCAGCCGGATCGCCTCGACGCGCATCGTCCCCACTTCCGGGTCGCGTTCGCGCACGAGACGCTGCACCAGTTCCTTCCCGCCACCGTGTTTCATCCGCGCGAGCGTGACGTGCGGCGTGAACTCGTTCTCCGCGGGATCGAAGCCGGCGGCGACGGACTCGCGTTCGACCGCCTCGTGGAGCGCCGCGAGTTCGACCGCGCCCTCGCCGATTCCCGCCCAGAGCACGCTGATGTAGTCGAGACTCGGGAAGACGCCGAGTCCGCCGACCGTCGCGTCGAACGGGCCGACGCGTGAAGAGTCGACGGCGCGGTCGAGCGCGGCGACGGTCTCGTCGTACTCGTCCTCGCTCACGTCACCGAGGAACTTCAGCGTCACGTGCGTTCGCGCGGGATCGACGAAGTCGAGACCGTCCGCGCCCGCGAACCCGGTCTGTACCGCGCGGACCGCGTCGGCGAGCGATTCGGGGAGGTCGACGCTGACGAAGAGCCGCATGGGCCGCATTCGGGCGGCGTAGCCTTAACCCCGCGGGCCACCAAACTCGCCCATGACCGACCGCGAGCCGCGCGAGAGTGCGGACCACCGATTCTCCGAGGGGCAGGGGTTCGATGACCCCTACGAGGGGTTCGACCTCGATCCCCCCGAACTCGACGTCGACCCGACGGAGGTCGATCCCGTGGACGACCGCGTGCTCGTCGACCTGCTCGACGACGCGAACATCGCCGCGGACCGAGTGGACGCCGACTCGCTCATCGACGTCGGGCTGAGCTACATGGGCATCAACCGCTTCGAGGAGGCCGTCGACTCCTTCGAGCGCGCCGCCCGCTTCGCCGACGACGAGACGGACGAGCAGGAGGCGCGGGTGAATCAGGGCGTCGCGCACGCCGAACTCGAGGAGTGGGACGCCGCGGCGAGCGCCCATCAGGAGGCGCTCCACGTCGACGAGGACGGCCCGTTCGCCGCCGAAGCGCAGACGAATCTCGCGTATGCCCTCTGGGAGTACGGCAAGACCGAGGAAGCCTACCAACACGCGGAGGACGCCGTGCGCAAGGACAAGCGCCTCCCGCACGGCTGGTACAATCTCGGCTTCATGGAGAACGAGCAGGGGCGCCACGAGCAGGCGCTCGACGCCCTCGACAACGCGATCCGTCTCGGCTTCAAGCAGGCGGACGTCTACGAGGAGAAGTCCCGCGCGCTCGACGAACTCGGGCGCGAGGAGGAGGCGACGGACGTCGTCGAGCACGCGGAGGAGATCCGCGAACGTCAGGAGGAGCGGCTCGTCGAGCAGGAACGCCAGCGCGAATGAGCGTTCGTCTCACCGAGCGTCGAACCGACCGCGGGCTGCTCGTCGCCGCCGCCGATACGGGGATCGTCGGCGAGACGTACGACAACGGCACCGTCTCCGTCACCGTCGAAGCGTCGTTCTACGGCGACGCGGACGCGGAGACGACCGCCGACGAACTCACGGAGAGCCTCGGGCGCGCGAGCGTCGCGAACCTCGTCGGTGACGTCGCCGTCACCACCGCCGTCGACGCCGGCTACGTCGACGAGGCGACCGTCGTCGACCTCGGCGGCGTCCCGCACGCCCAGTACCTCCGAATGTAGGGGATCGCGGACGCGACCCACCCGTTTCGCCCGTCCCAGACGCCGGCAACGTGCCGCCTTTTCCGAAGCTACCAAACGTCCACGCTCCCTAGCCGAGTACAATATGGGGACGCAGGAACAGAGCCCGCTCGACGTCGAGTCGCTGCGCGCTGACTTCCCGATTCTGGAACGCGAGGTCGCCGACGGCGTGCCGCTCGTCTACTTCGACAACGCCGCGACGACCCAGACGCCGACGCGGGTCGTCGAGTCCATCACGGACTACTACTACGAGTACAACTCGAACGTCCACCGGGGCATTCACCAACTGAGCCAAGAGGCCTCCATCGCCTACGAGGAGGCGCACGACCGCATCGCCGAGTTCGTCGGCGCGTCCGGCGAGCGCGAGGAGATCGTCTTCACGAAGAACACCACGGAGTCGTTCAACCTCGTCGCCTACGCGTGGGGGCTGAACGAACTCGGAGAGGGGGATACGGTCGTTCTCACGGAGATGGAGCATCACGCCTCGCTCGTCACGTGGCAGCAGATCGCGAAGAAGACGGGTGCGTCGGTGGAATACATCCCCATCGAGGACGATGGCACGCTCGACATGGACGCCGCCGGCGACCTCATCGACGACGATACCGCGATGGTCTCCGTCGTCCACGCCTCGAACGTCCTCGGGACGATCAACCCCGTGAGCGAACTCGCGGACATGGCTCACGAGCGGGACGCGCTGATCTTCGTCGACGGCGCGCAGGCCGTCCCGAACCGCCCCGTCGACGTCGAGGCCATCGACGCTGACTTCTACGCCTTCAGCGGGCACAAGATGGCCGGACCAACGGGTATCGGCGCGCTCTACGGCAAGCAGCACCTCCTCGAAGCGATGGATCCCTACCTCTACGGGGGCGAGATGATCAAGAAGGTCACTTACGAGGACGCGACGTGGAACGACCTCCCGTGGAAGTTCGAGGCCGGGACGCCCAGCATCTCCGAGGGCATCGCGTTCGCCGAGGCCGCCGACTACGTCGACGAGATCGGCTTGGAGCGCATCAACGCCCACGAGGACCACGTCACCGAGTACGCCTACGACGAGCTCTCGAAGCTCGACGACGTCGAGATCTACGGCCCGCCCGCGGATCGGCGCGGCGGTCTCGTCGCGTTCAACGTCGAGGGCATCCACGCTCACGACCTCTCCAGCATCCTCAACGACTACGGCGTCGCCGTCCGCGCCGGCGACCACTGCACGCAACCCCTCCACGACACCCTCGGCGTCCCCGCCAGCATCCGCGCGTCCTTCTACCTCTACAACACCCGCGACGAGGTCGACACCCTCATCGAGGGCGTCGAGGGGGCCATCGACATCTTCGCCTGACCCGTGCTGTGGCGCGGCGCACGCGTTCGCAACAGCACATCTGTCCGCCTTCGGCGGTCTTCGCGCCTCGCGGTGGCTTTGCGAGCGCGCCGCGCCTCGTTCTCCTCTCAATCCTCGTCCGACTCGGTCACCGCCGAATCCTCACGGACCCCGACCTTTATGCTCCCCCGAGTATTACGTCCTCTCGTGAAGGACGTAATTACGCGCGCCGTCAACCGCGCCAAGTACGCGGCGGTCGGGGCGGCGCTCGGTGCGGGCATCGGTGGTCTGGTCAGTCGGAGCGCGGCGAGCACGGGCGGCGCCGTCGGCGCCCTCGTCGGCGCGTTCGTCGGTGAGACGAGCGTCGGCGCGAAGAGCGCGTACGCGAAGGTCGCCTCACGATTCGCCGAGACCGAGGAGTGACGCCTACTCGGTTTCACCGTCACCGTCGCCGTCGCGTTTCGCCTCGTTGAGGTCGAGACAGCGCTCACCGATGGTCTCCTCGATGAGCAGGAGGAGGCTGTATCCGACGGTGGCGACGAAGCCGACGACGCCGAAGCCGAGGGGTTCGTACACCCCGAAGACGTGCTCGACCTGCATCACGGCGAGGGCGAGCAGCAGATTGCAGAACGTCGCGAAGAGGTGGACCATCTCGACGGCCGACTTGACCGAGCGTCCGTCGCGTTCGACGTCGACGAGGAGGCCGCCGAAGCTGTACCACGTGAGCGCCGCGAAGCCCAAGAGCGACCCCGTGACGTAGCCGAGGACGCCGAGGTGACTGGGGACGCCGTATTCGGCGATGAGGAACGCGCCGGCCCCCCAGATCGTGAGCGTGTAGCCGTACGCCCACGACTCGTCGAGCAGGGTTCGCGCGAGCCGATCCCGGTGGCTCATACGTCGCGTTTTCGGGTACCACGACCGTCAAGCCCCGGGGCATTCTCCTCGACCCCCTGTAAAGCTCGTCGACCACGCGACGCCGCACAGTGCGGCGTCGCGGAAGTGCGAACGGCGAGAGCCGTGAGCCGCGCGGTTCGCCGCGGGTCCACCACGAGCGCCGCGACGGATCGAACCGCACGGCCGTCGGGTCCCAGCCACACGACGAACCGCCCGAGAACGCCGGCGACGGAACGCTTTTCCGCCGTACGTCCGTACACGCAGACATCATGAGCATGGGTTCGGACATGTACCGCCAGCAGATCCTCGACCACTATCGCAATCCGCGCAACCACGGGGAACTCGACGACCCCACGTTCAGTCACGAGGGGTTCAACCCCTCCTGTGGCGACGAAATCGAGTTCGACGTCGAACTCGCGGCGGACGGCGAGACGGTCGAGGACGTCGCGTTCCACGGCGACGGCTGCGCGATCAGTCAGGCCTCGGCCAGCCTGCTCTCGCAGGAACTCCCCGGGATGACGCTCGACGAGATCGACGACCTCGATCGGGACGACGTCCTCGAACTGCTCGGCGTCGAGGTGACGCCGATGCGGATCAAGTGCGCGGTGCTCGCGGAGAAGGTCGTGCAGGACGGGGCGGACATCTACCGCGGCGAGAAGGAACTCGAGGCGACGTCGACCGAGGACGACGCGTAGGACTCCGCGAAGACCCCGACGCGACACCCGACAGCGGCGTCGAGACCACGCTGTCCTCTCCTTCCGACACCGGGCGGACGGACGATCGCCGGAGCGATATCGTTTCCCCGATATGAGGCCCGATTCTCCCATGATCGGTCCATCGGGCTGTCGGGACCGCCGTCCCCCGTGGACGCCCGTCAGTCGTCCGCGGGATCGGCGAGCGTCGCGGCGTCAGCACTCCGAGTGCGGTCGGCGCGCGCGACGAGGCTCTCGGCGAAGGCGGTGGCCCGCTCCGCGAGCGACTCGTCGGCGAACGCCCCCCGGTCGTCGAAGGCGCCATCAACGTTCGCGATCCCGAGCTGTTCGGGGATGCAGTTCCCGTGGACGCTCCGGATCGTCGCGCGCATGTGTTCGAGCGTCGCGCCGTAGGAGGCGCCGCCGGCGACGGCGAGGAGGCCGATCGCGGTGTCCTCGTACTCGTCGTAGCCGCAGTAGTCGTGGAAGTTCTTCAGCGTCGAGGAGATCGTTCCGTGATACACCGGCGATCCGAAGACGACGCCGTCGGCGGCCTCGACCCGCGCGATGAGGGCGGCGGCCTCGCCCCGTTCGTCCGCCTCCCGGTCGGGGTGGTAGAGCGGGAGGGAGACGTCGCCGAGCGCGAGCAGGTCCGTCTCGGCGCCCGCGGTCTCGCAGGCGTCGAGGACGCGTTCGACGGCGGTTCTGGTGTGACTCCCGTCGCGTCGGCTTCCGGCGACGCCGACGATGAGTGGTCCGTCCGTCATGGTCATCGTTTCGCTTCCGGGCGACTTACGGGCATTGATCGATCGGCCGCGTGCGGCCCGAACGACGCCGATATCAGTCGGGTTTCTTGATTCGTTTCGCGGGTCCGGATTCGTCCGACCACAGTCGTTTTGCCGCCGGCGGCGGGAGTGTGCGCTATGGACGACGCTATCGCGTTCGGCACGGACGGCTGGCGTGCGACGCTCGACGTGTTCACGACGCCGCGGGTGCGCGCGGTCGCGCAGGCGACCGCCGACCACCTCGCCGACGTCGGGCACGCGGGCGAGACGGTCGCGGTCGGCTACGACGCCCGGCCCACGTCGCGGGAGTTCGCCGAGGAGATCGCGGACGTCCTCGCCGCGAACGGCCACGACGTCGTCCTCCCCGAGCGCGACTGCCCGACGCCGCTCGTCGCGCACGCCATCACCGAACGCGACCTCGCCGGCGCGCTCGTCGTGACGGCGTCGCACAACCCCCCGGAGTACAACGGCGTGAAGTTCATTCCGGACGACGGCGCGCCCGCGCTCCCGCACGTCACCGAATCCATCGAGACCCACCTCCGACCGCCGGAGGCGGACCCCGACGCCGAACGCGGACGAATCGAGGAGGTCGACCTCGTGACGCCGCACGCCGAGCATTGCCGCGATCTCGTCGAGACGGACCTCGACGGGCTCTCCGTCGTCTACGACGCGATGCACGGGAGCGGGCGCGGCGTCACCGACGCCCTGCTCGAATCGGCGGGCGCGGACGTCGAACGCCACCGCTGCGAGCGCGACGCCGACTTCGGCGGGACGCCCCCCGAACCCGACTACGCGAACCTGCAAGCGCTCGCGCTCGCCGTACAGGAGCACGACGCCGACCTCGGCATCGCGAACGACGGCGACGCCGACCGCATCGCCGTCGTCACGCCCGCCAGAGGGTTCCTCGACGAGAACCTCTTCTTCGCCGCGACGTACGACTACCTCCTCGAGGAGCGTTCGGGACCCGCGATTCGCACCGTCTCGACGAGCTTCCTCGTCGACCGCGTCACCGCGGCCCGCGGCGAGGAGACCTACGAGACCGCGGTCGGCTTCAAGTGGGTCGCCGAGGAGATGGGCGAGCGCGACGCGCTGATGGGCGGCGAGGAGTCCGGCGGATTCAGCATCCGCGGGCACGTCCGCGAGAAGGACGGCGTCCTGATGGCGCTCGTCGCCGCCGCCGCGGCGAGCGAGGAGTCATATGATCGCCGGGTCGATCGGCTCCTCGCCGAGCACGGCGAGGTCCACCAGTCGAAAATCTCGGTGGACTGTCCCGAAGACCGGAAGGCCGCGGTCGTCGCCGACCTCGCCGACGCGCTCCCCGACGAGATCGCGGGCGTGGACGTGGAGCGCGTGAACGACGCGGACGGCTTCAAAGCCCTCCTCGAAGACGGTTCGTGGCTCCTCGTCCGCCCGAGCGGGACCGAACCGAAGATGCGGGTGTACGCGGAGGCATCGAGCGAGGCGCGCGTCGAGGAACTCTTAGCGGCGGGCCGCGACCTCGTCGAACCGCTCGTCTAGTCCAGTCGCCCCCGATAGCGCCCGTCTCCCGCGTCCCGGATCTCGAATCCCACTCTCACGTAGAAGGGCCGCACCGCGTCGTCGAAATCGGCGCTCAGCGGGCGCCAGCGCGCCGCGGCGGCCTCAACGAGCGCGGTGCCGATTCCCCGCCCCCGACGACGCCGCCGGACCGCGATCGCTTCGACGTGCCCGCCGGCGTCGCCGCGATCACTACTGACTTCGATGGCGCCGACGACGCGCTCGGGGCTCGCCTCGGCACTCGTGTCGTCCTCCGTGCCGTCGCCCGGTCCGCCCGCGACGGCGACGAGCACGCGCCCGTCGGCGATGCGCTCGGCGATCACCTCGGCGTCGGTCTCCAGCATCGCGGCGTCGAGCACGCCGAGGACGGCGACGCGCTCGTCGGCCCGCGCCGGGCGGACCCGAACGTCAGCCGCCACGGACGAGGCGGAGAACGGTCACGTGGTCGCTCTCGACGGGCTGGTCCTCGGGGACGGGTCGGCCGTCGACCATCACGGACACCTCGTGGGGACTGAGGTCCACGCGCTTCAGGAGGTCAGCGTAGGACGCCCCCTCGACGTCGAACTCGTGGACGTCCTCGCCGACGACTTCGACGGTGACGCGCATACGTGTGCGTGGACGCCGGCGCGTATGAGCGTGTCGCCACACCGATGGCCGCGGTCGCTCGGGACCGCCGATCCCCCGCTTCGGGGTGCTTATGGGACGCCGGCGTCTTCGCACGGACATGGCAGACGCGGGGCGACAGGAAATCTGGGTCGAGAAGTACCGGCCGGAGACGCTCGACGACATCGTCGGCCACGAGGACGTCGTCTCGCGCTTGGAGAGCTACGTCGCCGAGGACGACCTGCCGAACCTCCTCTTCGCGGGACCGGCGGGCACCGGGAAGACGACCGCGGCGACGGCCATCGCGCGCGAACTCTACGGGGACGACTGGCGGGAGAACTTCCTCGAACTGAACGCCTCCGACGAGCGCGGTATCGACGTCGTCCGCGATCGCATCAAGAACTTCGCGCGGGCCTCCTTTGGCGGCTACGACTACCGCGTGATCTTCCTCGACGAGGCCGACGCGCTCACGAGCGACGCGCAGAGCGCGCTCCGCCGGACGATGGAGCAGTTCTCGAACAACGTTCGGTTCATCCTCTCCTGCAACTACTCCTCGCAGATCATCGATCCCATCCAGTCCCGCTGCGCGGTCTTCCGATTCGCCGGCCTGAAGGGCGAGGCGGTCGCGGAACGCATCCGAACCGTCGCGGAGGCCGAGGGCGTCGACTACACCGAGGACGGCGTGGACGCGCTCGTCTACGCCGCGGACGGCGACATGCGTCGCGCGATCAACGCCCTGCAGGCCGCGGCGGCCACGGGTGAAGCCGTCACCGAGGAGACGGTGTACGCAATCACGAGCACCGCGCGCCCCGAGGAGATCGAGTCGATGGTGACCGAGGCCATCGGCGGCGAGTTCGTCGCCGCGCGCGCGACCCTCGACGACCTCCTCACCGAACGCGGTCTCGCCGGCGGCGACATCATCGATCAACTGCACCGCTCCGTCTGGGAGTTCGACCTCTCGGAGACCCAAGCGGTCCGTCTCATGGACCGCATCGGCGAGGCCGACTATCGGATCGCCGAGGGCGCCAACGAGCAGGTGCAACTCGAAGCGCTGTTGGCGTCGGTGGCGTTGGAGAGCGAGACGTAGGGCGAATTCCACCGAAAGCGCGAACGCCGAGGTCGCGAGTCCGCGTCCGCGTCCGAGTCCGCTACTCCCCCGTCTCTTCCGCTTCGCCGAGCGCCGCGAACGTCTCGTTTCCACAGACGCACGCTCCGTCGGTGCCGATCGGGCGGAGTTCGCCGTCAGCGTCGCTCCGGACGGGATAGACGCGGCCGCACGCCGTGCACTCGGCGACGTGCTCGGGGCGCCCGCCAGTGTCGGGTGTCTCCGCCATCGTCCGATCGATCGCGGTGCGAGGAGATAGCGGTTTCGGAGGTCCCGGCCCACTCGCCCCGCGGACGACGTGGCCGTACTTGAGGGGAGCGACGAAGGCGGTGCCGTCGCCGGAACGCGAAGCGTTCCGACACCGGCGCTGTCGCCTCCCTGCGTCGGCGTTCACCGGTCCCGCGGGTACTCCCGATCCCGGTCGCATCGCCCGGTTTATCCCGGGTGAGCGGGGAGTAGCGATATGGTGCGAAACGAGAAGGGCGACCGACGGGAGCGCGAACTCGTCAACCGCCTCGACGAGGCCGGCTTCGCGGTGATGCGCGCGCCCGCCTCGGGATCCGCGACGACGCGCGACCTCCCGGACGTCCTCGCGGGCGACGGGACGGTCTTCTACGCCGTCGAGGCGAAATCATCGGCGGGCGATCCGATCTATCTCACCGGCGAGGAGGTCGAAGCGCTCGTCTACTTCTCGCAGCACTTCGGCGCTAGGCCCAAGATCGGCGTCCGCTTCGACCGGGAGGACTGGTATTTCTTCCACCCGAGCGATCTCTACGTCACCGACGGCGGGAACTACCGCGTGAAGAAGGAGACGGCCCTCGACGATGGCGATACCATCGCGGAGCTGAAAGCCGCCGGCGAGTCGGACGACGACGGTGCGGACGTCGAGGGCGTCCTTCAGGCCGTCGCGCAGGGCGTACTGAGCGTCGAGGAGGCCGCGGAGATGTTGACGTAGCTACCGCGAGAGGGGTTCGAGGCGGCCCCGCGGGAAAGCGTACGTGCGGACGCCGCGCTCGCGGAGGCGCTCCGGTGTCGCGGCCCGATGCGGATAGACGGTCTCGACGACGGCGTCGTCGGAGTCGTATCCGTCGTTCGTCGGGTGAGTGGCGACGGTGTGATCGCCGATCGCGACGTGGCGCGCCCGATCGGGCGACGTCTCCACGACGACGAGGACGTCACCGCGCTCTCGATCGCGGACGATATCCCCGGCGTCGAGCGTACAGTCGTCACAGTAGACCGGCTCGGGCGTCTCGGCGTCGGCGAACAGCGGGTCGCCGCAGGCCGCACAAACGGTATCGCGCTCGTCCGGTGCCGGGACGTAGCGTTCCGTGACGTCGATGGCGACCCGCCGGAGGTGCTTGCAGCGCCGGCCGCGGTAGGCGTGATCCGGGCAGGTACAGGTCCCGGTGACGAGGTCGACCGTGTAGGCCGCGCCGCCGCGAACGACGACGTCGTATCGACCGTCGCCGAGGGCGACGACGGCCATCGGCTCGCTGCGCGCGCGAGCGGCGCGGCTGTCCGTCGGCCCACCCGGATCGAGGGGCGCGAGACCGGGATTCGTGGTGCTGGTGGATTTCGTAGACACCATACGAGCTATTAGGTGGCGAGGAGCCAAAAGGCCATCTCCGCCCGCGGAGCGACTGATACGGGCGATACGGCGTCGTCGGACCGCCACGCTTTTGCTGGCACTCCGGAAACGTGGGGTATGCTCATGGAACGCGAGACCGCTGTCGAGGCGGGCATCACGCTCTGCGCCGTCGCCCTCTTCGTCGTCATCGTCGTCGCCGGCGGCGAGGTGAGTTCGGCCGGACTCACCGAGAGCGGCGCGTACGCCGTCATCGCCGCTATCGTCGCCTTCGTCGTCGTGATGGCCGCAGCGGGCTACTATCTCTCCACGAAACAGGAGTGACGACGCGAGCGTGTCGACGTACCGTCTGTTGAGCCGACCGCATCGGTCTCGCCGCTCCCGCCGCTCACGGATCGCTTCGTGATCCGATCGCTACTCCGCGGTCCCTTCCGTGCCCCGCTCTTCCCGCCAGTCCTCCAGTTCCTCCTCGTCCGCGTCGTCGAGTTTCGCCTCGTAGTAGGAGAGCGGGTGGCTGATGTGCTCGCAGAGGGCGTCCGGATTCACGCAGTCGCCGTACGCCTGCATCGTCGCGCACGACGGCGCGGTGTACTCCGTCGGACTCGACTCGCCCTTGATGTGATCGGTCTGGTAGCGCGTCATCTCCTCGCCGAACCCCGGGTTCACCTCGTAGAGTTCGACGATCTCGTCCGTCGAGAGTCCGATATTGCCCAAGAAGGCCGTGAGCGCGAAGCGCGAGTGGTGCGCGAGGTGGTCGCCGCGCTGAACGGCGTCGAGGAGGTGTTGCATGCAGGGCGGGAAGAGATCGGGGACGACGGTGTCGATCTCACGCGTGAGATCGAGATCGGCGAGCGTCTCGCGGATCGCCGCCACTTCCGCGTCGAGCGCGTCACCGATGGCGTCCGGGACAGATAGGGGAAGGCCCTCCCTCACGCGCTCCTCGACGGCTTCGCGGAGCAAGTCGTCGAGTTCGGGTTCGCTCACGGGGACGTCACCGCGATCGAGCGCGCGATTGGCGAGGCGCCACTCGTCGCCGCGCAGCGAGGACGCGTGGCGGAGGTAAGCCGCGACGCCGACCGCGAATCCGCCGTCGCGCCGTGGTGTGACGGCAGCGCCGAGGTCGAACTCGCGGAGGACGGCGGTCCGCGTGATCGCGGCGCGCCCGTCCTCGCGCCCGAAGTCCTCGCGGAAGCGATCGGCCGCCCGCGACGCCTCGGCTTCGGCGTAGTAGCGCGTGCAGACGTTCTCGTCGACGATCGAGACGATGACGCGCGCGACCGGATAGGAGAGGAGTTCGACCCGGTCCGAGTGGGCGGACTCGCCGACGTCGCGCTCGGTGATGGCGGACTCGACGCGCTCGGCCGCGCGCTCGACGACGGCGTCCTCCGCGCGGACGACCTCGACGAGATCCACGCCCGCCTCCTGAACGGCGCGACGGGCGTCACCGAGGAACGGGTATCGGGCGTGGCGGCGTTCCATACGAAACGTGGGTGGGGGCGGACGCCGATAAACCGCCCGGTCTCCCGCGTCCGGACCGCAAGAGGGTTCCCCGCGCCCACCGCACCGTCGGGTATGCGCCTCGCGTCCGGCGCGCGGCGGTACGCCGTCCCGCCGCTCGCGCTCGCCGTCCCGCTACTGTTCGTCTTCGCACCCGCCGGTCTCGCGTGCGCCGCGGTCGGCTTCTTCACCCTTTGGTTCCACCGCGATCCCGAGCGCGAGATCGCGGACTCGGGCGTCGTCGCTCCCGCCGACGGCCGGGTGAGCGTGTGCAGAACCGAGAGCGGTCGCGTCCGCGTCGGCGTCTTCATGAACGTCTCCGACGTCCATGTGAACCGCGCGCCGCTGGGGGGGGTCGTCGCGTCCGTCGATCACCGCCTCGGCGCTCACCGTCCCGCGTTCTCGAAGGACTCGGAGAAGAACGAACGCGTCCGAATCACCACCGATAGCTACGAGCTCGATCTGATCGCGGGCGCGTTCGCCCGCCGCATCCACCCGTCCGTCGAACCCGGTGACACCGTCGCGCGCGGCGAACGCGTCGGCCACATCTCCTTCGGGTCCCGCGTCGACGTCCTCCTCCCGCCCGAATACGGCCGCGAGGACGTCGACGTCGCCGTCGGCGAACAGGTGACGGCCGGCGAGACCGTGATCGCCTAACGGTAGTCGTCGATCAGCCGACCGAGTTCGCTCGCGTACTCTTCGCAGTCGTAGCCGAGCCGCGAGAGCCACATGTGCTGGTAGGCGGGGTGGAGAACCGGGACGACCGTCACGCCGAGAGACGGACCCGAAACGGGATCGAGGACGGCCTCGATGAAGCCATCGAGGTCGCGACCCGCCGCGTCGAAGAGCACCGACGTCGCGCGTCTGCCGATCGTGACGACGACTGCGGGGTCCACGGCGTCGAGTTCGGTTTCGAGGTGCGAGAAGCAGTTCGTCAGTTCGTCCGCGCGCGGCTCGCGATTCGGGCCCTCGCCGTCCGGCGGGAAGCACTTCACGGCGTTCGTGTGAACCTGCCCCGAGGTCAAGCCTCGGGGTCAAGCCCCGAGGCACTCTCCCTTGATACTGTAGAAGCCCTCATCGTGGCCGCTGTCCGCGAACAGCTCGCGGACGATCCTGCCCGAGTGGCGCGCCGTGTACGCCATCCCCGTCCAGTTGCCGCCCTTCCAGAGTCCCTCCTCGGGCGTGCCCGCGCCCGGCGCTTCGCCGACCGCGACGACGTCCGCGTCGAGGGGGCCGTTCCCCCACGCGATGTGCTCGCGGGCCTCGACGAGGGCGGGACAGCGCGCACACCCCGGTTCGACCGGGTAGGCGTCGTCGGCGTCGGGGAAGGCGGGATCGCTCATGAGCGGGGAGAGGTGCCGCGCGTGAAAGAGCCGTGCGATCTCAGCGCTCGTCGGCCGGCAGGCCGCCCGCGAACAGCGACGCGAGCGCGAAGACGAACGCGAGGACGCCGGTCCCGGAGAGCACAAGCGAGACGAGATACCGGAGGTCGGGCGCGAACGCCGCCGCGTCGCCACCCATCGGCGTGTGCCCGAGGACGTTCGCCTCCGGGACCGCTACGACGTAGAGGGGATTGGCGAGGCAGGCGACGGCGACGACGAAGAGGGCGCCGGCGAGCGCGTACGAACGGTGCACGGGGACAGGTAGAGGGTAGGGATACGTGGCGTTGTCGGGTGTCAGTGCGCGCGTTCGTCGCCGATCTCGCGGCGGGTCTCGATGAGGACGTCGGGATCCAAGTCGAGCCCGTACTCGTGGTACGACCCACGGCAGGCTCTCCGAATCCATCGAAGATACGCGAGAGTGAGAAACAGCAAAACCACTAAACGCCCCGTTTCAGGCCTTATTCCGACTGGATTCGAGGAGCTAGCATGAAGCTGACAGATCCCAACCCTTCCGCGAAGTCGAAGTGCATCTTGACGGGGAACTCCTCGCCGAGTTCGAGGGTGATTTCGGCGTCCTTCGAGAGCGCCTTGTTCATGTCCTTGAGGTAGTCGAGGCTGAAGAGCGAACGCGCGTCGCCGGCCTCGAGGTCGATGAGGTCCTCGCGTTCGAGTTCGAGGTGGACGTCGTCGGTGTCGCCCTCGGCGTCGACGTAGAAGAGTTCGCGTTCGGCGTCGACGCCGAGCGCGATGTGGTCGGAGACCATGTCGGCGGCGCGGACGGCGCGGTCGATGTCCGCGCCCTCGACGACGACCTGTGCGGGGAGGTCGAGGTCGGGGAGGTCGGGTTCCTGTCGGATACTGTCGGGGTCGATGAGCGCGAGGGTGTATTCGAGACCTTCGATCTGGATGTGGAGCTTCCGGGTCTCCTCGTCCAGTTCGAATTGGACGAGCTGGCCGGCGTCGGCCATCCCGGCGATGTCCTCCAGCCGCGAGAGATCGACGCCGATGAGTCCGCCGTCGGCCTCGTAGGACTCGAAGGCGTCCGCGGAGAGGGTCAGGTCCACCATCCCCACGTTCGCGGGGTCGACGGCGCGAATCTCGATGCCGTCGTCGTTGAGGTGGATCTTACACTCGTCCACCAGCACGCTCACGGAGTCGAGCGTGTCCCGGAGCGTGTCGGCGCTCACGATCGCCTTGAACATCTTGCCCGTCGGTAGGACTGGCCCGCATAATAAACCCCCGGATGCGCGCGCACGCGTGAAGGCGAACGTCGCGGCGGGTGGTGCGACGGGACGGCGTCCGGCTTGGAACGCGACGGCGAGTCGGCTCTCGGCGTCGAACACGCCGACGGAGAGAGCGTGGACGGGCAATCCGCCGTCGCTGGAGATCGTGGTAGCGCACCTCTAGCACGAGTTGACGGACCCCGGAAGACACGCTGGATCCCGGTCCGAATCCGTCCGACGTACCTTTCCCCTTCGGTCCCGTTCTCGGGGGTATGAACGCGGACACGACGCCCCGCCCCGGGGCGCGAGACGGAACGAGTGGTGAGCGCGATGGCCGGTAAGGACGAATACTACAACCGGGCGAAACAGCAGGGGTATCGCGCGCGCTCGGCGTACAAGCTGAAGCAGCTCGATCGGGAGTTCGATCTCATCGGGCACGGCGACACGGTGGTCGACCTCGGCGCGGCGCCGGGCGGGTGGCTCCAAGTCGCCGCGGAGGAGGCGGGTCGACACGGTCGCGTGATCGGCGTCGACTTCCAGCGCATCGACGCCGTCGAGCGCGGCGACGCGCCCGTCGAGACGATCCGTGGCGACATGACGGAGGACGAGACGAAGGCGGCGATCGCCGAGGCCGCGGACGGCCGCGTCGACACCGTCATCTCGGACATGGCGCCGAACATGACCGGCGAGTACAACCTCGATCACGCTCGATCCGTCCACCTCGCGCGCCAAGCCCTCGAAACCGCGACCGACCTCCTCGGCGAGGGCGGGAACTTCGCGGTGAAGGTCTTTCAGGGGCAGGACCTCGACGGCTTCGAGGACGACGTCGCGCGCGAGTTCGCGTTCTCCCGGCGGACGAGTCCCGACGCCTCGCGGGAGTCCTCCTCCGAGGTGTACGTCGTCGGGAAGAACAGGCTCACCGGGCCGGTTCGCGTCGGCGACGTGCGCGACGTCGAGATCACGGGCGTCGGCGAGGAGGGCGACGGCATCGCGAAGGTCGAGGGGTTCACGCTGTTCGTCGCGGGCGTCGAGGAAGGCGACGAGGTCCGCGTCGAGGTGACGGACGTGAAGCCGCGTTTCGGCTTCGCGGAGCCGATCGAGGAGTAGGCTTTTTTCACTCCGCCGGGTGGGCGGGGAACGGACAGCGCGAGCGGCGATCACCGAGAGCTGTGAGTCCCGAGAGCGGACGGGACGCTACTTCGCCGGACTGATTCGACCCGTATCCACGCGTTCGCCGAGATAGCCGACGACGGCGTAGACGAACGGCGTGTCGCAGAGGGCGATGAGGAGCTTGAGGAGATACTGACCGACCATCAGCGACGCGAGGACGGCGCCGGGGAGGGGATGGCCGCCGAGGAGGGAGGGTGCGAGCCAGAAGCCGACGCCGACGAAGATGACGGTGTCGATGGCCTGACTCGTGGCCGTCGAGCCGATGTTGCGCAGCCAGAGGTGCGCGCCGTCGGTGCGGCGCCGCAACGCGTGGAAGACGACGACGTCCCAGTTCTGACTGACGAGGAACGCACAGAGCGAGCCGGCGACGATGCTCGTCGAGGAGCCGAGGACGGTCGCGAACGTCTCCGGGTCGACGGAGGATGACGCGGCGGGCGCGTAGATGGTCGACCAGACGAGCGCGAGCAGGACGAAGTTCATCGCGAAGCCCGTGTTGACGACGACGGTGGCGGCCCGCCGGCCGTAGAGTTCGCTGTAGCAGTCGGTCGCGAAGTAGGTGACGGCGTAGGCGAGCGCCGCACCCGGCATCACGAGCGTGCTGCCGGTGACGGGGAGCGAGACGGGGACGTGGAAGGCGAGGATCTTCGAGGCCGTCAACTGCGAGGTGACGAGCGCGGTGACGAAGAGCGCGACGAGGACGACGCGACCGGCCGCGAGCGAGGACTCGCCGTCACGCATCGTCGTCCCGCCGCTCGTCGTCGAGGCGCCCGTGGCGGGCGTCGATGTCGTCGAGGACGTCGAGGGTCTTGCGCAGCGAGGCCCGAACGGCGTCCGATCGGTTCACGAACTTCCCGTCGTCGCCGACGTGCTCGTCGAGGTCGTCGAGGAGCTCTTGGGGCACGTCGACGGATATCTTCGGCATATCGGGATGTTTGCGGGCGAATAGTTAAACGACGCGTTCGTTCGCGCCGCTCAGACGGGGCGCTCCTCGGTCTCGGCGTCGGTGGATGTCGCGCCGCCGCCGCCGCGACGGCCGCCGAGCGTCACGATCCAGAGACCGGCGAGACCGACGAAGAACGCGATGGCGATCGGCGCGCCGACGACGACCATCGTGTAGAGGCTGTCGGGCGTGACGAGCGCGGCGAACGCGAACGCCCCGAGGACGAAGACGCGCCAGCGGCGGCGCATCGGGTTGTATCCGATGACGCCCGACCAGTGCGAGAGCCACATCGTCACCGGCACGGCGGCGAGGAGACCGATGCCAGCGGTCGTGAGGAACACCAGCCACAGGAAGTCGCTGATCCGGTAGCTGATGACGACGTTCGCCTGCAGGGCGTCCCGGACGAGATAGGAGATGATCGACGGCGCGACGTAGAGGTACCCGAGGACGCTCCCGGCGACGATCGTGACGGCGATGGCGCCCGCCCAGACGCTGACGACGCCGCGGCGCGCCGAGATGAATCCCCGCTCGCGCAGCGCCGGCCAGAGGAAGAAGAGCACGAGCGGGAACGTGGCGACGACGGCGATGACGGTCGAGAGCTTCACGGAGAAGATCAGCGCCTCGACGGGATGGAGTGCGACCGGCCAGCCGAGCGCGTCCGGGTTCTGTCGGAGGACCTGCTCGGGAATGCGCCCGATGAAGTCGTTGCGCACGAAGCCGAGTCCGCCCTGATAGAGGAACGCGAAGACGCCCGCGAGGACGACCATGAACCACCCGACCAGCCAGAAGAGCCGCGAGCGCAGGCTCGCGACGATGAACCGGATGTCGTGGTAGTAGCCGCCGATGTCCTCCTCGGTCGTCTCTTCCTCCGTGAACGCGTCGAGCATCCCCGCGCTCGTCCGGGAGAAGACGCTCCCCGACTCCGATTCGCCCTCCGCGGTCTCCCCTTCGGCGCCCTCGCCGGCCGCGTGCTCGTCCGATTCATCCTCTCCCTCCTCCTCGCTCTCCGTCGCTTCGCGGCGTTCTTCGGCCTCGTCGAAGCGATCGAGGATCGCGCCCGCCTTCTCCTTCTCGCCGGTCTCCATCGCCTCGTTCGCGAGTTCGAGGGCCTCCTCCTCGTCCATCGCGTCGAAACGCGCGTCGGGGGCGGCGCGCACGCCCGCGGCGTCGAGGACGTCGAGATTCAGGTTCTCCGGCTTCGGCGCCTGCCCGCCGTAGACGGCCGACTCCGCCCGCGCGGCCGTCGCGATGGCGTCGTAGACGGCGTAGCAGAGCGCGATCACGAGCGCGACGAGAGCGAAGACGGCGCCGCAGAGCGCGAGCGAGGCGTCGGGACCGAGGCCGACGAGCCGGGTGGCGGACGGCACGCTGTACGCGGAGAATCGGCCGATCGTCCGATTCAGGAGGGTGACGCCGCCGTAGCCGAAGAACGCGTAGCCGACGAGGAAGCCGACGACGGCCGATCCGGCGAGGACGTTCCATCGCCCGCGCAGTTCGCCCCGGAGGTCGATGCGTTCGCTCCCGCGGCGGGCGAGCGTCACGAGCTTCGCGAGGTAGAGGCTGACCGCGTAGAGGAAGAGCAGCGGCACCGCCCACATGATCTGCGTGAACGGGTCCGGCGGGGAGAACACCGCGCCGAAGACGAAGATGAGGACGACCGCGTGCTTCCAGTACGCGCGGAACGTCTCGTAGGGGACGACTTCGAGGTAGGAGAGCGCGGTCATCACGAGCGGGAGCTGGGCGGCGACGCCGAACGAGATGGCGAGCACGAGGATGAACTGCGTCCACGCGACGATGGAGTACATCGGCTTGATGTTCGCGCTCATCGCGTTCCCCGCGAGGAACTTGAACATCAGCGGGAAGAACAGCTCGTAGGCGTAGGCGATGCCGACGACGGCGAGGCCGATCGCGACGACGGCGGCTCCGACGAGATGCCGGATCGACACCGAGACGTCCGGAACGATGTCGCGTTCGGCCAGCGGCGCCTTCGCGTAGTAGAGCAGGATCGGGAGCGCGAGGATGACGCCGACCACCATCCCGATCTTCACCTGCAAGAGAATGACGTCGAACGGCGTCTGAAAGATGACCTCGACGCTCGACCCGAGACCGAGTTGCCTGATGAGATCGCGTTTCAGCGCCGGCCAGACGAACCAGCGCATCGCCATGATCCCGCCGAAGAGGCCGACGACGAACGCGATGAAGACGACTTGGAGGCGCTTGCGGGCCGCCCCGATGAAGACGCCGAGCGTCTCCCGGCCGGTGTCGACGGCGCGGGCCGTGTCCTCACTGATGACCCCCGAGTCGCTCATTTGTGTCCGGTAACCGGTTTCACGTTATCAATCTTCTCGTCGCTACCCAAAAGAAAGCCTATAACGCCCGCGTCGCCAACCGTAGGCAGAGAATGGGAGACGGAGACGCACCGGACGGCGCCGACGGCGAGGGCGACGCCCCCGCGGACGACGAGGACGTCACCCGTTCGGAGTCGATCGACGCAGATCCCGTCGAACCCGCCGTCACGGACGTCGATACGGCCGACGACGGTCCCGACAGCAGCGATGAAGCCGACGTCGCAGTCGACGCGGACGCCGACGCGGCCGGTGACGCCGCGGCCGACGAAGCGGACGCCACCGACGAGACCGCGGCCGACGAAGCGGACGCCACCGACGGCGGATACGCCGACCCGCCGGACGCCGTCCCCGACACCGGCGAGCCGTCCGTCCCGGACGAGGGTCCGACGGTCGACGACGACCGCGCGCTCGTCGACGAGGACGCCGTCGACGACCCGTTCGTGGAGGAGGACGCGGGGATCGGAATGGGGGACGGCCCGGCCAGCGACGAGGAGCAACCCATCGCGGTTCACGTCGAGGAGATGGTGCGTCGCCTCGGCATCGTCGTCCTCATCGCCGGCATCGTCAGCGTCCTCTGCTTCCCGTTCGGTGACACCCTCATCACGGTCATCTGGGACGGCGTCCTCCCCGCGAGTTCGACCGCCCAGCCGCACATCTACGCGCCGCTCGAACTCATCGTCACGCAGTTCAAGGTCGCGTCCATCGCCGGCGTCGTCGTCGCGCTCCCCGTCATCGTCTACGAGACGTACGCGTTCATGCGGCCCGGTCTCTACCCCCACGAGCGGCGCTACTACCTCGCCGCCATCCCGACCAGCCTCGTCCTCGCCGTCGTCGGCGTCGTCTTCGCCTACTTCGTCGTCGTCCCGAGCGTGATGTCGTACTTCCTCTACTACTCCACGGGCGTCGCGAACGCCGCGCTCGCGCTCGGATCGACGTTCAACCTCATCCTCGTCCTGATGGCCTACCTCGCCATCGTCTTCCAGATCCCGCTGTTCGTCATGCTCGCGATCATGATGGGACTGACGTCGCGGCGGTGGCTCGCCGACCGGCGCCTCCTCTTCTGGGGCGCGTTCGCCGGTCTCTCCTTCATCGCCACCCCCGACCCCACCGGCGTCGCGCCCGTCGTCGTCGCCGCCACGATGATCGTCCTCTTCGAGGGGACGTTGTTCCTCCTCCGGTGGACGGAGCGCTCCCCGACGCCGAGCTAGACGTCGGCCTCGCCTCAGTCGTCCGCGTCCGCTGTCTCGTCCGCCGGCGAGACGCTCCCCGTCCGGTAGCCGTGCAGGTCGAGCGTCACGTGGTCGAAGCCGACGTCCGAGAGGTGTTCGCGCGCGGCCTCCGCGAACGCGGGCGTGAGCGCGACCTCCAGTTCCTCCGGCGCGACCTCGATGCGCGCGAGACCGTCATGATCGCGGACGCGGAACTGCTCGAAGCCCCACGTGCGGAGCAGCGTCTCAGCCTTCTCGACGCGCGAGAGCTTTTCTTCGGTGACCTCGATCCCGGTCGGGATGCGCGAGGAGAGACACGCCATCGAGGGCTTCTCGGCGACGCTCAGACCGTACCGATCGGCGATCTCGCGGACTTCGTCCTTCGTGATATCGTGCTCCAAGAGGGGGGAGTAGGCGTCGAGTTCGTCGACGGCCTGCAAGCCGGGGCGATGACCCTCGCCGGGATCGGAGGCGTTCGTACCGTCGCAGACCGTGGCGATGCCGAGGTCGCGGGCGGCCTCGAACATCTCGGAGAGGCGCATCGTTCGACAGTGATAACACCGCTCGTCGCCGTTCTCGACGAAATCGGGATCGTCCAGCTCGCTGAATTCGACGAGCTCGTGGCGGATGCCGATCTCGTCGGCGACGCGCTTCGCGTCCGCGAGTTCGGCCTCGGGGAGCGTCTCGCTCTTCGCGGTGCAGGCGACGGCGTCGTCGCCCAGCGCGTCGTGCGCGATGGCGGCGACGACGGCGGAATCGACCCCACCGCTGAACGCGACGAGCACGCCGTCGCGCTCCGCGAGGGCGTCGCGGGCCGCGTCGAGTTTGGTCTCGACGGTCATACCCCATGTGTTCGCGCGCCGGCGCCTTCCGTGTACCGATCGCACGAACCGTGACGGGCGTTTTAAGCCGCACGGGCGCGTCGGAACGCCCGATGTGGGACATCGAGGACGTCGCGCGCTGGGTCGCCGGCCGCGCCGTCTGGTGGACGTTCGCGGCGCTCGCACTGCTCGTCCTGACGCACGCGCTCGTCGGCACGAGTGGCTCGCTCGGGATCCTCGGCGTTCCCGGGTCGCCGCTCGTCCGGGTGGCCGGGGAGGCGTTCGCCGCATTCGGTCTCGCGACACGCGGCGCGCGCTGGGCGCTCGGTCTCGTGATCGCCTGCTATCTCCCCGCGCTCGTCGTCGGGGCGATCATCCGGGCGGTCGCCGCGGCGTGGCGCTGGCGGAAGGGCCTGCTCTACCCGGAGCGCTACTCGCACTTCTGAGGGCGAGGCTTTTTTCGGAGGGCGCCCAAGTCGGAGGCGATGGAGTTGGAGGACGTGCCCGGCGTCGGCGCGAAGACGGCCGAGCGGCTCCGCGAGCTGGACGAACCCGTGGAGACGCTCCGGCGCGGGGACGTCGCCGCCGTCGCGTCGCTCCCCGGTATCTCGACGGGACGGGCGGCCCGCATCGTCCGCGGCGCGATCCGCGCGCGACACGACGACCCCGGCGGGTTCCTCGCGACCGACCGCGCTCGGGAGGTGTCCGACGCGGTGCTCGGGCTTCTCCAAGAGCGGGCCGTGACGACGCACGCGAAACGCCGCCTCGCGACCCTCTACCCGACGGCGTCGGCCTCGCGTATCGCGGAGGTGTCCGCGTTCGCCGAGCGGGCGCGCGAGCGGGAAATCGATCCGGCGGTGCTGGACGCGCTCGCCGACGTCTCGCCGGTCGAACGCCCCGGTGACGTCACCGTTCGAGACCGCTGTCTCGCGACGGCGGACGCGGAGACGTACCGGGAGGCGCAGGCGGCGTTCCCCGAACTCTCCGTCGAAGTCGTCGAGGACGCGCGCGGCCTCGCGGACCTCGCGCGCGGCTACGCCTCCGTCGTGGCGCTCGACGAGGCGTTCGCGGGCGTCGCCGTGGAGGGCGACGTCACGGTGGATCCACGGGCCGTCGAGCACCCCGAGGAGCACGTCCCGGAGCGGACGCTCGCGTTCTTCGCGACGAATCGTGCGTCGCTGCGCGCGGCCGCCGCCGTCCACCGGCGCGCGGGCGTGGAGGCACCGATCGAGCTCGACACTCTCGAGGACGCCCTCGACGATCTCGCGGCGGACGGGAGCGTCGCGGGCGACGAGGAACTCGGACGGCTGAGCACCGCTGTCGACGACCTCGACGCCGCGGTCTCGACGGCCGAGTCCGTGGCGAACGACGCGCTTCGCGGAGCCATCGAGGAGCGCGACGTCACCATCGAGGGCGCCGATCTGCTCTCGCTCGTCGAGCGCGGCGCGGGCGTCGACTCGCTGCTCTCGCGCGAGCTGGCGGACGAGTACGCCGCGGCGATCGGGGCGGCGCGCGAGCACGTCGCGGACGCGCTCGCGCTCCGGGACGACGAGATCGAGATCGCGACGCGGATCTTCGGCGACGAACCCACGTATCCCGTCGAGCGCCGCGAGGAGGCGGTGTCGCGACTCCGCGAGGAACTCGTCGCCGAGCGGGACCGACGCGCCGCGAAACGCAAGCGGGATCTCGCCGGGCGCCTCGCGGACCTCCGGGCGGGCGCGACCGACCTCGTGCGCGACGCGCTCGAACTCGACGTCGAACTCGCCGTCGCGCGATTCTGCGAGGAGTACGACTGTACGGCCGCGGAGCGCGCCGGGACGGGCTTCGAGATCGAGGGCGGTCGCTCGCCGCTGCTCGACGTGGCGTTCGACGAGGTCGAGCCGGTCGACTACGGAGTCGATGGCGTCGCGCTCCTCTCGGGGGTGAACTCGGGCGGGAAGACGAGTACGCTCGACCTCGTCGCCGTCGTCGTCGTGCTCGCGCACATGGGGCTGCCGGTGCCCGCCGAATCGGCGCGCGTCCCCGCCGTCGAGGAACTGCACTACCACGCGAAGAGTCAGGGGACGCTGGACGCCGGCGCGTTCGAGTCGACACTCCGGGATTTCGCGGCGCTCGCTGGCGGCGCGGACGCGAAGTGCGTGCTCGTGGACGAACTGGAGTCCATCACCGAACCCGGGGCGTCGGCGAAGATCGTCGCCGGGATCCTCGAAGCGCTCCACGGCGCGGGCGCGACCGGCGTCTTCGTCTCCCACCTCGCGGGCGAGATCCGGGGCGCGGCCGACTACGACGTCGACGTCGATGGCATCCGCGCCGTCGGTCTCGAAGGCGGCGAGCTCGTCGTGGAGCGCTCCCCCGAGAAGGACCTGCTCGCGCGCTCGACCCCGGAGCTGATCGTCGAGAAGCTCGCCGGCGAGAGCGACGATCCGGGGTTCTACGAGGACTTACTGGAGAAGTTCGGGGCCGACGGGACGTAGGGCCGCGTCGGCCCGCGAGGGCGGCGCGTACGGTCGTCGCGGGCGGGGCGGCGAAGGCTTATGTGGCGTGCGACCCCACGTCTCGGCGATGGCCGACGACTCCGGCGGGATGCTGTCGTGGGACGAGTCGGTGTTCCGCGACGAGCACGTCTTCGAGATCGACTACGTGCCCGAGGCGTTCCGCCACCGCGAGTCCCAACTCCAGACCCTCCAGTACGCCCTCCGTCCGGCCGTCCGCGGAAATCGGCCGCTGAACGCGATGGTGCGCGGGCCGCCCGGAACGGGGAAGACGACGGCCGTCCAGAAGCTCTTCGGCGAACTCGGGAGCCAGCCGGGCGTCCGGGCCGTCCGCGTCAACTGTCAGGTGGACGCGACGCGATACGGGGTCTTCTCGCGGGTGTTCCAGTCGATTTTCGACTACGAACCGCCCTCATCGGGCGTGTCGTTCAAGAAGCTCTTCGGACAGGTCGCGGACCGCCTCGTCGACGAGGAGGAAGTCCTCGTGGTGGCGCTCGACGACGTGAACTACCTCTTCTACGAGAACGAGGCCTCCGACACCCTCTACTCGCTGTTGCGCGCTCACGAGACGCATCCGGGCGCGAAGGTCGGCGTCGTCCTCGTCTCCTCGGACACCGGCCTCGACGTCGTGGAGGCCCTCGATGGGCGCGTCCAGTCCGTCTTCCGACCGGAGGAAGCCTACTTCCCGGTCTACGACCGCGAGGAGGTCGCGGACATTCTCGGCGAGCGCGTCCGCATCGGGTTCCGCGACGGCGCGCTCCCGATGGCCGTTCTCGACCGCGTGGCCGAGCAGACGGCCGACGCCGGCGACCTCCGGGTCGGCATCGACATGCTCCGGCGCGCCGGTCTCCACGCGGAGTCGCGAGCCTCCACGACTGTCGAGGTGGAGGACGTCGAGGCGGTGAGCGATCGCGCGCGGAACCTCCGCCTCGCCCGCGACATCGAGGCGTTGACCGACGTCGAACGCGAGTTGCTCCGGACGGTCGCCGAACGCGACGGCGAGCGAGCGGGCGACGTCTACGACGCGTTCGCCGAGCGAACGGACCTCGGCTACACCCGCTACACCGAACTCGTGAACAAACTCGACCGACTCGACCTCATCGACGCGCGCTACGAGAGCCTCGACGGCCGCGGTCGCTCGCGGACGCTGACGCTCGCGCACGACGCCGAAACCGTGGAGCGTCGGCTGTAGGTGGAGAACGGGGCTGTCTCCGCGTCGTTTTTGGCGCGTCGGATACAGGTGGCGGGTATGAAACGCAGCGGCGGGAGCGAGACGGCGAAGCGACGCGCCGGCGAGCGGGCGGTCGACGCGGTGGACGACGGCGACGTCGTCGGACTCGGAACGGGGAGCACGGCGGCGCACGCGATCCGCGCGCTCGGGCGGCGCGTGGACGCCGGTCTCGACGTGTCGGGCGTGGCGACGAGCCTCCAGTCGCGCGAGCTCGCCCGTGAAGCCGGCATTCCGCTGACGTCGCTGGACGCGGTCGGGAGCGTCGACGTGGCCATCGACGGGACCGATCAGTTCGATCGAGAGACCGGCGCGCTGATCAAGGGCGGCGGCGCGGCGCACGCCCGCGAGAAGGTGGTGGACGCCTCCGCGGATCGGTTCCTCGTCGTCGCGGATCCCTCGAAGGCCGCGCGCGGGCTGGACGCGTCGGTACCGGTCGAGCTACTGCCGGCGGCCCGCCGACCCGTCGAGAGCGCGGTGCGCGATCTCGGCGGCGAACCGACGCTTCGGGCCGCGGAGCGCAAGGACGGACCCGTGGTGACCGACAACGGGAACCTCGTGCTCGACTGCGCGTTCGGCGCGCTCTCGAACCCCGGAGCGCTCGCGACCGACCTCGCGCGCGTTCCCGGAGTCGTCGCGCACGGACTGTTCGTCGACCTCGCCGACGCGGTGCTCGTCGGTACCGAGGACGGCGTCGAGACGCGCAGCTACGGGTCGGAATAAACGGGAGAGAGAGGGAGGTGCCTTACAGGTCGCGCGGCTGGACGGTCTTGCGACCGTTCTCTTCGGCGCGGCGGGCGGCGTCGTCGAGGAGATCCTCGACCTTCTCGTCGAGCGCGTCGTAGAAGTCGGATGCGACGTTCTTCTCCTCGAGCGCTTCCTTCACAGCGGCCTTAACGATGAGGTCTGCCATACGGCGTTTGCTTTACTGGCCTCGTTAATAAGGCTTCCCATAAATTGACGTGAGAGGGCCGTCTATCGGGGCCTCGGGAAGCGAAACCCATCTGTATTTGGGGGTCGACATCCCGTTTATGCGAGACGTGCTCGAACGGGTGGCCGCCGGCGAGCTTTCGGTCGCGGAGGCCGAGGCGGCGCTCGCGGGATACGCGACGACGGATGCCGGGCGGTTCGACGCCGCCCGCGAGACGCGCCGCGGCGTCCCGGAGGCGATACTCGCCGAGGGGAAGACCGCGGCCGAAGTCGGGGCGCTCGCCGCGACGGCGGTCGAGACGACGGGCCGCGCGCTCGTCACGCGCGCCGACGACGAACGGCGGGCCGCGGTCCGGGCGGCGATGGCGGAAGACCACCCGGACGCCGACGTCACGGTCGACGAGCGTTCGCGCCTCGTCGTCGTTCACGGACCGGCGTTCGAGGCGCCCGAACTCGACGCGACCGTCGGTCTCGTTTCGGCGGGGACGAGCGACGCCGTCCCGTTAGGCGAGGCTGACGCCGTCGCGACGGAGATGGGCGCGCGGACCGAGCGCGTCGAGGACGTCGGCGTCGCCAGTATCGCGCGCCTCCTCGACCGCGTGGACGACCTTCGGGCGTGCGACGTCGTCGTCGTCGCCGCCGGGCGCGAGGGGGCGCTCCCCACCGTCGTCGCCGGCCTGCTCGACGCGCCCGTGATCGGTCTCCCCGTCTCCACGGGATACGGGCACGGCGGGAACGGCGAGGCCGCGATGCTCGGGATACTCCAGTCCTGCACGGTCCTCTCGGCCGTGAACGTCGACGCGGGGTTCGTCGCGGGCGCGCAGGCCGGCCTGATCGCTCGCCGAATCGGAGCCGCACGCGGTGAGTGACGGGCGTGCACCACGTCTACGTCCTCGAGTGTGCCGACGGCACGTACTACACGGGCTACACGACGGACGTCGAGCGGCGGGTGCGCGAGCACGACGCGGGCGAGGGGGCGAAGTACACGCGCGGGCGGACGCCGGTCGAACTCGTCCACACGGAGTCCTACGCGTCGAAGAGCGAGGCGATGAGCCGGGAGTACGAGATCAAACAGTTCTCGCGGGCGCGAAAGGAGCGACTCGTCGCGGGCGAGACGTAGCGCATCGCCTCGCGAGTCCTGCGTGCGCACGCATCGCGAGGTATCGGCGTTTCGCCCCGCGTTCACGTTCGCACTCGCGGATCCACGATGCGGGGGATGGAGACCGCTATTCGGGCTTCAGACCGCCGTCCTGCACGCGCATCACGGCTTCGCC
>NZ_BATA01000015.1 GCF_000474235.1 Halarchaeum acidiphilum MH1-52-1
TGTACGGTCCGCGGTCGCCGTTGAACTGCGAGCGATAGGCCGTGAACGTCTCCAGCGACCCGTCGTCGAGTTCGATCGTGAGCGTCGTTTCGAGGACGCGCTCGGGGCGCTTGAGGCGTTCGAGGACCCCCGGATCGATGTCGAGATACTGGCCGGCGTCGTCGAGTTGCTCCCGGAGGTTCTCGAACGGATTCTCCTCACTCATGAACACCGATACGCCCGGCGGGCGATTAAAGATACGCCTCACCGGCCGACCCGCGGCGATCGCCGACGCCGCGCCCTCAGAAGCCGCGAGCTTCGTGGGCGTCGGTGACGCGATCGAGCGCGACGACGTACGCGGCCTCGCGCCACGTCGCGTCGTCGTTGTCCTCGTAGGCGGAGACGACGGCGTCCCACGCGTCGGTCATCTCCGCCTCGAGTTCGTCGTTGACGCGCTCCTCGCTCCACGTGCGGCGGTTGATGTCCTGCAACCACTCGAAGTAGGAGACGGTGACGCCGCCCGCGTTCGCGAGGATGTCCGGGATGACGGGGATCCCGCGCTCGGCGAAGACGTCGTCGGCCGTGATCGTCGTCGGGCCGTTCGCCCCCTCGACGATCACGGCCGCTCGCACGTCGTCGGCGTTCTCGGACGTGAGGGCGTTGCCGACCGCGGCGGGGACGAGCAGGTCGACGTCGAGCGTCAGGAGGTCGCCGTTCTCGACCGTCTCGGGCGCGTCGTAGTCGCCGACGAGGTTCGTCTCGTCGCCCGCTTCCTTCACGGCCTCGATGTCGAGACCGTCCGGGTCGCGGATCCCCCCGTCGACGTCGCTGACGGCGACGACGTCCGCGCCCCACTCCTCGAGGAGCGAGGCGGCGTTCGCGCCGACGCTCCCGAAGCCCTGCACGGCGACGGTCGCGCCGTCGAGGTCGCGGTCGTAATAGTCGAAGGCCTCGCGGGCGATCGTGGCGACGCTGCGACCGGGCGCTTTCGCGCGGCCGTAGCTCCCACCGACGACCGGCGGTTTCCCGGTGGCGACGCCGGGCGTCGTCTCGTCAGTCTCCTTGCTGTACTCGTCCATGATCCACGCCATCGTCTGTGCGTCCGTGCCCATGTCGGGCGCGACGACGTCGCGCTTCGGCCCGACGAACTCACCGATCTCCTCGGTGAATCGGCGAGTGAGCCGCTCGTACTCCGCCTCGCTCAGGTCGCTCGGATCGACGGCGATACCGCCCTTTCCGCCGCCGAACGGGAGGTCCATCACCGCGCACTTCCACGTCATCCACATCGAGAGTCCGATACACTCCCCGACGTCCACGTCGGACTGGTAGCGGATCCCGCCCTTGTACGGCCCGCGGACGTTGTTGTGCTGGGAGCGATAGCCGACGAAGACGTCCCTGCCGCCGTCGTCGCGCTCGATCGGGACCGAGACGCGATGTACCTTGTGCGGCTCTCGTAACTCCTCGACGATTCCCTCGGGAATATCGATGTAGTCGAGCGCGCGATCGAGTTGCGTGCGTGCGGTCTCGACCGCAGACGCGTCTGTGGAGTCATCAGCCATGAAGTATCACGGACGGTCTCTCCCCGGCCGCCCGATTCCGTTTTCGGAGGGCCGACACGAAAAAGCGGCGGCCACCCCTCAAAGGAACGGATCTGTCGGGATCGATGACCCGCTCGTATCCGCGCGTCAGGCGAGCGCGCGCTCGGCCCGGCGCACGAGGCCGTCGTTCCCGAGGTAGACCGGCGTCCGCTCGTGGAGTTCGGACGGCCGGACGTCGAGGAGAGAGCGGCGACCGTCAGTGGACGCGCCGCCGGCGGTCTCGACGATGTACGCCATCGGCACGGCCTCGAACTGCGTGCGGAGCTTCCCCTCGGGGCGGTCCCGGAGTCCGGGGTAGGCGAAGACGCCGCCGTACGTGAGCACCTGATTGACGTCGGCGACCATCGCGCCGCTGTATCGGAGTTTCAGCTCGTCCTCGACGTCGCGGGCGTAGTCGGTGAAGTCGTCCGTCCAGTCGGGGAGGCGCCCGCCGAAGCCGTAGACCGTCGGGTCCGCGGGGAGGCTCACACTCTCGCCCTCGCGTCGCCCGTCAGGGGCGATCTCGTAGCGCGTGACGCCGTCGTCCGTCGCGGCGACCATGGTCGTGAGCGGCCCGTAGAGGACGTACGCGGCGGCGATGAGATCGCGGCCGGACGCGGGGAGCGGCGCGTCGTAGACGCCGACGATGGTGCCGGTCGGATTGTTCGCGCCGAGGTTCGAGGAGCCGTCGAGCGGATCGACGGTGACGGAGAGGGGACCGTCACCGAGATCGCGTACCGACTCGCACTCCTCGCTCGCGTACTGCCCGACGCCGTCGAGCGCGCCGAAGTGCGCGCGCAGCACCTCGTCGGCGTGGAGGTCCGCGTGGATCTGGCGATCACCGGTCGCGTTCCGATCGTCCGTCTCCCCGCGACGCCCCGCGAATCCCGCGCGGATCTCGGGCGCGGCCGCGGCGAGCGCGTCGAACACGTCGGCCACCTGCACCACGTCGGACATCATCAGTTCACGGTGGCCGTTCTACCGACTTAACGCTTTCCGAAATGACGCCGTATCTTCGACGTACAGGCCCTGAACGCCGGAAATGAGAAACTACGGAGTGAGTAAATATCCCGCCTCGGCGGTGGCTCACTCCCCGTCCAGCCCGTAGGAGCGCGCGGAGTTGGCGACGACGAGGATGCTGGAGACCGCCATCGCGACGGCGGCGAGCAGCGGGTCGACGAGACCGAGCGCGGCGAGCGGGAGCGTGATCGCGTTGTAGCCGAGCGCCCAGCCGAAGTTCTGGCGGACGCGCGAGCGCGTCGTCGCCGCGACCGCGAAGAGCCGCCGCACCGAGCGCAGGCCGCCATCGGTGACGGTGGCGTCCGCGGCCTCCGTCGCGAGTTCCGTCCCGGAGGCGAACGCCACGCCGAGATCGGCGGCGGCGAGCGCGGGCGCGTCGTTCGTCCCGTCGCCCACCATCGCCACCGTCCCCTCGGCGCCGCGGAGGCGATCGACGACCGCGGCCTTCGCCTGCGGGAGCACGCCCGCGAACACGTCGTCCACGTCGGGGTGGTCCTCGAACGCCGCGACCGCCGACTGGTCGTCCCCCGTCACGACGACGACCTCCCGGCCCGCCGCGGCGAGGGCCTCGACCGTCTCCGCCCAGTCGTCGCGCGGGGCGTCGCGGGCCGCGAGGACGCCGCGCGCCGCGCCGTCCCACCCGACGACCGTCGCGATCGCACCGTCGGCCTGCGCGGCCGCGACGGCGCGCTCGACCGCGTCGGGCACCGTCCAGTCGTCGCCCGCGAACAGATCGGGGTGGCCGACGAGGGCGTCCACTCCCTCGACCGTTCCGGCCGCCCCGCGGCGGCGCTCCTCGAAGTCCGTGACTCGCAGTGCGTCGCCGGCGTCGCCCGCCATGTCAGGCCCGGCGTTCGCTGTGCCGCCATCGGCGGCCGGCGTCTCACGGTCGTCGCCCGTGGGGACAGCCTCGTCGCCGATCGCGTCGCTTGCGGCCGCGCGATCGACCACCGCGTCCGCGATCGGGTGGTTCGCCTCGCGCTCGATCGCGGCCGCGTGGCGCAGGACGGCGCGCTCGTCGGACCCCTCATCGATCGCGACGTCGGTAATGCGCATCCGGCCCTCCGTGAGCGTGCCGGTCTTGTCGAAGGCGACGACGTCGACGTCCGCGAGCGACGCCACGGCGTCGGTGTTCGTCACGAGCACGCCGTCGTCGGCGGCGCGGCTCACCCCCGCGGCCACGGCGACCGGCGTCGCGAGACCGAACGAGCACGGACAGGAGACGACGAGCACGGAGACGCCGACCGTGAGCGCCTCGCGGACGGGCGCACCCGTGACGAGCCAACCGCCGGCGACGACGACGGCGAGCCCGATGACGAAGGGGACGAACAGCGCGGCGATTGTGTCCGCGAGGCGCTGCGTTCCACCGGAGCCGGACTGGACGTTCCAGAGCTGCGCGAGCAGGCGATCGTACGTGCTCGCGGCGCGCTCGCCGACGCGGACCACGAGGCGCCCGTCCGTCGCGACGGAGCCGCCGATGACGGAATCGCCCGGCCCCTTCGTCTCCGGGACCGACTCGCCCGTCACGAGCGCCTCGTCGACCGCGGCCTCGCCCTCGACGACGGTGCCGTCGAGCGGGACCCGCTCGCCGCGCTTCACGATCACCTCGTCGCCGGGTTCGAGCGACTCGACGTCGACCTCGTGCGTCCCCGATCCGCCGCGGACGAGCGCCGTCGTGACGCGGTCGAAGTCGAGGTCACCGATCGAGCCGAGCGCGCGGCGCTTCACGCGGCGCTGGACGAAGTCGCCGAGCGTCACGACGGCGACGATGGCCACCGCGACGTCGAAGTAGATGACGAGACCGCCCGTGGCGACGACGTACATCGAGTAGACGTACGCGGCGAGCGCCCCGCCCGCCACGAGCACGTCCATGTTCGGTCGCCCCGCCCTGAGGCTGACGTACGCCGAGCGGAGGATCGGGTAGCCGACGAAGAAGAGGACGAACGACGAGAGCAGCGGCACGGGGACGAACACCATCACGTGCGTCGCGGGCTGCGCGAGGAACGACTCGGGGTAGACGCCGAGGTACGCCGGATAGAGGAACAGGAGGTAGATCGACATCACCGCCATCGCGCCGAGGACGCCGAGGACGGTGCGCAACTCGTCGCGCCCGAAGCGCTCCTCCTCGGCCGTCGCCGTCCCGACCTCCGGGACGTTCGCGCGGTAGCCGAGGCGACTCACCGACTCCGCGAGCGCCTCCTCGTCCGTCTTCGAGCCGTCGTAGGAGACCTTCAGCATCTCCGTCGTGTAGCTCGCCTCGGCGTCGTAGACGCCCTTACTTCCGCGCGCCGTCGTCTCCAAGAAGGCCTCGCAGGCCGTGCAGTGCATCCCGTCGACGGCGAGGAACGCCGTCTCGGCGTCCGCCGGGACGTCGCTCGCGCCCCCGTCGCCCTCGCCGGCCGCGTCGAGGTCGTCCGCCGACAGCTCGGCCGGATCCGCGTCGCCGAGCGTGCGATACACCTCACGACAGCCCCGACAGCAGAAGGTGCCGTCGACGGCGTCCGCGTCCGATCCGCTCGCGGGAGCGTCGCGCCCGCGACCGTCATCGTCCGTCACCGGGTCGCCGCGGATCGGGAGGTCGCAGAGCGTGCAGGTGTCCGTGTCGGTATCAGTATCGGTCATGGTGGTATCGGTCACGGTGTCGCGGTGTAGTGCGGGATCGGGACGTGCGGGACGGGGAGACCGAGCAGGCCGAGACCGGCGAGCAGCGGGACGAACCCGAGGGCGACGAACGCCGCGCCCAACACCCGGTGGGCGGCCGCGCGCCGCGCCGCCGGCACCGACCCGAGCACGGTCCCGTAGAGGACCATCGTCGGCATCGTCCCGATCCCGAGCGCCGCGAGGTCGAGCGCGCCCGCGACGGGGTCGCCCTGCCCGAGCGCGTAGACGAACGCCGGGTAGAGTAGCGGGCAGGGGAGGAAGGCGTGGATCGCGCCGAGGAGCGCGATCTTCGGGCCGTTCGCGTAGTCGTCGACGCGCGCGGTCGCGACCCCCGCGACGCGGGAGAAGAGCGCGCCCGCGCCGCCCGTACCGATCGAGAACGGGACGACGGTGGCGAGTCGGTCGCGCCCGAGGACGCGCGTCAGCCCGACGGCGATCACGAGCAGGCCGACGCAGACGCCGACGGCGCCGCGGAGGAGGTCGCCCGAGCCGCCGAGCGCGACGCCGGCGCCCGCGTAGACGGTCGCGCCGAGCAGGCCGAGCAGGCCGCCGACGACGGCGTAGCTCGCCGTCCGCCCGGCGTTGAAGAGGGCGTGCTGGCGAAGCTCGAACCACGACGGACCCCGGCCCCGATCGTCCGAGGGCATCCGCTCGGCGTACGACGTGACGAGCGGGCCGCACATCCCGAGGCAGTGCGCGCCGCCGAGCAGCCCCACGAGCGCGAACAGCGCGAGTTCCGCCGGGGCGACGAGCGCGGGCATCGGTTACGGGAGGATACGGTACTCGCGCCTAAACCCTCACCGGGTTCGTCGTCGCGCGGGGAACGACCGCCGTCCCCGGTGGGATTTATCGGGACGGCACCGCTCGCCCCACCATGGACGCACTCTGTGTCTACTGCGGATCGAGTCCGGGCGAGCGCCCCGAGTACCGCGCGGCCGCCGAGGCGCTCGGCCGCGAGCTCGCCCGTCGCGACGTGACGCTCGTCTACGGCGGCGGCCGCGTCGGCCTGATGGGCGAGGTGGCGGACGCGACGCTCGCCGCCGGCGGCGACGCCCACGGCGTCATCCCCGAGTCGCTCGAAGCGAAGGAGATCGCCCACGAGGGCCTGACCGACCTCGACGTCGTGGAGTCGATGCACGCCCGAAAGGCCCGGATGGCGGAGTTGGCGGACGGCTTCGTCGCGCTCCCCGGCGGCTTCGGCACGATCGAGGAGATCGTCGAGGTGCTCACGTGGGCGCAACTGGGCTTTCACGACGCGCCCTGCGGCTTCCTGAACGTCGCGGGCTACTACGACGACCTCGCGTCCTTCTTCGACCACCAGCAATCGGAAGGATTCGTCGAGCGAAAGCACCGCGAGATGGTGACGTTCGCGGACGGCGTGAACGACCTCTTCGACGCCTACGAGTCGTACGAGGCCCCGTCCGTGAAGTCCGTGCTCTCGGACACGGACGAGACGTGACGCGCCGCGTGACCGACGAGCCGACAGTCTCTCGTACCGGGCGCGAGAACCGTCGGCGATGACCGACACGGACGCCGCCATCGCCGAAGCCGGCGGGATCACGGCGCGCTATCGCGAGACCGCGGAGGAGCGGGTGCTGGAGTTCGAGTCCGGCGGCCGGACCGCGTGCGTCGCGCAGAACCGCGAGGGGTACGCGATGCTGAAGGTCCGCCCGAGCGCCGGCGGCGACGAACTCGAACGCTACTACGGCTTCGACATGGCGCTCGATCACGCCGCCGAACTGCTCGGCGTCTCCCCGAACGATCTCCCGATCCCCGAGGACGCGGCCGACATGGGGATGTAGCGCCGATCGCGGCGCCACCGAACGGGGCCACCTAAGTCGCGGGACGCCCAACGTGGCCGCATGGCAGACGCGGACGCCGTTCGACGCGACGTACCCCTCGTATCGCTGCCGCGGGTCCGGAAGCACGTGCTCGGCGTGACGGCCGTCGTCACGATCGTCGCGTACGCCCTCGTCGGACTGACGTTCGCGGGAATGCTCCCCTACCCGTCGATCTCGAAGGCGACCGTCGGCGTGCTGGAGTGGGTGATCACGCTCCTGAACGCCGTCTCGCTCGTCGCGCTCTGCCTCGGGTGGTACTACGTCCGTCGCGGGCGGATCCGCGCGCATCGGCGCGCGATGCTCACCGGCATCGCCACGATCGTCGTCTTCCTCGTGCTCTACCTCGAGAAGGTCGGCGGCGGCGGCATCAAGGAGTTCGTCGGACCCGCGTGGGTGAAGGCGTACGTCTACCTGCCGATGCTCGGGATCCACGAGATCCTCTCGGCGCTCGCGGTCCCGCTCGTCGCCTACGCGCTCGTCGTCGGTCTCACGACGCCGATCCGCGACCTCCCGAATACCGCCCATCCCCGCGTCGGCCGCTGGGCGGCGGTGACGTGGATCCTCAGCCTCCTCCTCGGCATCGTCACCTTCGTCCTCATCAACCTCGTCTACGACTGGACGTTCCAGTCGACGCTCCCCTTCTAGCGCTCCGTCCACGGGATGAGGTAGGCGCCGAGGACGAAGGCGACGACGGTGAGGACGAGCAGCACGGCGTAGTCGGCCGCGGCGGACCCCGGCCAGCCGGCGTGATTCCCCGGATACGTGGCCGCACGGACGCCGTAGGCGAAGTACGAGAGCGGCGAGAGGTCCGTCACGGGCCGAAACCACGCGGGGAGCGAGGCCGGACTCAGGAAGGTGTTCGAGAGGAAGAGGAGCGGGAGGGCGATCCCGTTCGACGCCGTGATCGCGCCGTCCTGACTGTCCGCGAGCGCGCCGAGGATCGCGCCGATCCCGCAGAAGAGCACGGATCCCGTGGGAACGAAGAGGACGAGCCACGGCGAGAAGCGGAAGTCGGCGCCCGTCGCAGAGAGGAGGACGAGCAACACGATACAGGCGAGGGCGATGAGCGCGGCGTTCACGAGCGTCTGGGCGACGAGCCACTCCCCGCGCGTCATGGGCGAGGCCGCGAGCTTCTCGAAGCGATTGCCCTCGCGGAAGCGCGCGACCTCGGAGCCGACGCGCGAGAGCGGCGTGAAGAGGACGACGACGGCGAGATACGCCGGCACGTAGTAGCCCGGCGGCTGGCTGAACAGCCCGGTGCCGCCCCCGCCCGTGCGGACGAGACCCGCGAAGATGACGATGAGGAGGATCGGGAAGAAGAAGGTGAAGAAGACGGCGACGCGACGCCGAACGAACGACTTGTAGGCGGCGCGCGCTTCCGTGGCGACGCGCGAGAGTCGGCTCACGCGGCCCACCCCTCACGGCCGCGGCGAGCGCCCGACTGAGCGGTGTGCGCGATCACGCCACCACCTCCTCTTCGTCCGCCTCGACGAGCGTCGGGTCGTCCGCAAGGCGGAGGTAGACGTCCTCCAGATCCGGCTCCGTCCACGAGAGCGCGTCGAAGTCGATCCCCCGCTCGTCGAGGGCGGCCGCGACGTCGCCGATATCGGCGGGTTCGACGCCGAGGACGTGGAGCGCGTCGCCCTCCCGAGTGACGTCGTAGCCGAGACCGTCGAGGGCGGCCGGGTCCGCGAGCGTCTCCACGACGACGTACTGCTCGCCCCCGTACGCCGCGACGAGTGCCTCCGGCGACCCCGTCGCGACGAGTTCGCCGTCCGCGAGGAGACCGACGCGGTCGGCGAGGCGCTCCGCTTCAGCCATGTAGTGCGTCGTGAGGAAGACGGTCGTCCCGCCGTCCGCGAGGGCCTCGAAGACGTCCCAGAGCGCGCGCCGGCCCGCCGGATCGATGCCGGTCGTCGGCTCGTCCACGAAGAGGACGTCCGGGTCGTTCGCGAGCGACGCCGCGACGCAGGTGCGCCGCTGCTCGCCGCCGCTCATGTCGCCGTACCACGTCGATTTGTCCGGGTCCATGCCGACGGTTCGAAGGAGATCGCCCGGGTCGCGCGCGTCGTCGTAGAGACCGGCGTAGTAGGCGACGAGTTCGCGCGCGGTGAGCCGATCGGGCGGGTCGAAGTCCTGCGGGAGGAGACCGAGGCGCTCCTTCGCGGCCTTCGAGGGGGGTTCACCGAGCAGCTCGACGCGCCCGCTGTCCGGCGTTCGCGTGCCCGTGAGACAGCGAGTGAGCGTCGTCTTCCCGGCACCGTTCGGCCCGATCAGCGCGAACACCTCGCCCGACTCGACGGCGAGCGAGACGCCGTCGAGCGCGACGGTGTCGCCGTACTTCTCTCCGACGTCGTCGGCGACCACAACCGGCGCCATATTTCGTCCTCGTCCCGGCGACGCGGTAAGCGTTCCGTTTCGGCGACCGACGGACGCGTACAAATACCCGAATCGGGCCGCCCGTGCCGTCAGCGCGTCGGCCGCCACGTCAACGCGAGGACGGAGGCGACGAAGACGACCGTCGAGACGCCGTAGGCGCGCGTCATCGTGATCGAGGTGAGTACCGAGGCGCTCCCGAAGATCCCCGTCGCGATCGTCGCGAGCACCGGCCACGCGCAGGAGACGCAGGAGACGAGACCGAGGAGACCGGAGAGCGCGGACGCGGAGGCGTCGCGGACAGTACAGGAAACGAGGGAGGCGAGCGCCGCGTACCCCGCGACTTTGAACGGCATCAGGACGACCGTGAACGCGCCCGCGCTGTAGATCGGCGCGGGACCCCACCCGAGCGGGAGCCAGTGGACGGAGAGACCGAGACCCGTACCCGAGAGGTGGTACAGCCCGCCCGCGTAGCCGACGAGGAGGAAGTACGCGACGCCGATCGCGTACGACGCCCACCGGACGCGCCGCGACGTCGGCGTCGGCCGCGTCCGGAGGACGGCCCACAGGGCCACGTCGATCCACACCCACGGATAGACGTAGACGAGGACGTCCGTCGGCGTCCCCGGCGCGAGGAGGACGTACGCGAGCGTGGCGAGGAGTTCGGCGTTGAGGAGCGCGCCCCACCGAAGGAGCGTCGGGGCGTCCGGCGACGGAACGTACCGATCGAGCGTCGCGTACATTGTCAGACGACGATCGCGTCGATGAGGACGGCGAGGAGCATCGCCCCGAGGAAGGCGTTCGAGGCGTGGAACGAGCGCATCGCGGCCGTCCGGTCGCGCTCCTCGTGGAGGCGGACGACCATCCAGAGGAAGACGCCGCCGAGGACGACGACCGTCGCGGCGTAGAGCCACCCGAGGTCCGTCACGGCCGCGAGGACGGCCGCGCCGATGAGCGTCGCACCGAGCCACCCGACGATGTGCTTCCGAGTCACCGCGGCGCCCCGGACGACCGGCATCATCGGGAAGCCCCCGCGCTCGTAGTCGTCGCGGTAGGCGAGCGCGAGGTTGTAGAAGTGCGCGGGCGTCCAGAGGAAGATGACGCCGGCGAGCGCGAGCGCGGGCAGCCCGATCGACCCCGTGACGGCCGTCCACCCGATGAGCGCCGGGAGCGCGCCCGCCGCACCACCGATGACCGTGTTCTGGACGGTGTTCGGCTTCAACACGAGCGTGTAGATCACCGAATAGAAGACGATCGCGGTGAGACCGAGGAACGCGGTGAACAGCCCGAGCCGGAGGAAGGAGACGAGCGACGCGAGCGCGAGGAGCGCGCCGAACGCGAGCGCGTTGCGCTTCGGGATCAGGTCGGTCGCGAGCGGTCGGTCCGCGGTGCGGTTCATCTTCCGATCGACGTCGCGTTCGAGGACGTGATTGAACGTCCCGCTCGCGCCGATGGAGAGCACGCCGCCGAGGAGGGTGAGCACGACCGTCCGCGCGGTGAGCGCGGGACCGGCCGCGAGCGCCATCCCGGCGGAGGCGACGAGGCAGAGCAGCCACATCAGCCGCGGCTTCATCATCCGGACGTACGCCCCGGCGAGCACGCGCCACCCGGGATCGTCCGATCCGGCCGCGAGCGGCTCGGGATCGCCGTCACCCTTCGGCGCGCCGTCCCACTCCGCGGAGGGCTTTTCGGCCGTCCGCGCTTCGAGCGCCCACGCGAGCGCGAGGACGAGACCCGAGAAGATGACGACGCCGAGACCGAGGTGGAGCACGGGAACGTACGCGACCGCGTTCGTCGCGGCGAGCGCGCCGACGAGCACCTGTATCGGGTAGCAGACGACGGGGACGCCGATCGCGGCGAGGACGCGCGTCTCCGCGCCCTCGGCGTACGCGAGGGCGACTGTCCCGAGGAGGAGGGCGCCGACGAGAGCGGCGAGGAGTCGGTGGGCCCAGACGATCTCCAGCGAGACCGAGGTGAGCGAGAGCCAGCGGCCGTTGCACGCGGGCCACGTCGGGCAGGCCGCGGCGGCGTCCGTGAGCGCGGTCGTCGCGCCGGCGACGAGGAGCGCGTAGACGCCGAGGATGGCGGCGACGAGTGCGTGCGTGAGCCGGGGGCGTATCGTTCGCACGAGGAACCTCTCTGTCGGCGATTGGGTCGCGGCGTACTTATCCCCCCCGACTCCCGATCGGCGGACGAAACCCCGAGTCGGTAGTTATTTGCCCGGCACATCCCAACCGTCGATTAGCAATGTCCCGGAAGCGGCTCTTGTCCGTCCTGACGATGGGGCTGATGGGGCTGGTGCCGTTCGTCGTCGCTGCCGAGCCGGCCGCGGCGGCGACCTCGGTGACCAACCACTACATCGACAACGTCAGCAATCTGTTGCTCGCCGTCGCGCTGCCCCTCACCATCATCGTCGAGGGTGTCCTCTTCTACGCCATCTGGAAGTTCCGGAAGGCCGACGAAGCCAAGCCCACACAGGAGAACCGGCGCCTCGAAATCACGTGGACCGCCGCGACCGCGGTCGTCCTGCTGTTCGTCGGTCTCGTCGCATACGGAGCGATGGGGTCGCCGTACGTCCTCCCCTCCGATAAGGACGCCCAGCACATGATGGAACAGCCCGACACGACCGTCGTCCACGTCGACGCCTACCAGTGGTCGTGGCAGTTCCACTACCAGTACGACGGGACGAACTTCACGTCGAGCAAGCTCGTCCTCCCCGCAAAGAAACAGGTCGTGTTGCGGATCACGTCACGCGACGTCCTCCACTCCGTCCACATCCCCGCGCTCGGACTGAAGAAGGACGCGTTCCCGGCCAAGACGAACTACATCGCGACGGAGATCGACTCAAGCGCCGTCCGGGATAAGCCCTACATCCTCTACTGTGCGGAGTTCTGCGGCGCGGGCCACTCCAACATGCTCGCCGACGTCATCGTGAAGAACCGGACGTCGTACCAGCAGTGGGCGAGCGAGCAGGCCCAGCAGGCACGGCAGTCGGCCAGCGAGTCGAGCGGGTCGAGTTCGTCGGGGACGTCGAACGCGACGTCGTCGAATACGACGGCGACGACCCCCACCGCTAACGCGACACCCACGACGACCACGACAGTCACGAACGCGACGTCGTCGAATACGACAACCACGACAGTCACGAACGCAGCGTCGTCGAATACGACGACCACGACGACCCCCACCGCTAACGCGACACCCACGACGACCACCGCGACGACGACCGAAACGGCCGGATCTGACGGGTCGACCACCGCCGGCACGGCGTCGTCGAACGCGTCGGAGGCGACGACCACGACGGCGGCATCCCTCGCGGCACCGCCCGCCGCGGCCTGATCGCCACACGTTCTTCGCCACGTTTCTCATCGCTTCGCGCCCTCGGAGACCCGATCTCTCCGATTTCGATCCGGGAACGCGTCGGGACCAGTTGGGAGGTTTTTTAACGTATCCCGCGCTACCCGCGAGTATATGGCTACGGAGGAAAGCGAAGACCACGGGCACTTCTTGCCCGCCGTCCGCGACTGGCCGCGCGGCTACGGCGAGGCGAGCTGGTGGCCGTTCTTCACGGCTCTCGGACTACTGGTGGTCTACACCGGCGCATCGCTGTACGTGATCGGACAGGGCACGGACATGGTCGCGCCGACCGTCGGCGTCGGGCTGTTCGTCGCCGGCTGGGTCGTCAGCATCGTCGGGATGCTCGGCTGGATCTATCAGGCGTTCATCGTCGACTTCTGGAACCGCGGCTCGCACAACGGCGGAGCGTCGCTCCGGCTGGGAATGCTCCTGTTCCTCGGGACCGACATCGCCACCTTCGGCGCGGGCTTCGTGTACTACTTCTTCATCCGCACGGGCGGCTGGCACACGGAGTACCTCCCGGAGAGCGGGCTTCTCACGAGCGTCCTCGTCATCAACACCGTGCTGCTCGTCGTCTCCAGTTTCACCATCCACTGGGCGGAGGGCCAACTCCAGAAGGGCAACCACCAGCGCTTCATTCAGGGGCTGATCGTGACCTTCCTCCTCGGCGCGGCGTTCGTCGCCGGGCAGATTTACGAGTACTCCGAGTTCATCCTCCACGAGGGATTCACCATCACCTCGGGAATCTTCGCCAGCGGCTTCTTCGGACTCACCGGACTCCACGGGATGCACGTGAGCTTCGGCGTGATCCTGCTCGGCGTCCTCGCCGTCCGCAGCCTGCGCGGGCAGTACGACGAGGACCGGCACGTCTCCGTCACGACCGTCTCGTGGTACTGGCACTTCGTCGACGCGGTCTGGCTGTTCCTCGTCGCCGTCGTCTACATCGGCTCCGTCCTCGGGACGGAGTTCAGTCCGTTCTGAGGCGGCGGCGTCCGCGGAGCGATACGCTTCTTACGTCCGCGTCCCAAAACGACCGTATGGAAGAACAACCGGGCTTGAGCGAACAGTACACTCGCGCGAGCCCGTGGCCGGTGTTCGTCGCGCTCGGACTCGTCCTCAGCGAGTTCGGCGTGTTTCTGGGGAACTACCTCCTCCCCGTCGGCGTCGGTGGCGTCCTGCTCCTCGAGGCGAGCGTCGTCGGCATCCTCCGGGAGTCCGGCTACGTCGAATCGATGTGGCCGGCGTCGCTCGGCGTCGGCGCGCTCGTCGGCGCGCTCGGCGTGGTCCTCCTCGTCTTCACGACGCGGCTGAATCGCGGCGTCTCGCTCGCGGGCGCGGGCGCTCTCGCGGTGCTCGCGGCGATCGGTCTCTTCTGCTACGAGAACGGCTACCTGTGAACTACCCCACCCGACCCGACTTCGCTGGGTCTTGGGACCTCACTCGTGGCGGGTGGGCTGTGGTGCGGTCCTCGCTCGCAGTTGGCGCGACGGGGCGTCTTGTGCGCGCCGCCTCCCGGACGCCCGTCGGGGTCGATGGATCCACCATTTGGGGCCGGGCTACTGCGGCCCGTACTGCGCGGGACGTGTGCCAGCCCAGCACTCCTCGGCAGTACGAAGGGGTGCGATATCGGAGCTGTGGACGCCCCTGACGGTTTCCTCCCGACCGACTCGCTCGCTACGCTCGTGGTTCGAGGGAGCAGCGCGCTCTCGTCGTCACAAGAACCTTCGATTCTTACTATTCAGCCAGAGACCGTTGGTTTCTGGCAACATTGCGGGAAGCGAAGCTTCCCGCGTGCAGTCAGAACGCGATGCGTTCTGGCAACATTGCGGGAACTCAAAGATTTCCCGCGTCCAGCCAGAAACCGTTGGTTTCTGGCAACATTGCGAGAGACGCAGCGCGTCTCTCGAGCGACTCCGTGCGGTCGGAGGCTCCACCTCGACTCAGGCTGAGGGAAACCCTCAACATATATTTGCGCGGGGACCGCACACTCAGGCAATGAAGCCCAACTCCAGCGTGTTCGAGAGGGACGTCCTCCTCGACATCGCGGTGAACATCATCCCGCTCGCGATGATCATCGTCTTCGCGGCCGCCTTCTTCGTCGTCAATCCGTGGGCGAACGACACGACGTTCAGTCGCGTCCTCCAGTACGCGCTCCTCGTCATCCCGTTCGTCTGTCTCGCGGTGGTAACGTTCGTCGCCGCCCGCCGCGTCGAAGTCGTGGAGGACGTCGAGGTCGGCCCGTAGCCGTCGGGCGTTCGCGGGGGTGGCGACGGACGAACCCGTACCTTTCTTTACCGTGGCCACCCCACGACCGAACATGGCAGTCTCCCCCGAACTCGTATTCTCGGTGCTGATGGGGCTGCTGCTCCTCGTCGTGGCGGGATGGCTGACCCGCCTCGAAGACTGGCAGGCGTACGCGCCTGTCGGCGGGGGCGGCTACGGCGAAAGCACCGGGCACGGGCACGAAGAGAAACCGGCAGGACTGACTCGGTGGCTCACCACCGTCGATCACAAGGACCTCGGCATCCTGTACGCGACGTTCGGTCTCGTCGCGTTCGCGTGGGGCGGAATCACGGCGATGCTCATGCGCGTCGAGCTTTCGACGCCGAACATGGACTTCCTCGCACCGTTCGGCGGCATCGGGCTGTACAACGCCCTGCTCACGACGCACGGGATCACGATGCTGTTCCTGTTCGCGGCCCCGCTCATCTTCGGGTTCGCGAACTACATGGTCCCCCTGCTCGTGAACGCGGACGACATGGCGTTCCCGCGCATCAACGCCATCGCGTTCTGGATCCTCCCCTTCTCCACGATCCTGATGTGGGCGGGCTTCTTCCTCCCGCTTCTCGGGGTCGACATCGAGGCCGCGAAGACGAGCTGGACGCTCTACACGCCCCTCTCCAGAAACATGGCCGGTACGGGCGTCGACGTCTTCCTCCTCGGGTTCCACCTCTCCGGGATCTCGACGACGATGGGCGGGATCAACTTCATCGCGACCATCGTCGCCGAACGCGACAGCGCGAGCGTCCCGTGGAGCAAGCTCGACATCTTCAGCTGGACGATCCTGACACAGGGCGGACTCATCCTGTTCGCCTTCCCGATCCTCGGGGCGGCGATCATCATGCTGCTGCTCGATCGGAACTTCGGGACGACGTTCTTCGCCGGCAACGGCGGGGGCGCGTTGCTCTGGCAGCACCTCTTCTGGTTCTTCGGTCACCCCGAGGTGTACATCCTCGTGTTGCCCCCGATGGGGCTTATCAGCCTCATCCTCCCGAAGTTCGCGGGCCGCAAGCTCTTCGGGTTCAAGTTCGTCGTCTACTCGACGCTCGCCATCGGGATCCTCTCCTTCGGCGTGTGGGCGCACCACATGTTCACGACGGGGATCAACCCGCGTCTCACCGCCTCCTTCATGGCGGTCTCGCTCGCGATCGGGATACCGTCCGCGGTGAAGATCTTCAACTGGATCACGACGCTGTGGAACGGGAAGCTCCGGATGACGGCGCCGATGCTCTTCTGCGTCGGCTTCGTCCAGAACTTCATCATCGGCGGCGTCACCGGCGTCTTCCTCGCCGCCGTTCCGTTCGACCTCGTGATGCAGGACACCTACTACGTCGTCGGGCACTTCCACTTCATCGTCTTCGGCGCGATCGGCTTCGCGCTCTTCGCGGCGATGTACTACTGGTTCCCGATGATGACCGGCCGGATGTACGACCGGGGGCTCGCGCTCTGGCACTTCTGGCTCTCGATCATCGGCGGGAACGTCACGTTCATCGCGATGTTGATCCTCGGCTACGGCGGGATGCCGCGCCGGTACGCGACGTACCTCCCGCGGTTCACGACGTGGCACGACATCGCGACGCTCGGCGCGTTCCTCATGCTGTTCGGTCAGCTCGCGTTCGTCTGGAACCTCTGGCAGTCCGCCAAGTACGGCAAGCGCATCGACTCCGCCGACCCGTGGAACCTCAAGCAGTCCGATCAGTTCACGAACGAGTGGCGGTGGTACGAGAGCAAGCGCCAGACCATGCTCGCCGACGGCGGTGACGAAGAGACCGACGCGGACGACGCTGAGACGCCCGCGGCCGACTGACGACTCGTTCGTTCGTTTCGCTCTTTTCGCGCTCTCGTTCGTCTCGCGCGCTCCACCCGATTCCGATTTCGCTCTCGTTCGTCCGTTACGTGACGACGACGACGAACGCCGCGACCGTCATCGCGACGACGACGCCGTAGAGCGTGAACAGTAACTTCTCCTTCTCGACCATATGCGGTTTCACGGCCGGCGACGCAAAAGGCTAATCGCCTTCGACGCCGATACACGATACGTGCGCACTATCGCGTCTACCGCGGGTCGCCGCGTCGTCCTCGTTATCTACGCCGTTGCGGTGATCATCGCCGGTCTCTTCGGCTACGTCCTCGGGTTCGTCGTGCGGCCGAACGTCCTCGACGGAACCGTCGGCTCGCTCGGACCCATCACGTTCGCGCTGTCGCCGCTGAACCTCGCGATATACGGCGCCGTGATGATCGGTCTGACGCTGGGCGTCCTCCTGTTGGGCGTCACGTACGCGTCGCGCTACGACGACGCGACGCCGATGGAGGTGACGCCGGCGGACCGGTCGAAGAACGAGAACTAGGCCAGCGCGCCCGCGAGTGCGGCGAGGTCGTCGACGACCAGATCCGCGTCCCCGCCGACGCGTTCCGCGGGATCGTTCCCCCGATTCACCCACGCCGTCGCCATCCCGGCGGCGCTCGCGCCCGCGACGTCCCATCCGTTCGAGGAGACGAGACGGCACTCGGAGAGAGGGCGATCGAGTTCGGTCGCGACGTGCTCGTAGACCGCGGGGGCGGGCTTGAGCGCGCCGACGTCGTCCGCGCTCACGAGGGCGTCGACGCGTTCGCCGATCCCGGTGTTGGCGGCGAGGGCGTCCAGCATCGCCGGCGTGCCGTTCGAGAAGACGACGGCGTCGCGCTCCGCGGTGAGCGCATCGAGGGCGTCCAACACCTCCGGGTAGGGGTCGAGATCGTCGTACGCGCCCATCAGCGCGTCCGCCGCCGCGGCGTCGAGATCGTAGTACGCGAGCGCGTAGTCGAGCGCGTCGCGCGTCACCGCATCGAAGGGCTCGTAGCGCTCCATCGCGCTGCGGTGGAAGGCGTACTCCATCTGCTTCTCGCGCCAGAGCGCGTCCACGTCGGCGGCGAGACCGGCCGGGATGTCGAGTTCGTCCTCGATGGCGGCCGCGACGCTGGAGACGTTACAGAGCGTGCCGTACATGTCGAAGCAGAGCGCGTCGGCCATGGGGATTCCACGGGCCGGGCGACACCTAAGCCGTCCGGCCGACGCGAATCGGACCGCTATCGCACCTCAGTCGTCGCCGGTCTTCCCGCGGATGTCCTCGACGACGTCCGGGTTCTGGAGCGTCGAGGTGTCACCCAGCTCCTCTTCGTTGGCGATGCCTTCGAGGAGGCGGCGCATGATCTTCCCGGAGCGGGTCTTCGGGAGTTCGGGCGTGAAGACGACCTCCTCGGGGCGGGCGATGGGGCCGATGGCGTCCTCGACGCCCTCGACGATGCGCGCGCGCATCTCGTCGGAGCCCTCGTGCCCCTCCTCGAGGATGACGTAGGCGTAGACGGCTTCGCCCTTCAGGTCGTGCTCGCCGCCGACGACCGCGGCCTCCGCGACGCCCTCGACGCCGACGATGGCGGATTCGATCTCCATCGTGCCGAGGCGGTGCCCGGAGACGTTGATGACGTCGTCGACGCGGCCGAGGACGGTGATGTAGCCGTCATCGTCGATCTTCGCGCCGTCCTCGGGGAAGTAGACCCAGTCGTCGGAGTCGTCGGAGTCCGTCTCGGAGTACTCCGCCCAGTACTCGTCGATGAAGCGCTGGTCGTTGTTGTAGAGGGTGCGCAGCATGCCGGGCCACGGCTTCTGGACGGTGAGGTAGCCGGCGCGGCCCGCCTCCACTTCCTCGCCGTGCGTGTCGACGATCTGGACGTCGAGACCGGGCAACGGTGGGCCGGCGCTCCCGGGTTTCATGTCGTTGATGCCGGGGAGGGTCGTGACCATGTGGCCACCGGTCTCCGTCTGCCACCACGTATCGACGACCGGGCACTCCTCGCCACCGATGTGCTTGTAGTACCATTTCCACGCGCGCGGATTGATCGGCTCGCCGACGGTCGCGAGCAGGCGGAGACTCGAGAGGTCGTGGTTCGCGGGGTACTCCGCGCCCCACTTCATGAACGAGCGGATGGCCGTCGGGGCGGTGTAGAGCTGCGTGGCCTCGTACTCCTCGATGATCTGCCAGAGGCGCTCGCGCGTCGGGTAGTCCGGCGTCCCCTCGTACATCATCGACGTCGTCCCGAGCGCGAGCGGACCGTAGACGATGTAGGAGTGTCCGGTGATCCACCCGATGTCCGCCGAGCAGAAGTAGGTGTCATCGGGCTTCACGTCGAGGGCGTACTTCGTCGTCCACGCGGTCCACCCGAGGTAGCCCGCGGTGGTGTGTTTCACCCCCTTCGGCTCGCCGGTCGTGCCGGAGGTGTACATGAGGAAGAGCATATCCTCGGCGTCGCGCTCGACCGGTTCGACCGTCGCGCCCTCGTGGGCGGCGAGCAGGTCGTCGTAGTCGTGCTGGTCGTCGGTGAGTTCGTGGCCGAAGCCATCGGACCCGAGGCGATCGACGACGACCGTCTCGACGTCGTGCTCGACGTCGGCGAGGCCCTCGTTCGTCTTGTCGAGGTGATCGAGGGGGTCGCCGCGGCGGTAGTAGCCGTCGCAGGTGAGGAGGTACTCGGAGTCGGCGGCGTTCATCCGCGTGGCGAGCGCCTCCGCGGAGAAGCCGGCGAAGACGACGGAGTGGGGCGCGCCGATGCGCGCGCACGCGAGCATGGCGATCGGGAGCTGCGGGATCATCGGCATGTACATCGTCACGACGTCGTCCTCGCCGACGCCGAGGTCGCGGAGGGCGGCCGCCGCCTCGTTGACCTCGCGGTGGAGTTCCTCGTACGTGATCGAGCGGTTCGCCTCGTCGACCGGCTCACCGATCCACTCGAGGGCGACCTCGTCGGCGCGCTCGTCGAGATGGCGATCGACGCAGTTGTACGAGGCGTTCAGCTTCCCGTCGGTGAACCACTCGTAGAACGGCGGATTCGAGTCGTCGAGCACCTGATCGTAGTCCTCGTACCAAGAGAGGAGGTCCGCGGCGGACTCCCAACACTCGGGCCAGTTCCCCTCGAACTCCTCGTAGATTCCCTCGTCCGTGACGTTGGCCTGCTCGACGAACGACTCCGGCGGCTCGAATACCTCCTGTTCCGCGAGTCGCGCCTCGAGTTCCACGTCGTCCGCGGGTTCCTCGTCAGCCATGATTCGTCTATACGATGGTCGAAGACGGGCATAAACCTTACCAATGGTTAATGATAGTTAAGTGATGACACGTCGGTTACGATCAGCGCGCGACGTCCACGCCCCGCACCTCAACACGCCCCGCACCTCAACGCGCGCCGCCGCCCGCGGCGTCCGTCACAGACACCGACACCGACAAGCGGGAATCACCGCGGGATTGCATCACTGAAATCGCTCGGTCGTCTCCACGAGCGGGTGGCGCGCGTAGTCGACGACGTTCACGTCCTCGACGGATTCGAGACCCTCCTCGCGCGCCGTCCGCGCCATCCCGAGGTCGACGCGCTCGCCGAGCACGATGACGTACGCGTCCATGCGATCGACGCCCGTCGTGTGCGCCGCCATCGCGCGGTGGTGGCCGTCCGCGAGCAAGAGGTCGCCGCCGTTGTCGATGACGACTAGCGGTTCCGTCAGCCCGCGTTCGATCTCGTAGCGCCGGCCCTCCAGTTCGTCGGCGTACACCTTCCCCTGCGTCGGCACGAGATCCGCGATCGCGACCTCGCGTCGCTCCTCGCTCGCCTCCACGTCGTGGATCGTCTCCAGCGTTCGCAGGAGCTTCCCCACCTTCTCCGGCGTCGCGCGCTCGATCTGCGAGCGGATGACGTCGGCGTTCGAGATGATGCCCACGAGCGTCCCCGCGTCGTCCACCACCGGGAGCTTCTGGATGCCCGAGCGGAGGATGACGCGCGCCGCGTCGTTCACGTCCATCTCGGGGTGCGCGACGAGCAGGTCGTCCGACATCACGCGGAACATCGGCGTGACGTCGTCCGCGTCCAGCAGGTCGCGGGCGGTGACGAACCCCTCGACCTTTCGGCCCTGCGTCACCGGGAACCCGTTGTGGCCGTCGCTCTCGACGATGCGTCGCGTCACCTCCGCGACGGTGTCCTCCGGGGCGACCGTCGCGACGTCCCGCGTCATGTAGTCACGAACGCGGGGCTTCCCGCCGGTCTCGACGTCGAACGGCTCGTCCATCGAGTCGAATCGACGCGATCGACGGACAAAAACGCGTTGACGCGCCCGCGACGCCCGTTCGGGACGCGGTCCCCCCGCTCTCTCTCCCCGACCCGCGACGGCGTGCTATTCGACCCGCGACGGCGCGCTATTCGACCCGCGCGTCGCTCGTCGGCGACGCGGACTCGTCGGGCTTCGCCGCGTCGCGCACCGCCTCGAAGAACCGCGGGGTGATCGCTCCTTCGAGGACGGACGCGAGCGTATCGCCCGCGTCGTCCTGCACGGCATCGAAGACGCCGAGCGGGAGCTGCGCGCCCGCCATGTCGGTGTGTCCGCCCGCGCTCCCGACGCCGTCGAACGCGACGCGGAGGACCTCACCGAGGTCGACGTCGTTCCCGCGGCCGCGCGCGGAGGCGTAGACCGTCCCGTCCATGAACCCGTAGACGAACGTCACGGTCACGCCCTGAATGGCGAGCAGTCGGTCCGCGGCCTGCGCGATGGCGTCGCGGTCGGTGATCGCGCCGACGCAGGAGGCCAGCACCTCGCCGTCGACCTCGCGATTTCGGATGCCGCGCGCGACGACCTCGAAGGTGTCCGCGCTGATCGACGGGCTCTCGATGCGCTCCAAGACGTCGATGTTCGCGTGCGGGAGGAGGGCGGCCGCCGCCTCGAAGTCCTGCTGGGTGATCTCGCGTTTGAAGTCCTTCGTGTCGATGCGGATACCGTAGAGGAGCGCGGTCGCGAGCGCCTCCGTGAGATCCACGTCGAAGCAGTCGAGATACTGCGTCACGATGGTGCTCGTCGCGCCGACGTCCTCCCGGATGTCCGCGAACGGGACCGACACCTCGCCCTTCGGTGGGTGGTGGTCGATCACGACGTCCACCGGCGTCTCCGGGTCGAGCTGGTCGTTGACGCCGGGCGCGGAGTGATCGACGAGCGCGACGGTGTCGAACTCCTGCTCCGCCTCGGCGTCGAGGCGCGTGAGTTCGAGTTCGAGGAGGTTGACGAACGCCCGGTTCTCTTGGTGGCTGATGTCGCCGAAGTAACACGGTTCCGCGTCCACGCCGAACGCCTCCGCGATCCGGCAGAGCGCGACCGCGGCCGCGATGGCGTCCGGATCCGGGTTGTCGTGGGCGAGCACCGTGAGCGACCCCTCGATCGATTCGAGGATCTCGCGGAGGTGACGGGCCCGCGCGGCCGTCCCGCGCTCGACGCGCGTCTCGATGTGTTCGACGAGGGCCTCGCCGGCCGAACACACCCGGTCGGCGGTCTCCGCGAACGTCGCCCGGTGTTCGGCCGTCGCGCCCGTCCCCGTGTAGGCGACGAGGTAGGCGTCCGGGAAGGCCTCCGCGGCGGCCTCGGTCGCGAGCGCGTTCACCGTGACGTCGTCGCTCGCGACGAAGACGAGATCGGGGTCGCCGCCGAGACGCTCGACGGCCGCCGGATCGGTGACGTCCGCCCGCTCGGCGGCGACCTTCTCGTTGCGCAGCGACTCGATACGGCTCTCGTCGGGATCGAGCACGAGCAGTTCGCCGGAGCGCTCGCGCACCGAATCGAGGACGGTGTGCGCGACCGTCCCGCTGCCGAGCACCAGACGGGATACCATCTGCTCTATCTCTGGGCCGACGGGCAGTAAAGCCTGCCGTCTCCGCCAGTTACGCGCTCACGAGGGCGCGTGCCGCCGCGTTCGCCCACGAGAAGACGACGTCGGGGGCGACGAGCAGCGCGACGGTGACGACGGCGGCGACGACGACGGCGGCGTAGATCGCGACCGGGCGCTCCCGGGCGTCGATCGCCGCCGCGGGATCGTTCACCCAGACGGCCTTGACGAGCCGGCTGTAGTAGAACAGCGAGAGCGCGCTGTTCACGATCCCGACCGCGGCGAGCCACCAGAGCCCGGACTGGACGGCGCCGAAGAAGAGGGCGTACTTCGTCCAGAAGCCGCCCCCGACCGGGAGACCGGCGAGGCTGAACAGGAAGACGGCGAGCGCCGCGCAGGCGACGGGGGCCGAGCGCCCGAGACCGTTGTAGTCCTCGAAGGTGCGCCCGACGCCCCAGCGCTCGGCGAGCGCGACGACGAGGAACGCGCCCGTGTTCATGAAGCCGTAGACGAACAGGTGCGCGAGACCCGCGCGGACGACGTCGACGTCGCTCGCGGGCGGCCCGGAGAGCGCCGCGAGGGCGATGAGGACGTAGCCGGCGTGGCCGATGCTGGAGTAGGCGAGCATCCGCTTGACGTTCTCCTGCGTCGCCGCGGCGACGTTACCGAGCGTCATCGTGACGACGGCGAGCACCGCGAAGACGACCGTCCACGGGATGCCCAGTTGGTCGAACGCCGCCGCGGGGAACGCGAGCAGGAAGACCCGGAACGCCAAGGCGAACCCGGCGGCCTTCGAGGCCGAGGAGAGGAACGCGCTGACCGGCGCGGGCGCGCCCTCGTACGCCTCGGCGCCCAGAAGTGGAACGGGACGCTCGCGGTCTTGAACGCGAAGCCGCCGATGACCATGACGACGCCGGCGCCGAGCACGGTGACGTGCGCGTTCCCGTGCACCGCGCGCGCGAGCGCCTCGAAGCCGAAGACGCCCGTCGCGGCGTAGACGAGGCTGATCCCGTAGACGAGGATCGCGGAGGAGAGCGCGCCGACGAGGAAGTACTTCAGGCCGGCCTCGACGCTCCCCTCGTCGTGCTTGAGGTACGCGACGAGCGCGTACGCCGGCAGGCTGACGAGTTCGAGCGCGACGAACCCCGTGACGAGGGAGTTCGCGGCCGCCATGACCGACATGCCCGTGGTCGCGAGCAGGACGAGCGCGTAGTACGCGGAGCGGTGCGGTTCGTCGCGGACGTAATCGTAACTCGCGAGCGAGACGAGCGCGGCGACGGCGCCGAAGACGACCGTGAAGAACAGCGTGGAGGCGTCGACGGCGAGCGCGCCGTCGAAGAGCGCCGTCCGCCCCGTCCCGGCCGCGAGGAACCACGCGGCGACGCCGGCGCTCAGCGCGCTCGCGAGCGTCGCGATGCCGGCGAGCAGTCCGTTCTTCCGCGTCGTCGGCGCGATCGCGTCGACGACGAGGACGAGCAGTGCGGCGAGACCGAGGACGTACTGCGGGGTGAGTGCCGGTAGCATCTAGAGACCACCTCCGAGGGTGGTGACGAGCGCCCCGACGGCGTCCTGAATCGCCCCCATGAACGTCCCGGGGGCGACCCCGAGGTAGATCGAGAGGAGGACGAGGACGACGGCGGGCGCGAGGTCGCGCCGCGAGCGCGCCGACACCGCAGCCGGCGCCTCGAACGGACCCATGAGGACGCGCTGGAGGAGCCTGAGCAGGTAGCCGGCGATGACGACGATGCCGAACATCGCGACGGCCGTGACGAGCTGCGCGTGAGCGTACGGCGCGGCGAACGAGCCGGTGAAGACGAAGAACTCGCCTGCGAAGCCGGACATGAGCGGGAGACCCATGTAGCCGAACGCGCCGGCGACGAGTACCGCCGCAGCGACCGGCATCCGATCGGCGAGCCCGCTCAGTTTGTTCACCATCCGCGTCCCCGTCGCGTCCTCGACGTACCCGACGCCGAGGAAGAGGACGCTCACGAGCAGGCCGTGGCTCACCATCTGGAAGGTCGCGCCCGCGATCCCGTAGTTCGTCGCGGCGACGCTCCCGAGGAGCACGAAGCCCATCGACGGGATCGACGTGTAGGCGACGAGGCGCTTGGCGTCGCGCTGCGCGAGCGCCGCGAACGCCCCGTAGAGGACGGTGAGTGCGGCGAGCACGGCGAGGGGGAGCGCCCACTGCCGGATCAGATCCGGGAACATCGTGACGTTGAAGCGCAGCAGCGAGTACGTCCCCATCTTCGTGACGACGCCCGCGAGCAACACGGTGACGGGCGTCGGCGCCTCCGTGTAGGCGTCCGGCAGCCACGTGTGGAACGGGACGAACGCGCTCTTGACGGCGAAGCCGAAGAAGAGCGCGAGGAACGCGACGCCCGTGAGCGCGCTCGCCGAGAGACCGAAGGCGGCGTGGACCGCGCCGGTGCGGACGGCGTGCGCGATGGGCGCGAACTCGAAGGTGCTGACGGGCGTCGCGGCGACGAGCATCACGAACCCGACGAACAGCACGAGGCTCGCGACGTTCGTGTAGACGAAGAACTTGATCGCGGCGTAGCGCCGGCGCGGGCCGCCGTACACCGCGATGAGCAGGTACATCGGTACGAGGACGAACTCCCAGAAGACGAACCAGACGAAGAAGTCGAGCGCCGAGAAGACGCCGATCAGGCTCGCCTCCGTGAACAGCAAGAGCGCGTAGAACAGCGAGCGCCGCTCGTCGATCTCGTCCCACGCCGCGACGACGGCGATCGTCGTCAGAACGGCCGTGAGAAGGACGAGCGGGAGGCTGATGCCGTCGAGACCGACGTGCCAGTCCACCGCGTAGCCGCCGATGGAGGTCCACGCGGCGGTCGTCTCGAAGGCCGGTGTCCCGCCGAGCAGCGCGTTCCCCGCCCCGTCGAAGGTAGCGTACGCGTAGCAGCTCCGACGAGCGGAAGCAGACTGCAGACGGCCGCGAGGCGACCGGCGTACTTCGATGGGACGAGCAGCACGGCGAACGCGGCGACGAGCGTGACGGCGAGTAAGGCTTCTACGAGCATGTCAGAACCACCCCCCGAGGAGGAGGACGATGACGAGTAAGACGACGAGCCCGAAGACGAGCTGCGTCGTGTACGTCGTCACGACGCCGGTCTGGACGCGCCGGAGCCGATCGGACGCGACGAGACTCGTCGAGGAGACGCCGTCGACGACGCCGTCGACGACGCTCCCGTCGACGACGTCGACCGCGCGAGCGAGGGGTTCGGCGACGCCCTCCGCGAGCCACGTCTGGAACTCGTCTTGGTAGTAGTTGTTGTACAGCAGGGTCTTCGTGGGACCGAGCGCGTCCGTCTTCTCGGTCGGCTCCGGGACGTTGTACCACGTCCACGCGAGCGCGACGCCCGCGAGCGCGAAGACGAGCGAGAGGACGGCGGAACCGATGGAGCTGACCGACGCGGCGTGGAAGCCCGCGACGTCGACGACGAGCTCGTGGTAGTGCTCGGCCGTCGCGCCCGCGAGTCCCGGCAGCGGGCCGTTCAGCCACCGTTCGAGGAACAGGAGGTGGTCCCCGACGACGCCCTTGAGCGGGTCGACGTTCACGAGGCCGATGACGGCGGCGAGCACGCCCAGCACCGCGACCGGGACGCGCATGTTCGCCGACGCGGCGTCGGCGTTCGCCGCCGTCTCGCTCCGCGGCTCACCGTGGAAGGTGAGGAACACCATCCGGAAGGTGTAGAACCCGGTGAAGCAGACGGCGACGAGACCCATGAGGTAGGCGAACAACACGAGCGGCTGCCCGCCGAGACCGACCGCGAGCGCGCGGTGCAACACGGCGTCCTTCGACCAGAAGCCCGCGAACGGCACGATGCCGGCGAGCGCGAGCGACCCGGAGAGGAACGCCCAGTAGACCGTGGGCATCCGGCTCTTAAGCCCGCCCATCTTCCACATGTCCTCGTCGTGGTGCATCGCGATGATGACCGCGCCGGCGCCGAGGAAGAGCAGCGCCTTGAACGTCGCGTGCGTCAGCAGGTGGAAGACGCCCGCGACGTACCCCCCGGATCCGAGACCGAGCATGATGTACCCGTACTGGCTGATGGTGGAGTACGCGAGCACCTGCTTGATCTCGCGCTTCACGAGCGCCATCGTCGCGGCGAACAGCGCGGTGCCGCCGCCGACGAGCGCGATGACCGTGAGGACGGTCGGCGTGAGCGCGTAGAAGCCGTACATCCGCGCGACGAGGTAGACGCCGGCCGCGACCATCGTCGCGGCGTGGATGAGCGCGGAGACGGGCGTCGGACCCTCCATGGCGTCCGGGAGCCACGTCTGGAGGGGGAACTGCGCGGACTTCCCGATGACGCCGCCGAGGATCAGGAGTCCGAGGACCGTGAACCACGTCTCGGGCGTGAACCCGAACGTGCGCACGGTCGCCTCGCCCTCTAGCGCCGCGTGGGCGAGCGCCGGGAAGGACGCGTCGCCCGCGAACGCCGCCGTGCCGAACGTCCCGAGGACGCCGACGAGACCGACGAGCAGGAAGTAGTCACCGAAGCGCGTGACGAGGAAGGCCTTCTTGGCGGCGCTCGCCGGTCCCGACTCGCGGAACCAGTGGCCGATGAGCCACCACGAGCAGAAGCCGACGAGCTCGAAGAAGACGAACGCCTGCAGGAGGTTCGCGGCGAGCGCGAACGCGAGCATGCTCGCCGTGAACAGCCCGAGACCGGCGTAATACCGGGGGAGGCCGGACTCGCCCTCGTCGTTCATGTAGCCGAGGCTGAAGACGTGGACGAGCAGCGAGACGCCGCTGACGATCACGACCATCATCGCCGAGAGCGGATCGACGAGCACGCCGAAGGTCAGCGCGAACGACGCGCGCGCGGCCGGGACCCACGTCCAGACCTGCGAAGTCGTCGCCGCTCCGCCGCTCACCGCGAGGAACGCCAGCGCCGAGAGGACGAGCGAGATCGCGGTCGCGGCGATCCCGGGGAGCGCGCCGCCCCGCGGGAGCGCGTTCGGCTTGTAGTGGCCGACGAGCAACGCGACGAGGAACGCCGCGAACGGCACTAGGGGTATCGCGGGTGCGACTGCGAGTGCGCCCGCCATCTTACCACCTCATACTCGTCGGTTTCGTGATGTCCACGTCTTTGAAGTTCCGATACACGACGAGGACGATGCCGACGCCGACGGCGACCTCCGCCGCGGCGAGCGCCATCGTGAACAGGCTGAACACCTGCCCCGAGAGCGTCCCGTACTGCGCGCTCGCCGCGACGAAGACGACGTTCGCGGCGTTCAACATGAGTTCCACGCTCATGAGGTAGACGAGCGCGTTCCGGCGCGCGAGGACGCCGAAGACGCCGATGCAGAACATCGCCGCCGAGAACACGAGGTAGTACCGGAGGGGGACCATCTACGCCTCACCCCCATCCTTGCGCGCGAGCGTGACGGCCGCGACGACGGCCGCGACGAGCGCGATGTCGATGATCTCGAACGCCGCGAGGAACCCCTTCGAGAGCAGCGGCGTCTGTTCGACGAGACCGAGGAGCGCGTACCCGATGCCCGCGGTCTCGGCGGCGTCCGCCGGGAACCACGCGGCGCTCCCGAAATCCGCGAACAGGAAGGCGCCGGCCAGCACGACGAACAGCACGATCGCACCCGCGCCGCGGGCGAGATCCGCGTCCGTCGCGAGCTCGGGACGCGTCGTCATGCCGTCACCTCCTCGGGGCTCTCGTCGCGCTCGGTGAGCATGACGGCGAACGCCAGCAGGACGAGGACGCCGCCGACGTAGACGAGCACCTGCATCGCCGCGACGAACTGGGCGCCGAGCATCACGTAGTGGACGGCGACGCTGAACAGCGCGCCGCCGAGCGAGAGCGCGGCGTGCCACGCCTGCTTCGAGAGCACGACGCCGGCGCTGAAGCCGAGCGTCACGAGCGCGAAGACGACGAACGCCGCGAGTTCGAGGCTACTCACTGGTAGTCGACCTCCCCGTCGCCCTCGCCGACCCACGCGCCCCGGTCGGGCTCGCGGGCCGCCAGCGGGTCGATGTCCTTGTACCACGGGACGTTCCCGAGCTGTTCTTTGTTGTAGACGAGGTCGTGTTTCGTGTCGCCCGTGAACTCGAAGTTCTCCGTGAGGAGAATCGCGTCCACGGGACAGACCTCCTCGCAGAGCCGACAGTAGATGCACTGCGCGACGTGGAGGTTGTACTGTTCGCCCTGCCGTTTGTCGTCGGTGACGATCTGGATGGTGTCGTTCGGACACACCTTCTCGCACTGGCGACACCAGATACAGCGCTCTTGGCTGAACTTGTGGATGCCGCGGAACCGCGGGGAGACCTCGGGGGCCTCCTCCGGGTACTCGACGGTGAACGTCTTGCCGTCCAGCGCGTGCTTCATCGTCGTCGCCATCGACTTGAGGAGTCCGATCATGTGTGGATCACTCCCACGATGATGGCCGTGAGAACCAAGTTCGCGAAGGAGAGGACGAGGAGTCCCTTCCAGCCGATCTCGAGCATCTGGTCGACGCGGACGCGCGGGATCGCCGCGCGACACCACTGCGTGAAGAGGAACACCGCCCAGATCTTCACGCCGAACCAGACGATCCCGAGCCACGCCGGGCCGGGCCCGGCGGGACCACCGAGGAACAGCGTCGTGATCACCGCGCCGCTGAGGAAGATGTGGAGGAACTCGCCGAGGAAGAAGAGCACGAAGTAGATGCTCGAATACTCGGTGATGTACCCCCCGACGAGTTCGGTGCCGGCCTCCCCGATGTCGAACGGGTTGCGCCCGACCTCCCCGAGGCTCGTCACGAGGAAGAGCGCGAGCGCGAACGGGTTGAGGAAGCCGTACCACGCGGGGATCGAGACGCCGGCGACCGTGAACAGCGTCCCCTGCTGGGCCGCGACGATGTCGCTCAGCCGGAGCGTTCCCGCGAGCAACACGATGGACGCCGCGGTGACGACGAGCGGGATCTCGTAGGCGATGCTCTCCGCGACCGATCGCATCGAGCCGAGCAGGGAGTACTTGCTCCCGGAGGCGTACCCCCCGACGACCATGCCGACGCTCGCGATACTCGAGACCGCGAAGACGTAGACGAGACCGATCTCCGGGTCGGCGAGCTGCAGCCCGCTCCCCATCGGGATGACGGCGAACCCGAGCAGCGCCGACAGCGGGAGGATGGCCGGCGCGATGTCGAAGGCCGGCCGATCGGCGCCGTCCGGGATGATGAGTTCCTTCGACATCAGGCGGACCGCGTCGGCGGCGATCGTCGTGATGCCGCCCGGGCCGTTGCGGTTGATGGCGATGCGGTCGGTGAACATCGCGGTGATCTTCCGCTTCGCCCACGGGCCGGCGAGCGCGGACGTCGTCAGCATGATCGTGACGACGACGCCCGCGATCACGGCGTCGAGGACGATCTCGAGCCAGAGCGGCGGCGTGGCGTAGCCGAGCCACTCGGCGATCGCGACCGGTGCCGTCGCCATCAGCGGTCCACCTCACCGAGGATGATGTCGAGGCTGCCGAGCGTCGCGATCAGGTCGGGGACGTACTCGCCCTCGGCCATCTCCGGGAGCGCCTGCAGGTTCGAGAAGCAGGGACTCCGGATCTTGAAGCGCGCGGGCGTGTCCGTCCCGTCCGAGCGGATGTAGATGCCGAGTTCGCCCTTCGCGCCCTCGACGGCGCGATACACTTCGGCGTCAGGCTCGGGGTTCAGCGTCCGCGGGACGTTCGCCTGAATCTCGCGCTCCTCCTCGTCCCAGTCCTCGAGGAGGTCGACGCACTGCTCGATGATCCGCGCGGACTGCTCGACCTCGCGCATCCGGACGAGCAGGCGCGAGTAGTTGTCCTTCCCGTCGTCCGTGATCACGTCCCAGTCGAGGTGCTCGTAATACCCGTACGGGTCGTCGCGTCGGAGGTCGTAGTCGATCCCGGAGGCGCGCGCGACCGGCCCGGTGACGCCGTACTCCTTCGCCGTCTCGGGTTCGAGGACGCCGGTATCGACCGTCCGGAGCTGGAACAGCTCGTTCTCCGTGATGAGGTCGTGGTACTCGTCGATGCGGTTCGGGAGGTCGGCGAGGAACTCCCGGACCTGCGCGAAGAACTCCTCGCGGGGCTCGGGAACGTCCCAGACGACGCCCCCGAGACGGAGGTAGTTGAACATCATGCGCTGGCCCGTGAGGTCCTCGAGGATGTTCTGGACGACCTCGCGGTCCCGCATCGCGTACATGAAGATGGCGGTGAAGTCGCCGTAGATGTCGAGGCAGAACGTCCCGAGTGCGAGCAGGTGAGCCGCGATCCGACAGAGTTCGGCGCTCATCGTCCGAACGACCTGCGCGTACTCGGGGACCTCGATGTCGTTCAAGTCCTCGGCGACGCGCGCGTACGCCCACTCGTTGAGGATGCCGGCGGAGCCGTAGTCCCAGCGGTCGGGGTACGGCATGATCTGGTGCCGATAGGTCCCGGACTGGGCCATCTGCTCCTCGCAGCGGTGCAGGTAGCCGATGTCGGACTCGACGTCCGCGACCGTCTCCCCGTCCAGCACCGCCTTCAAGTGGAGGACGCCGTGGGTCGCCGGGTGGTGGGGACCGATGTTGACGAGCATCGTGTCCGCGTCGCGATGATCGTCCGCGAGCGGGTTCTCGTGCTCCTCGAACGTGACGATCTGGGGTTTGTCTTGGTTGTAGTCGCGCCCGAGCGGGTGTCCCTGCCACGTCTCCGGGAGGAGGATCCGCCGGAGGTCGGGGTGCTCGTCGTACTCGATTCCCACGAGATCGTACGCCTCGCGCTCGTGCCAGTCGGCCGTCCGGAAGACCGGTTCGGCGCTCTGGCTGACGGGGCGATCGCGGGGCGTCGGCACGACGACGGAGACCTCCTCGGTCGGGTCGTCGTACTTCTTCAGGTGGTAGATCGACTCGAAGCGATCGGCGTACTCCTGTGCGGTGACGTTCGAGAGGTGATCGAAGCCCGCCTCCTCCTTGAGCGACGAGAGGGCGTCCTGCACGCGGTCGGCGCGCACGACGAACCCCTCGGCGTTCCGGTGGGTCTCACGGGAGACGACGGCGTCGCCGAGCAGTCCCTCGATCGCGTCGTAGTCGACGCCGCGCGCGGGCGACTCCTCCGGCTCCGCCTCCCCGTCCGCCGGTTCTTCCGTCTGGCTCATGGCGAATCCGCCCAGTTGTAGCGCATGACGAGGCTCTCCTCGTCGATGTCGTCGGCGAGCTTCTCCACCAGTTCGTCCGTCTCGAGGTCGCCGAACTGCTCGAGCTCGTACGGCTTGACCGTCACCGGGGACGTCTCGCCGTTCCGGACGCGCTCTTGCAGTTTGGCGATGCCGTAGACGAGCGCCTCGGGACGCGGCGGACAGCCCGGGATGTGGATGTCCACGGGGATGACCTCCTCGGTGCCCTTCACGACGTTGTAGCCCTGCTGGAACGGCCCGCCGGACGTCGAACACGAGCCCATGTTCACGACGAACTTCGGCTCGGGCATCTGGTCGTAGACCCGCTTCATCCGCGGAGCGAACTTCGAGACGATCGTCCCGGGGACGATCATCACGTCCGCCTGTCGCGGCGAGGCGCGCGGTACGCCGGAGCCGAAGCGGTCGAGGTCGTGTTTGACGGCGTACGTGTGCATCATCTCGATGCTACAGCACGCGATCCCGAACTGGAGCATGAACATCGAGGAGCCACGTACCCAGTTCATGAATGAATCGAACTTCGTGAGGATGAACGGCGTGGAGCCGAACGCCTCGCGAAGCGTCGAGTTGAACCGCGAGTCGACCTCGGACATGCGGTCCTCGCGGGTCTTCGTCTGCGGTGCGGTCGTGTCGATGATGTCGTCGCGGGGTTTCTCCCTACTCATGTGTTGAACTCCGTGTCTGCGCTCGACACCCAGCGGATGACGCCCGTCCGCCACGCCCAGCCCAGCCCGATCACGAGAACTGCGATGAAGACCAACATCGGGGCGAGCGCCGACCCGAGGCCGGCCGCGCCGACGGCGTCCTGATAGATAACGGTCCACGGGAAGATCAGGACGGTCTCGATGTCGAAGACGACGAACAGCAGCGCGACCATGTAGTACTGGATGTTGAAGTTGAGTCGCGTCCCGCCCGTCGGGACCTCACCGCTCTCGTAGACGGTTTCTTTCCCTTTCTCCGGCACGCTCGGCCGCAGCAGCCTCGACGTGTTCATCATCACGGCGGGTATCGAGGCGGCCACGACGGCGAACACGCCGACGGCGATCCATTGATTCATACGTCCGTATCACGCGGCACTTCACCCCCCACGCGTATAAACGTTGATTCTTTGTGACGCGCCCCAAACCCAAGAAATCAGGGGTTTCAGCCGCTCTCCTCGAACGCGGACGTGCCGAGTTCGTGCAAGCGACGCGAGACGTCGGCGACGCCCTCGCGGCGCTCGTCGTGGAGCGCGACCAGCCGGTCGCGCAGATCGTCGTGTTCGCGCGCCAACACCTGTGCGGCGGAGAGCGCGGCGTTGTACGACTTCCCTGCGTCGACCGCGGTCAGCGGTGCGCCCGTCGGCATCCCGATCACGGAGTCCACGGACTTCTCCTGCACGGGCACGCCGATGACCGGGACCGGATACGCGATCGAGGCCGTCATGTTCGGGAGGTCCGCGGACTTCCCGCCCGCGCCCGCGATGACCACGTCGAGACCGCGCGCCTCCGCGGTCTCCGCGTACGCGTACATCAGATCCGGCGTCCGGTGGGCGGAGACGACGTACGACTCGAAGGTGAAGCGCTCCGCGGGCGGGTCGTCGTAGTCCGTCACCTCCGCGAAGCCGAGGTCGATCAGCGCCTCGGACGCCCCGCGCATCGTCGGGAGATCGGAGTCGCTCCCCATCACGATGCCGACGTCGGGCGTCGCCTCGCGCTCGCGTTCCGCCTCCGCGCGGAACGCCGCGCAGAGTTCGTCCACCGCGTCCTGTGCCTCGTCGAGATCGGGGTCCGTGATGCTCGTCATGGTCACTCGAAGGAGAGTTCGTCGCGCGCCTCGTTCGCCCGGTCGCTCGCCTGCTCGACGTCGTCACCGATGGCCGTCACGTGCCCCATCTTCCGCAGCGGGCGCACGTCGCGCTTCCCGTACCAGTGGAGCGCCGCGGTCGGCACGGCGAGCGCCTCGGGGACGCCGGAGAGCGCGGCCGGTCTCGTCTCCGCGACGTCGCCGAGCACGTTCACCATCGCCGTCGAGTCGCGGAGCGAGGGATCGCCGAGCGGCAGGCCGAGGACCGCCCGGACGTGCTGCTCGAACTGCGAGGTGACGGCGCCCTCGATCGTGTAGTGCCCGGAGTTGTGCGGGCGCGGGGCGATCTCGTTCACGAGCACCTCGCCGTCGACCTCGAAGAGTTCGACGCCGTAGACGCCGCGCCCGCGGAGGACGTCGAGGACGTCCGCGACGACGGCGCGCGCCTCGGCGACCACGTCGTCGCTCGCGGCCGGCGGGACGCGCGTCTCGCGCAGGATCTCCTCTTCGTGGACGTTCTCGGCGATCGGGAACTGCGTGTTCTCGCTCGCGCCCTTCGTCCCGATGGCGGAGAGTTCGCGCTCGAAGTCGAGCAGTTCCTCGGCGACGAGTCCGTCGAGGTCGCCGAAGTAGTCCTCGGCGTCCGCGACGGTCGCCGCGACGTGGTTGCCGCGGCCGTCGTACCCGCCGTGGCGAGCCTTCACCATCAGCGGCGCGCCGAGGTCGTCGAAGGCGGTCTCCAGATCCGCGGCGTCGTCCACGCGGCGGTACGCGGGCACGGGGACGCCCGCCTCGTCGAGGGTCTCCTTCTCCGCGAGCTTGTCCTCGGTCGTGCGGAGCGTCCACGGGTCGGGGTGGACGGGGACCTCGACGTCCGCGAGCAGGTCGGCGTCCGCGAGTTCGATCTCGAACGTGAGCGCGTCGGCGCGCTCGGCGAGGGCGGCGAACGCCTCGGGGTCGTCGAAGTCGCCTTCGATGTGATCGGCCGCGGGCGTGGCCGCGGGGCAGTCCGGCGTCGGATCGAGGACGATCACGTCGACGCCGAGCGGCGACGCGGCCTCGGCGAGCATCCGACCGAGCTGGCCGCCGCCGACGACGCCGAGCGTGGTCCCGGGTGGCGTCTGCATACCCGGAGATGTGGACGGGAGTGTATAAGGGTTGTCGGAGTCTGATGGGGATATTCACGAACGTGTGGGTGCGGTCGTCGCGTTCGCGGGCGATCGCACGGACGCATTCGTGGTCCCCGTCGACGCTCCGGCGGTGTCGTTGCGCACGAAGAACACCGTCGGCGTGTCGGTCGCGGTGAGCCGGTAGGTCGTCGAGTGGTATCCGTCGAGCTTCGGCGCGACCGCGTCGTAGTTCTGCGCGAGAGTCACGACGACGGGCGCCGTCGTGTCGTTCAGCGCGTCCGGGTGGCCGACGCTCGACGTTCGCGCGCCCATCGCCTCGAAGTACCACGCAGCGGGAGGCGCCACGTCCAGTGGCCGGGTTCGGAGAACGACTCGTCCGGCGCCGCGGCGGGTTCGCTCGCCGCGTAGAAGTGCCCGCCGTAGTAGAGCACGTCCGGGCCCGAGGCGTTCGCGTTGGCCGCGACCGCGTCGTCGATCTCCGCGAGCGTGTCCTCCATGTGCGCGTTCGGCTGGCCGTACTGGACGAGCGGCCCGGACCGCTCGGGGTGGACGAAGGCGGTCGAGATCCCGGTGAACGCCACCCACCCGAGGAGGATCGCGACCGATGCGAGCGAGACGACGGTCCCGATACCGACGTCGCGCGAACGTCCCCGGACCGCGTCGGCGAGCGAGCGGGGGAGACCGCGGACGAGCAGGCCGCCGCCGACGGCCGCGGGGACGGCGAGCGGGACGACGACGTGGATCATCGCCCACGGCGCCGAGATGTCGGAGATCGCGGGGTAGATCACGAGCGACGCGCCACCCCAGTAGCCCGCGAAGGCGACGACCGGCCGCGGACCGCCGTCCGTGTAGCGATCGTAGAGGAAGCCGAGGACGGCGAGGAGGGTGAGGACGAGCGCGCCCCCGACGAGCGTGTGTAGGTCGTCGACGAGGAAGTGAACGTAGCTGTGCGGGTGTCCGCCGACCCACGTGTCCGCGAACTTCTCGACGGAACCGATCGTCGCGCGCGAGACGACGCCGGGGAACTCGCTCGGGTGCGTCAGGGCGTGCCCGAGTTCCGGGCGGGGCGCGTAGAAGAAGACGACGACGGCGAAGAAGACGACGACTGCGCCGACGACGTCGCGCGCCCAGCGGCGGAGACCACGAGCGGTGGCGACGGCGCGCTCGCGGAGGGCGGTCCCGGCGCTGCGGTCGCGGGCGCGCGCCGTGACGAGGAGCCAGTCGAGGAGGAGCGCGAGCGCGCCGATCCAGCAGGCGACGTAGACGAGCGCGTTCTCCTTCGTCGTGAAGGCGAGACCGAGCGCGAGCGCGCCCGCGTACAGGTGGCGCCGCCGGCCGGTGTCGTACGCGCGGACGAGGAAGGCGAACGCGGCGAACGCGAACGCGGCGAGGAGAGCGTCGTTGCGCATGAACCGCGAGTAGTAGAGGAGCAGGGGGTTCGCCGCGAGGGCGACGGCGAGGACGACGGTCTCGACGCGCGAGAGGCGATCGCGCAGGAGCCACGCGGTCAGCGGGAGGAGACCGCCGACGAGCGCGACGACGGTGCGCATCGTCGCGTCGCTCGCGCCCGCGACGTCGAAGACGAACCGGTTCACCTGAAAGAGGAACGGGCCGTGAACGATCGGGTGGTAGGTGTACCGCCCCGTCTCGGCGTAGCGGAGGATCCAGTAGCCGACGCGGCCCTCGTCCCAGTGGGCGACGCGATACCCGAGCGCGAGGAAGCGGGCGACGAGCGCGACGGCCGTCGCGGCGACGACGCCGGCGGCGACGCGGCGATCCGTGTCGGTCATCTGCTCGAAGCGTCGCGATGGGATCGGGTAACTGTTTCTGAAGACGGCCGTCGCCCGCGGTCGGACGGCGCACCGGAGAACGGTAGCGTTTTGCCGGCCCGGGTGGACGTCTCACGCATGGTGTCCTTGGGACTGGTCGTCGCCGAGTTCAACCGCAGCGTCACCGAAGGGATGGAGGCGGCCGCCCGCGACGCCGCCGACGCGGCCAATGCGACGGTCGTCGAGACCGTCCACGTACCGGGCGCGTACGACGCGCCGCTCGTCGCCGACCGCCTCGCCCGCCGCTCCGACGTCGACGCCGTCGCGGTGCTCGGCGCCATCGTGACCGGCGACACCGATCACGACGAGGTCATCGGGCACGCCATCGCGTCGACGCTCAGCGACGTGAGCCTCGAGCGCGACGTCCCCGTGACGCTCGGCGTCTCCGGTCCCGGAATGTCGGGCGCGGAGGCCAGAGAGCGCGTCGAGAAGGGCGCCGAGGCCGTCGAGAGCGCGATCGACCTCGCGGACACACTGGAGGACCTCTAACACATGGAATTCGCAGACCGCATCACGCGTGTCGAACCGAGCGCGACGCTCGCGGTGAGCAACCTCGCGAAGGAACTCGAAGCCGAAGGGAAGGACGTCGTCGACCTCTCCGTCGGCGAACCCGACTTCGACACCCCGGAGAACGTCGTCGAAGCCGCCGAGGAGTCCGTCGAGCGCGGCGACACGGGGTACGCGCCGTCGAACGGCGTCCCCGCGCTCCGCGAGGCCATCGCGGCGAAGCTACAGAACGACGGACTCGACTACGACGCCGGCAACGTCATCGTCACGCCGGGCGCGAAGCAGGCGCTCTTCGAGACCTTCCAGACCGTCGTCGATCGCGGCGACGAGGTCGTCCTCCTCGACCCCGCGTGGGTCTCCTACGAGGCGATGGCGAAGATGGCCGGCGCCGACCTGACGCGCGTCGACCTCGCCGACCACGACTTCCAGCTCGAACCCGCCCTCGACGACCTCGCCGACGCCGTCAGCGGCGACACCGAACTGCTCGTCGTGAACTCCCCGAGCAACCCGACGGGCGCCGTCTACTCCCGCGAAGCCATGGAGGGCGTGCGCGACCTCGCCGTCGAGCACGACATCACCGTCATCAGCGACGAGATCTACCAGCATATCAACTACGGCGCGGAGCACGTCAGCCTCGCTGGCTTGGAGGGCATGTACGAGCGCACCGTCACGATCAACGGCTTCTCGAAGGCCTACTCGATGACGGGGTGGCGCCTCGGCTACCTCGCCGCGCCCGCGGACGTCATCGCCGAGGCCGGCAAGATCCAGTCGCACTCCGTCTCCTCCGCGACGCACTTCGTCCAGTACGCGGGCGTCGAAGCCCTCGAAAACACCGAGGCGGCCGTCGAGGAGATGGTCGAGGCCTTCGCGGAGCGCCGCGAGTTCCTCCTCGATCTGCTCGCCGAGCACGGCGTCCAGCCCGCGACGCCCGAGGGCGCGTTCTACATGATGCTCCCCGTCGACGACGACGACCAGTCGTGGTGCACGAACGCCCTCGAGGACGCGCACGTCGCGACCGTCCCCGGCTCCGCGTTCGGCGCACCCGGCTACGCTCGCGTCTCCTACGCGAACAGCAAGCAGCGCCTCGCCGAGGCCGTCGAGCGCCTCGTCGAGGAGGGTTACCTGTAGGTTTTTCGCCGTCGAGCGCCTTCGTGACGGCGTGGATCCCGGCACGTACACGCTCCTCGTCTCGCTCCCCGCGAGCACCGACGTCACCTTCGGCGCCGCGGGCGAGCGCCGCCTCGATCCGGGCTGGTACGCCTACACCGGCTCCGCCTTCGGTCCCGGCGGTCTCTCGCGCGTCGAACGCCACCGCCGCGTCGCCGCGGGCGAACACGACGTCCGCCACTGGCACGTCGACTCCCTCACCGGCCACCCGGAGACGCGCCTCGACGCCGTCTACGTCACCGAGAACAGGGATCACGAGTGCGCGATCGCCCGCGCGCTGAACGACGCGGCCGAGCCGATCCCCGGTCTCGGCGCGTCGGACTGCGACTGCGAGACACACGTCGCCTACGCGCCCGAGCGGGAGACGGTGGCGGCGACAGTGCACGGGGAACACGAAGCGGAACGGTAGCACGAGGGAGCGCAGGCCTTCGTGTATCCGCCGCGGGCGACCCGACACGGAAGACGGTCGCGGTCAGTCGAACGCGACCCAGTCCGTCGGCGCGTCGGTGACGCCGCGAACGCGCGCCTCGCGGCCGCCGCCGTCCGCGAGGCGGATCTCGATCATCCCGTCGAAGAGCTGGCTGATGGTGTTGACCTCCTGTTGGTCGTGGCTGTCGGGATCGATGGCGAAGAGCCCGAGCCAGTCGCGACTCTGGATCTGACTGGTGAAGACGTGGAGGAAGCGAAAGAGCCGCTGGAGGTCGACGTACATGAGGAGCGGGGAGAGGGAGTCGAAGCCGACGCGGACGCGCCGTCGGTCCGTCTCCTCGGCCTCGCGGGCGATCTCGGAGAACTCGATTCCGATACCGGTGAGATCGCCCGGCGAGGAGACGTCGTGGACGCGCGCCCCCTCGACGTCCGTCTCCACGTCGGAGCCGACGCAGTCGATGACGCGGAGGAAATCGTGTCCGTCGCTGGGACGGACGTCGAGGTAGTCGTCGATGACGTCCCCGGCGGGGTTTCGGGAGGTCACGACGACGGACCCCTCCCCTTCGCTCGCGCCGCGAGCGAGGAGCTTCAGAAGGAGCTGACGTTTTCCCGACATCGCCGGACCGCTGACGAGCAGGTTCGTACCCGCCTCGACCTCCGTGAGCAGTTCCGGCGGGAGGGCGCCGTCGATCTTGTATGGCATGTCTGCTGAGTGTACCGACATCTCCTCTCGATGCTGTCCGTGGGTCGTCTATGCTCAGCCAACATAAGTATGTGCGGGATAGCGGTGAGTCGAAGACGAGTCAGTCGCGGTCGCGAGAGTCGACCGTGGTAACGGAGCCGACGAAATCATTGAACGACGCGACGGCCTCGTCGGTGCCGGCGACGACGAGGCGATCGTCCTCGCGGAACTCGAAGTCCGGCGGGAGATCGGTGCGGACGGCATCGCCGCGCTCGACGGCGATGACGGTGCACCCGGTGCGGTCGCGGACGTCCGCGCCGGCGAGGGTCCGCCCGGCGAGATCGGGGGCGTCGGTGTGAATGATGGTGACGCCGGTGTCGAGACTCATGACGTCCTCGCCGAGGATGGTGTCGGCGAGCATCCGCCCGCTGACGGTCGCGAGCGCCATGACGTAGTCCGCGCCGGCGGCGTAGACCTTCGAGGCGGAATCCCGCTCGTCGACGCGGGCGACGATCTCGAGGTCCATCGTCTCCTCGCGCGCGACGAGCGTGGCGAACACCGTGTCGGTGTCCTCACCGAGCGCGAAGACGAGCGCCGTCGCGTCGTCGACGCCGGCCTCGTCGAGGACGCTCGGATCGGAGACGTCACCCACGACGTCGATCGCGCGCTCGTCCGCGACGTCCACGACGGTGTTCTCGACGCCCTGACTGTCGAGGACGTTCTTCACGGTCGAGCCGACTTCGCCGTGGCCGGCGACGACGACGGGACCGCGGGTGTGCGAACGGTGCTCGGAGAGCGTGAGTTCCTTGAGGGATTCGAGATCCTCCTCGCGACCCGCGACGAGCAGGATCGCGTTGCGGTCGATCGGTCGATCCGGCTCGGGACCGCCGACGAACTCCCCCTCGAACCACGCGCCGACGACGTTCACGCCCGTACGCTCGCGGAGCCTGCTCTCCGCGAGGGTGGTGCCGTCGAGGTCGCTGCCGGCCTGAATCGGCATCTCCGCGACGGCGAAGTCCTCGCCGATCTCGACGGTCTCGCCGAGGTCGGTACTGACGGCGGCGGTCACCTTATCGGCGAGCGAGCGCCCGAGAATGGCGTGCGGGCTGAGCACCTCGTCAGCGCCCGCGTACTCCAGATACGTGGCGACGTCGCTGGACTCAGCGAAGCTGACGATGCGGACGTCGTCGTCGACGGCGCGCGCCGAGAGGGCCATCATCGCGTTCGCCTCGTCGGTGTCGTCGAGGACGACGCTGCGCGCGCTCGCCACGTTCGCGGCCTCGAATCCCGCGGCCGTCTCGGGATCGGCGAAGACGACGGCGCGGCCGGCCTCGTGGTGGCGGCGCGCGGCCTCGCGCTCCCCGACGAGGATGACGTGGGGGACGCCGGCCGCGGCGAGTTCGTCGATGAGCGTCTCGCCGCGCGCGGAGAAGCCGGCGACGACGACGTGATCGTCGAGCGCCGTCGACGTCGGGGGATCGATTTCGAGACGGCGCTCGACCCACGGGGCGACGAACAGCGGCAGCGTGAGCACGAGGAGGACGAGCCCGGTGAGCTGCATCAGCATGACGAGCACGTTCATCGGCGCCGTCGCCCACGGTGCGTCCTCGCCGTACCCCGTCGAGGTGAACGACTGCACCGTCACTTCGAGCGCGCGGACGAGCGTCACCGGTCGCCCTTCGAGGTGCGCCATCCCCCACTGGTAGGCGAGCGCGTAGCCGGTGACGGTGACGACGAGCAGCGCGACGTACCCCGCGGCCCGTCGCTTCTGGGCGTTCATTCATCGGGGTGGTGGGGCGGTAGCGATATAACGCCGGCGCCAGCGTCACGCCGATGCCCTCCCCGGGTTCCCACAACACCCTAAGGGCACCCGGTCGAAGGGGCGGGTATGGCGACGAAACTCCGCGTGCACGGTATGGGCTGTGACGGTTGCGTCGACATCGTCTCGGGCGCGCTCTCGGAGGCCTCGGGAGCCGGCGACGTCGCGGTCGATCTCGACTCCGGGATCGCGACCGTCGAGGGCGACGTCGACACCGACGAACTCCGTGGGAAGGTCAAACGATCCGGCTACGAGGCGGATCTCGTCGAGTCCGAGCCGATATCGGCCGACGAGGAGGAGACGGTCG